>DATLYA010000236.1:0-21591 GCA_035575235.1 Candidatus Methylomirabilota bacterium
TTTGTCTGCTATCAGAATACGAGTTTTGACATACACCCTCTAAAAAGGAGCAGCGGGTATGATTATTGGCTATTTTACTGAACGTCCGTATCGCTGGGTGCCTGAAGACGAAGTGCTCAGGAACGAAGGCTTTTTTGCAGTATCGAACAAGTATTTTGATCGGGAAAAGGCCGCCGACGACTATAACTACTTCCTCGACGAATATTGCTACGCCGAGGAACTGGGCTTTGATGCGCTCATGCTCAACGAACATCACGGCAATCCCTTCTGCATGGGCAGCGTGATGAACGTCGAAGCGGCCATCCTGGCGCGCATTACCAGCCGGGCGAAGATTGTGCTGATCGGAAATCCCCTGCCGGTTATCAAGCATCCACTGCGCATGGCGGAAGAGCTGGCCGAAATCGATTTGATCTCGCGGGGTCGGTTGGTCGCGGGATGGGTGCGCGGTGCGGGCAGTGAGCAGTTCTTCAACAACGCCAACCCGGCTTACAATCGGGAGTACTTTAACGAAGCGCATGATTTTATCATCCAGGCGTGGACACGACCCGGTCCGTGGCGCTACGAAGGAAAACACTTCCATTATCGACACGTGAACCCCTGGGCGCTGCCGTATCAGAAACCGCATCCACAGATGTGGATTCCCGGCGTGTTGAGTCCCGAAACTGTGAAGTGGTGTGCGGAACACGCCTATCCGTATCTCGGTCTGGTCACCAATCTTGGCCCTACCTGTGATATCTGGGATCTCTACGCTGATGTCGCGGCGGAACATGGCTATCAAGCCGGTCCTGAAAACTTCGGGTACCTGATGGGCGTCTTCGTGGCGGAAACCGAAGAGAAAGCCCAGGAGATTGGCCGCGGCTTCGTATTCGGCGGCGGCGCGAATGCGTTCTCTCGCCCTGAGCATACGTTACCACCAGGCTACAATTCCAAAGGCGCGATTCGGTTGCTTGGCAGACGTCCGGGCGGGGGTTGGGTCGGCCTCAGTGCGGATCGGCTGAAGCAGATGCAAACAGGGAAAAACGTTGATGAAGGCAAGAACTACGATGAGATTCGGCAAAAACTTCTGCAAGCGTATGAAAGGGCGCAACAAAATCTCCTCATGATCGTCGGCACGCCCAAGACGGTGACTGAGAAGATCAAGTCTATCTTGCGCGTGTTGCGCACGGGCATCTTCACTCTCTTCCAGGTGCAAGGGCCGGTGAGTAACGAAGAGCGCCTTAACAGTATGAAACTGTTCGCCAAAGAAGTTATCCCAGCTCTCAAGGAATACGCCAAGGAGATTGATCTGAAAGATCCCTTTGAGCGCTTCCCTGGCTCAGTGAAGCTGCAGCCAGGAGCCAAACGGTTGCCCGTGGTGGACCGTTCTCCGCTGAAAGATCTGCAGATCGACACCACCGCGACGTCTGTCTGACTTGTCTCACGAGGGGTATTCTCAGGCATGCCCCTCTTTTTTTCTCTCTCCTTTCTCTCTCCTCTCTCTCTTCTCTCTCTTCTTCTATCTACCGATCGCTCCCAATTCGTAGTAAGAAGAACAACGAAGGAGGGCTTATGAGCGCACAGACATTAAATATCATGCTAGTTGATCTTTTTCGCTCGGAAGAAGCGCTCGCACGGTTTCAGAACGATCCAGACGCCGTCGCGGCGCAGTATGGCCTCACCCCAGAGGAACAGGACCGGCTTAAGGCTAAAGACATGGGCTGGCTCTATACGAAGGGGGGGGTGCATCCGTACATTCTCGTGCAGTTCGCCTTTGCGATTCGCTACGAGCTGCCGCAGTATATCAAGGCATTGCAGATGGCGACGGGGCAATCAGTCTAGCGTCTGGCGTCTCTCAGTCTGGAGTCAAAACAATCTACTTTAGACTTCGGACTAGACCCCAGACGCTAGACGAAGCCGTAGACTCTCAAACTCTCAATTTGCAAGGAGAAAATTATGGCGCAAATCGTTGCAGCAATGGCGTCAGTTCATGTTCCATTATTGACCAGCGCTCCCCATATGCTGGATCAAGCAGCATGGGATAAGGTGCACCAAGGTTTCAATTCGCTCCGGGAAACGCTGACCGCCTCTGGAGCCGACACCCTGGTGGTGATTTCAGACGAGCACTTTAACGCGCTCGATCCCCGTCGCTACCCCACGTTTGGCGTGGTGACGGCGGAAACCGGCGTGGGTCCAGTCGAAAACTGGCTCGGCATGCCGTGTAACAGCATCAAGGTGAATTTTGTGCCAGAATTAGCGGAAGCCGTGTTGCGTGAAGGCGCACAACAAGGCTTTGACTTAACCAGAATTAGCGAGGCCGGTCTGGAACACGGGTTTCTCACCGTGCTCCATTTTTTGACGCCGAAGTGGGATCTTTCCTATCTCTGGCTGATTCAAAACTGCGTGCTCCCGCCATTGCCGAGCGTCAAGCGCTGCTATGAGTTCGGCCGCATGGTGGGAGACGCGATTCGCAAATGGGGCGGCTCACGCCGGGTGGCGATCCTTGGCACCGGCGGACTATCACATGCAGTCGGGACCCCGGATATGGGCAAGATTGATCCAGAATTCGACAAAAAATTTCTCAAACGGCTGTGCGCCAACAGCCCGACGCTGCGGAAGATTACCGATGCGGAACTCGATGCGGTCGGCAACGGCACGCACGAGATTCGCAACTGGGTGGCGGTAGCAGGAGCCGTCGAAGGCGCCAAAGGCGAAGTCATTATGTACGAGCCCATGATGGCCGTCGGCTTCGGCATGATGCGGTTTCAGCTCCCAGAGGCGGCGTGAGGCAATAGCGAAGTTGCGGGTGGTCGTCGATGTGGCGCGGCGAATCTGGGGTAAAGTGGCAGGGGCGACCGGCTCCGATCGCCCCTACTGCTAAATACTAATCCCAAAGAACACGGACACCACGCGGCCAAGCGCATAGCCCAGCACGCCGGCGGCGCCGCCAAGTCCCACCACTTCCACACCGCTTGTGAGCAGGGCACGACCAGAGAGATGCGCCTTCACCACGCCAAGGGTAAAGAGCGCGGCTAAAGCAAGCGCCATGGCCGTCGCCAATCCCACGGCAACGTCGAGCAACAGAAACGGCAACAGGGGAATGACCGAACCACACAGAAACGCGGCTCCTGTCACTGCGGCATCGCGAATGGGCGAGGCCAGCCCTTCCGCGATCAATCCCAATTCAAATGCGCCAAGAAGATCGATCATCAGTCGCGGGTGCGCCGCTATGCGGCGCACTACATCAATCGCATCACGACGGGACATGCCGCGGCCAACAAGCGCCGCCAGCAACTCCGCCATCTCTTCACCAGGTTTAGCAGCGATCTCTTGCCGCTCGCTCGCCAACTCGGCCTCATACAGTTGCCGTTGCGCGCGCGACGCCAGGTAGGACCCGACCCCCATCGACAACGCCCCTGCGACAGCGGCGATCGCTCCGGCCACCAGTACGACGACATTCTGTGAGGTCGTGGCGGCAATCCCAGCCACTAACGTGGCGGTTGAGATAAGGCCATCCTGACCGCCGAAGACGACTTCGCGAATGCCAGCCAGGCGGGAAATGCGCTCCCGCTCAGTTTCAATTTCTTTGAGTCCGCGTTTCGTTGTCGCATGGCTCATTTTCGCTCGCTCTGGAAGTGAGGAGGCAGGCCCATGCGCATCGGTCGGCGCCTTTTTACTGAATGATTCCGCCGTCGCACGTGGAGCCACGGTCGGTTCTGAAAGCTGCAGCGAAGGAGAATTCGGCGTCTCCTTTGTTGTAGACTCCAACAGAGCAAGCGCTTGCCGGAAAGTTTCCTGATGATGCCTTTCCCGGTCGAGCGCTACACGAAAAATGGCGGCCGCTTGCCTGTTGTTTTCAGCCTCAGCCTCGGCAATCATACGCGGGTATACCCGCTCGATCTCGCCGGTTTCACCAAGCGCCGCCGTGCGCAAATTCTCCGCTGTCGTGCCAATTGCGCCAAGCGCAAAGAGCAAAGCGTAGGCGTGTGCGGTTTCCGCCCCCGCGGCCTCAAAAAACAGTTGGGCAATTTCAGGATGTCCTTCTTGCAGCGCGCGAATGCCGTACGCCGTGTAGCGTCGGTTGGCGTCGGCTTCACCCGCCAGAGCGATTTGCAGATTGATCTGTGTTTTCGTCTTGTCCGCCATCAGTCACTTTTCCTTATCTTCACTACGGCAATTGCGTCACTTTTCTTTCACTCTGCCTATTCCGAAGCGGTATGACAAGAATCACGCGAAGCGATAGACAAAGCCATCCAAACCTGTCAAAGGAGAAAAGGAACGAAAGGACTTCCCCATGGAACGTGAACGGGTGACAATTTATGACACCTCGCTCCGCGACGGCTTGCGCAACTCGGGCGTGACCATGACCGTGGAGCAGAAACTGCGCTTTGCCCGGCAACTCGAACAGCTCAATGTCGATGCGATCGAAGTCGGCTACGGCGGGCCTTCACAAATTGAGATAATGCGGACGCTGGCCGAAGCGATTAGCGATCCCGTCGTTTATGGCCTCGCTCGCGTGAATATCAAAGATGTGGAGCGCGTGCTGGAAAGCGTTGAGCGCGCCAAGGCTCCTGGCGTCAATATTTTCAGCCCAACGTCAAACGAGTTTCTCAAAAAGGCGAAGAAGACATGGCAACAGGCTATTGATTCCACCGCCGCCGCAGTGGCGTACGCAAAGCAGCATGTCGATCACATCATGTTCTCCGCCCAGGACGCCTCGCGCGCTGATCCCGTGTTGCTGGTGAGGATCTGCAACGCCGCTATCGAGGCTGGCGCCACAACGATTTCCATCGCCGATAGCGTTAGTTATGCGGTTCCCTCACAGTTTGGTTCGCTCTGCCAATTCCTGCGCTCACACGTCGTCAACAGCGGCCAGGTCACCTGGAGTGTCCATTGCCATAATGAAATCGGCCTTGCGGTGGCGAACTCCTTAGCCGCCATCGAAAACGGCTTCCGTCAAGTCGAATGTACGGTGGACGGCATCGGCGAAGGCGCCGGCAACACTTCACTACAGCTTATCGTGAGCGCCCTTGGCGCCCGGCCAGACGTCTTCAAGACTGTCATGATCGCAGTCGCCGTGGAGCATTTTCCCGTCGCAAGTCAATTGGTGAAAGAAGCAGCCGCATAGAGGCGATTATGAACGATAGCGACAATCTCTCCTTTAGCAATCGCGGCGGCGGCAAATAGCCCTTATCCATGAATTGGGCTTTCTTGCTCTATGGTCTTCGGCGAACGATACGCCAGGTTCTTCCTCTGCTTCTCTTTATCACGCGCTCTTCTTCCCCCAGCGATCCCAGTACAAGACTTCGTCCACCGGCTTACGCGTCGTCTTCCCAAGTTTACCGCGCGGATAGCCCAGCGGCAGCAGCGCGGAGATTTCCATGTTCTCCGGCACGCCGAGCTTTTGTTTCAACTCGTCCTCAAAAAAGCAATGCGTCGTTGTCAGCGTCGCGCCAATGCCAACCGCACGACAGGCTAACAGAATGTTTTGCACGGCGGGATAAATCGAGCCGTGGACCGTGGCGGTGCTCGCGCGCTGGTTCTGCGCCCAAGGCGGGTATTCCTTGAGCATACAAGCCAATACAAGCACGGGAGCCTCGTGCATGTGCTCGGCTAGATACGCCCCTGCTCGCAGCGCCCGTTGCCGCGCAGGAGGAAGATCAGCAGGCGGCGGATTGCGCGCTTGCAGCTTCTTTTGTGTCTCCAGATAACGGTCACGAATGAAATGTTTCAGTTCCGGATCTCGCACGAGAATGAAGCCCCAGTCTTGACGGTTGCCGCCATTCGGGGCGTGAATGCCTGCTTCGACGATTTTCTTGAGCGTCTCTTCAGGGATAGGATCAGGCTTGAGTCGGCGGATCGATCGCATTGAGTACATCGTCTCAAAGAGTCCAGGATCGGCGGATGGAGCTGGTTGCGCAGCTATCATCCGAGGAAGGGTCGCCCCTGTGAGCACCGCACCAGCAACGCCGCCTCCCACGCTTTGTAAAAAGGAGCGACGTGGGATGGCTGCTGTTTCGGTCTGACTGCGTCCTTCCCTCTTGGCCTCAGGTTGTTTCCGTATCGGCATGGCGATCTCTCCTCATTAAACGCAAGCTGCAGCACCGGTTTCGCCTTTACTTTTTACCCGACGACTGCCGTGCAGCTCCTGGCGCTTCCTGTACCGACTTCACCAAAAACTGCCGGACTCTTGTGTCCAATTCTCCTTCGATCGTCAAGGTTTTTCCTGTCCCTTCTTCCTTCTCAATTTGCTGCAGTAGCGGCGTGGGACCATAAAAGCGCACCTGGCGGAACAACACGCCCCATTTGACCGCTTGCTCGCGTTCCGCAGAGCTTAATTCTTCAACTTTCCCCACACGCAACAGCATGGGTTTATCGTGGACTACGACATTTGCCGTCACGATATCCTCGAACGGCTGCCCGTTCGCCGGAAGCAATTCGCCCGTCACACGTAGTCGCATCGGCCGATCGAGGATGGCGGGTTGCGCCTCCACGGTGTTGTGCCAGCTGAAAAAGACCAGAAAGCCCATCACAAAAAGAGAGACCATACTCGCGTTCCTTTCTTGTTGCATATGCGATGACATCGTTGCTCAATGTTTTTTTAAACCTTGGCGCGAGCATAACATAGACCGGTCATCTGTCCCCACTTGGCATATCGCGTCTTGCCCACGCCGACGATGCATGCGCTGCGCTATATCTACCATACAAACGTTCTCCCCGGACCGCTCCTATATCATTCACGATGGCAGGCTGCCTGGCCATCTATGGAGACCCAAGCCGTTGTCTGAATGATTCAGTTTTGCTGTGATTGGCGAACTCACAAGCCGCGTCTACGAAGAATCACTCAGAAAGGAGACGCTTATGTTTGAAGGATTTGAACGCTTCACGCTCAAGACCACGGGGGCAACGATTAACGGAGTCAAAGCTGGGACAGGATCACCAGTGCTGCTCCTGCACGGCTATCCACAAACGCACGTCATGTGGCATAAAATCGCGCCACGGCTCGCGCAAGAGTTTACGGTCGTGCTGCCCGACCTGCGTGGGTACGGCGACAGCAGCAAACCCGCAGATGGGGACAATCACTTCGGCTACTCCAAACGCGCTACGGCGCAGGATCAGGTGGAAGTAATGGAGCAGTTAGGATTCACACAGTTCGCCGTCGTGGGCCATGATCGCGGCGCGCGCGTCGCCCACCGTTTGACGCTCGATCATGCAGCGCGCGTCACCAAGCTTGCCGTGCTTGATATCGTCCCGACGCACTATGTATACCACCACGTCGATAAAACGCTGGCCACGGCGTACTATCACTGGTTCTTTCTTATCCAGCCAGCGCCGTTCCCGGAAACGCTGATCGGCGGGAATCCTGAGTTCTATCTCAACTCGCTGTTGGGCATCGGCAGACTCAAGCCGCAGGCGATCACCCCCGAAGCGTTCGCCGAATATCTGCGTTGTTTCCGTGATCCGGCGACGATTCACGCCACGTGTGAAGATTACCGCGCTGCTGCGACGATTGATCTCACGCATGATGAGGCGGATCTCGATCGCAAGCTCGCCTGTCCAGTGTTGGCGTTATGGGGAGAGAAGGGGTTTCTTCATAAGAACTATGATGTTCCAGCCGTCTGGCGGGAGCGGGCGGTTAATGTCACCGGCAAAGCGTTGCCGTGCGGTCATTTCCTTGCCGAGGAAGCGCCGGAGGAGACGCTGACGGAGCTGAGGAATTTCCTAAAATCGTAGCGGATACCTTGGCGCATATAAGGCTCCAGCCAGATTCACTACCTCTTGCCACAACGTATGGAGCTTGTTGACCGTCACGGACAGTTGTTCTTCCGTGCGTCCAGGATGCGCTAGGATTTGAGACAGCTGCGCGCTATAGTCGGGGGGATAGAGTCGACATTGCGAGAGTGTCTCCAACGCTCCTTTATTGCTGATGAAGTAACTTGAGGTCAGAGCGTACAACGCTTGCGTCAGGTAGCCGGAGAGGCGTGACAGGCAACCAACCGTGTTGTACACATCGCCAACCGCGGCGAACTTCCGCGCAAAGAGAAAAGTGAACTCAGCGCCCCACAGTGTCCTGACGACAATGGCCTGTTGCAACTCTGGCGGATACACCGCCACTGCTTGCTTGAGCCGCGCGAGAGCCGCGTGTGGATCAAAAAGCGGAAGGCAGATATGGGTCTCGGCTAAATAGATGACGTTGTAGAAGCCGAACGGAGGTTGTTGGTCATAGTCGTGAGAGATAATTCCCTGCTGCGCCTCCTGAATGGTCTGCTCGACGTGCTCAAAACTGCGGTACAAGAAATCGACTTTCCCCACGGCGGTGTGAATCCAGGCGCCGCCGTTGACCCAGGGACCCCATTCGTAAAAATCAGCCACGATTGGAGGGTCGCCGTCAGAGTACTGCTGCGCCACACGACGAATGTCCGCGATGGGAAACGGCGCAGCTTCGGCATAATACACCCCAAGATCCAGGTCTGAGTGCGCATGGTGCGCGCCCCGCGCGCATATGAGCCGCCACGCGCGACGGCGACTACGCCATGCACCGCAGCTAACGCCTCCACCGTCTGGCGCAGCAAGTCCTGTTTCTCTGAAGGGATAGCATTAGGAAGGGGGATAGGCATTGCTGACCGCTTCCTCAAACCCGTCTATTCTCTTGCCAGGGTCGCTCAGCCTCTTGCTTCACGCGGTGCAGGATGCAAGAGGGTCGCCTCCTCCCGCATGGGCTTAGGGACAACAAAAAAGTAAAAAACCAGGAAGGCGACAAAAGCGACGCCGGAGGCCACGAGGAACGGCAACGCCCAACTGCCGGAGCCAGTCACGAAAAATCCAGCGCTCAGCGGACCAAAGAAGCCGGCGAGATTGCCCGCGCAGTTCATCACTCCGGAAATGACGCCCACCTGATGAGGATTCAATTCTCGTGGCGCAGACCAAAATCCGCCGCCTGCGGCATTGGCGAGGTAGAGGTACAGCGTGAGACAGACAATGGACACCCAGGCCCACGGGACGAGCGCGGTAGCGATAAGAAAGGGAACTGCTGCGGCAATACACAGGGCGGGGCCCTGCGCACGAGCGAAACGCACACTGAAACCGGAGCGTAACAACCAGTCGGAAAGCACACCGCCGCTGATGAGCCCGACAAAACTGGCGAAGGTCGGAATCATGCCAATCCATCCCATTGTTTGCATGGAAAAGCCTCGGCCTTTCACCATATACGTCGGCGTCCAGAACACGATCATCCACAAGCCATAAACCAAACACAGATAGGCAAGGGCAAGAAACAGCACTTGGGGTTCTTTCAGCACCTGCCAGAACGACGCAGAGGCGTCGGAGCGAGCAGTAAGCCCAGCTTTAATGTCTTGCAGTTCGGCGGCGCTTACCCTGGGATGTTCGGCGGGGGTGTTCGCTGCATACGCCAGCCATGCGAGCAACCAGAGACCGCCCAGAAGAGCATTAAAATAGAACGCGACTGGCCAAGAAAAGGTCAGCACGATCCAGGTGGTCACCGGATACGAGAGGGTTTGCCCGATGTAGACGCCAGAGAGGCTCAGGGTTTGCGCCCGACTGAATTCCGCGCGCGGAATCCAGCGCGAGTTGAGCGACGCATACGCGGGAAAGGTCACGGACTCGAACAAGCCAACGAGGAAGCGGAGCGCAAGCATGAGACCAAACGCAGCACCGCCTAGCGGCGTGAGCGCCGTAAACAGAGAAAAGCCAACACACGCCCAGACAAGAACGTATTTTGCGCCCCAACGATCAGCGAGAATGCCGCCAGGAATTTGCAAAAGCCCATACCCGGCAAGGAAGGCGGAGAAGATCACGCCGAAATGCGCCTCATCCCAGCCCAGTGACGCCATCATCGTCGGCGCCGCCACCGAAATGTTCACGCGGTCGGCATAGTTAATCGCGCTGCCTACTGCGAGCAGTCCCACCAATTTATGCCGCACAGGCCAAGCCATGAGTCCCTCCTTGTGGCCTGGTGATCTGAACGGCGGGATTGTACCTGAGAAGAGGGAACAAGGTCAAAGAAAAATTTTGCGCCGATCGACGCCCTCGTGCTCCAACAGCCAGCGTTTCCGCTCAAGCCCTCCAGCATAGCCGGTCAGCGCGCCATTGGCGCCGACCAGGCGATGACAGGGAACAACGATCGCGATGGGGTTCAGCGCATTGATCGTGCCGACCGCCCGATACGCGGTAGGACGCCCAAGTTTCGCCGCCATCTCGCCATAGGTCAGGACCGCTCCCGACGGAATTGTACGGAGCGCAGACCACACCTGCCGCTGAAACACAGTCCCCCCAGGATTGATCGGAATATGATCGATCGCGTTCATCTCCCCCTCAAAGTACGCTCGTAACACGCTGCTAAAACCGCACGGATCGGAGGCCTCTTGCCAGCGGATGTTTTCGTAACGTCCCTGGAGCAACTTCCTCATCCGTTGCGCGCAATCGGCATACTCAAGCGCACAAAGCGATTTCCCGTCCGCAACCAGAAGGAGAGCGCCGATCGGAGAGGCAATAGTGTCGATGAGCAGCTTTGCCATCATGACTGAAGACACCGTTGTCATCGTATTGTGAAAAAGAGAAGTCTCATGCTCGTGAAAAGTCTTCTCGTACAATCTTCTCCGTTGACTCCGATTCTTAGCCGCCCGCGCCTTATGGAGGCGGCGATCAAGGTCTACCATGCAACAGCTTGAAACACTTTTCAAAGGCTCCTCGCCCTTTTTCTCTTCCCTGAAGGGAGAGGGAGCGGCAGACGCACTAGCGGCTGCGAGCGCGGGGCTGTACTCTGAGAGCGGGAAAGAAGACTGAGATGTCTCTCAATCTTGATAAATTCGTTGATCTCGACTACTGCTATCTCACTACCACAGGGCGCGTGACCGGTCGCCCGCATACGATCGAAATCTGGTTTGCCGCCCACGGCCAGACGCTTTATTTCCTCTCCGGCGACAAGGAGCAGGCGGATTGGGTGAAGAATTTCAAGAAAACGCCGCAGGTGACAGTCCGCCTCAATCGCTCCTATTTTGCCGGTCACGCACGAATTGTGACGGACAAGAAAGAAGCCGCCTTAGCGCGAAAGCTGCTCTTCACCAAATACCAACCGCGCTATCACGACGACCTGACGTCCTGGAGGCGCACGGCGTTGCCGGTTGCGATCGACCTGTCGGCTCGTCTATGACAAGGAACGATAGCTCTTCACCCAAAGGAGGGTGCAGTATGATTTGAGCAAAGACATTCTCTGACGAGAAACGAGAAAATTAACGCGCTGCCCGACGTTTTATCTCTTGAGGGTTCATCAGCGCTATAGCCAATTTTTGCACGCCGTCGCGTCTAACGCGACTAAGGCGGAGACAAGCGAAGAGGCAATTCTACTCATGACTTATGTAAAGAAGAAAAGTAGTCCTACGACATATTACATTACTGGTTCTCTTGATAGAGCCAGTTCTCGCGCCTACAGTACCCGCACAAACCATTCCCCAAAAGAAGGCGATCATATGGATCACGACCTCGCGCGCCTTGTTGAACAAAATCAACAACCAGTGGGGATCCATACTCAAGGTGGAAAACGCTCATCGCCTGGAGGAGACGCTTGCGACACTTCATCCTGAATGCGCGTTCGCAGATCTGCCGCTTGGCGTCACTTATCGGGGACGGGAAGGCGCGCGCCGGCACTACCGCATCTGGCGGGAGGCGTTTGACGTCACCGTCCAAGGCAGTGCTCGACACTGGACCACAACAGGGGACATGATTGCCGAAGCACGCTATCTCGGTCGTCATGTCGGTTCCTTTTATGGGCTTGAAGCGACCCAGCGGGCTATATCGATCTCCGCTTGGCTGTGTTCATCACGTTTGCCAACGGATTCATGCTAGGGGAGAAATTTTACTATGACCTCTCGGGTCTGCTGCAACAGCTCGGAGTCGTCCAGCTCCCTCGCCATTAGGGGCTCGTGCTTCCCGCTCCTTTGGCATAAAAACCGAGAAGCCTTGAGGAACGCCTCTCGTAGGATTGGAGTATAGCTATGCACATTCTCGTCATTGGAGCCACTGGCGTATTAGGCCGTCACGTCGTTCCACGTTTAATCGAACGTGGGCATACGGTGCGTGCGGTCGCCCGGAAACCAGAGCAGGCGGCGCAACTTCAACGTATAGGAGTAGAAGCCACGCTCGGCGATATTCTCGATGCAACCAGCCTGAACCCCGCTGCGGTGAGTTGCGATGTCGCGCTGCATTTAGCGACCGCCATTCCTAAGCCCGGCGGGCCACAACATTGGGATGTGAATGATCGCATCCGCCGCGAGGGAACTCAGAATCTTCTCAACGCATGTCGCCAGGCGGGCGTCTCTCGCTACGTGCAGCAAAGCACAGTTTTCCTGTATGAGGACCGTTACCCTGCTCTTGCGGATGAAACGGCGCCGTTCCTGCCACACCCGATGCTGCAATCGACATACGATATGGAAGCCCTGGTCAAGGAGTCGACTCTGCACTGGTCTATTCTTCGCGGCGGGTTCTTCTATGGACCAGGAACGCTTGAGAATGCCTGGCGCGACGCCGCACGTCAGGGCGCGTTACAGTTCCCTGGCGACGGCAGCGGACGACTCTCGCTGATTCATGTCACGGACATGGCGCGCGCCGTGGTTCTTGCCGCCGAGCAGGCTCCAGCGCAAAGCGTCTACAATGTAGTTGATGACCAGCCAGTAACGTATGCTGCACTCTTCGCTCACCTCGCCGCCATCACAGGCAGTGTACAGCCTACAGCAGGAGGTCCAGCATTCCTCCCGTCGTTCAGCTGCAGCAATGCGCGGCTCAAAACAGCACTCGGCTGGTCGCCGACGTATCCAACGTACCGATCCGGGCTAGCGCAGTAAAGCGCTGTGTGGCCGCAGAGCCATTGCTCTGACTTTGCTCTCATACCATGATGGTCTTCTTCAGTGAGACTGAGGAGGAGATCATGAAAGAGGAGCAGATGCCGCGTAGACGCTTTCTCAAAATCATTGGCGCCGCAACCGCCGCAGCGAGCATGACCAAACACTACGTAGCTCCCCGCTCCGCCGCTGCTGCGCCAACTCCGCCAGGCGCCCTTCGTTTTGGCGTGCAGACCTCTCCGCAGCACACGACCTATGCAGATATCCTGCAGGTGTGGCGCGAGGCCGATGAACTCGGGTTTGATACGGCCTTCGCCTTCGATCATTTCATTCCTATTGGCGGCGATCCGAACGGACCGTGTTTTGAAGGGTGGACATTACTGTCAGCGCTGGCGGCGCAGACAAAACGGCTGAAGGTCGGGCTCCTAGTCACTGGCAACACCTACCGCAACCCCGCGGTGCTCGCCAAAATGGCGGCGACGGTTGATCACGTCAGCAACGGGCGTGTGATCCTGGGCATCGGCGCGGGATGGTATGAGCGCGAGCACACGGCCTACGGCATTCCATTCTCAACCGCGAGCGGCCGGGCGCACCAACTGGTTGAAGCCGTCCAGGTCATCAAATTGCTCTTCACGCAAGACAAGAGCAACTTCAACGGGAAATACTATCAGCTCAAAGATGCGCCGTTCTCGCCCAAGACTGTCCAACAGCCGCATCCGCCGATTCTTATTGGCGGCATGGGGCAACAAGTCGTCCAACCTCTGGCGGCGCGCCATGCGGATATGTGGGACTTCTTCGCCGGGGATCCAGAACAGGCGAAACAGCTGAATGCGAATTTCGACAAAATCTGCCAGCGCGTGGGTCGTGATCCTGCACAAGTTGTTAGATCCACGTCGCTTCAGGCTTCACAACTCCGCGGCGACAAAGACGCAGTGCGCGGACGCATTCAGGGGTTCGCCGACGCAGGCGTACAGCATTTTGTACTGGCGCTCTCAGCGCCGTATGACCGAGAGTTTTTGCGGCGATTCGCCAAGGAAGTGATGCCGACGTTTCGGCAAGCATAGGAGTCAATCCGCAAACCGCCTCCCTCTCTCCCGAGGGACATTGCCCCTGGAGGAAAGCAACTTGCCGTCTTCAGCCGCCCCAGCCTAACCGCTGCGCGGCCCGTCGCGACGTCGCGTCTCGCTCGCGCAGCATCGCCGCGGCGCGTTCTTTGACAGCGGCGACTATCTCGGGCTCCGCGCCTTCCGGCGATCCGCTGGTAAACGGCGGCTGCGGGTTATATTCGATGCTTAGCTGTATGGCGCGGGCGATTTGCTCATTAGTAATGAGACTGGCCACATACAGTCCGAAATCAATGCCTGAGGTGACGCCGCCGCCGGTAACCCGGTTACGATCAATGACGATGCGTTGCTTTACCGGCGTCGCGCCGAAATAGACGAGTTGATCAAGCGACATCCAGTGGGTGGTCGCCCGGTATCCGTGCAGCAATCCAGCAGCGCCCAGCACCAACGAGCCTGTGCAGACTGACGTCACAAACCTGGCGCGTGCGCCCTGCTCTCGGACGAAACTCAGGATCTGCTCATCTTCCATCATGGCCATTTGCCCAGGGCCGCCAGGAATGCAGATGAGGTCCAGATCCGGACATTCATCGAGCGTTGTCGTTGGCAAAATTGCCAGGCCGGTATCGCTCACCACCGGTTCAAGCGCCTTCCATAGCACATGAACTTTTACTCCTGGAACTCTCGCGAACACCTCAAAGGGTCCGGTGAAATCAAGTTGCGTCATACGGGGAAAGATGAGCATACCAATGGTGCAGTCTGCTGATGTCTGTGGCATAGTAATGTCCTTTTTCGGGCAGTATGGCAGAGGTTCCTACGCCGTGCAGCCCCCTTTTTTCCCGGAGTAGCACCGCCTCGGCGGAAATTTTATCCTGCTTCATTCGTGCAGGCATTGAAAGGAGGGAATGTCATGCTTGACCATATCGTTTACGCGGTCCCGGATGTCCATAAAGCAGTAGAAGACCTTGCACAACGCCTTGGCGTACGCCCGGCTATGGGCGGCAAGCATACCGGCATCGGCACTCATAACGCTTTGCTTTCGTTAAGTGATACATCTTACCTGGAAATCATCGGCCCCGACCCAGAGCAACCGCCGCCGCTCACGCCGCGACCTTTTGACCTTGACTCCAATACGGGACCACGGCTCATCACCTGGCTCGCCAAGGCGACGAATCTTGAGCAGCAGATCGAGAACGCTCGGCGTTTAGGTTATCACGTCGGCGCGATTACGCCGATGAGCCGCACCCTGCCGGATGGTTCGCGCATTGAGTGGCGGCTGGCGATTCCGCCACGACCGTTAGGCGATTGGCTTGTGCCGGTGCTTATCGAGTGGCGGACTGATCGTCACCCGGCGAAAACTTCCCCGCTAGGCTGCACGCTCGTTGAACTTTATGGCGAACATCCACGGCCAGAAACGGTTCGGCCGATCTTAGATGCACTTGGAGTGACACTGGATATCCATCAAGCCGCCGCGCCAGGGCTTGTTGCTATTCTTGATACGCCGAAGGGAAGAGTGACGCTGCGGTAAAGACGAAACCGTCTACTTGCTACCCTCCTCCTGCCCTATCAAGCGAGAAGGGCCCCAAAGCCCTTCCAGCACGGCAAAGGCCAAACAGCATCAGCTTACAGTCGAGGCACGACCTCGCGGGCAAGCAATTCCATGTGCTCCATTTCGTCAAACACGGGATTCAGCAGTAAATGCTGCGCGCCCGCGCGCACCAGCTCGCCGAGCTTGTCCAGGCACTCTTGCAGGCCCCCCCAGATTGACACCTGCGTCGCCATCTCTGCATTCAAGTACCGTCGCCCGAACCATTCGCGTAAGCGTTGTTCCGCGCGGCTCTTGTTGTCATCCACCGCCAGATAGACGCGCTTAGAAATCGGGAATGTCGCCGGGTCACGGTTGGCCGCAGCAAGGAAGCGGCGCAGCCATTCCACATGCTGCACGAAATCCGCCGACGAAGACGACCCCGCGCCCATCCAGCCGTCGCCGTGGCGCACCGCGCGCTTAATGCCTATTTCCGTGCGTGCGCCAAACCAGATGGGCGGATGCGGTTGTTGCAGTGGTCTGGGCTCCATCGGCACATTCTCGAACCGCCAGAAATTGCCGCTCATGGTCGCCCGCGGCTGCGTCCACA
Source organism: Candidatus Methylomirabilota bacterium (assembly GCA_035575235.1). Taxonomy (GTDB): domain Bacteria; phylum Desulfobacterota; class Binatia; order Bin18; family Bin18; genus SYOC01. The sequence goes on from DATLYA010000236.1 coordinate 16,027, forward strand.
GCGCTTTCATCACTTGCAGACTCTCAACGAACCGGCGTGCGCGGTGCTCACTGGGAACGCCGAAGACGGCTTCACGCGCATGCGGACCGCCGACGCCCACGCCAACAATCAACCGTCCCTGGCTTAGTTGATCGAGCGTCGCAAGTTCTTTCGCTAATTGGACAGGATTGCGAATCACCGGTAAAAGGACGGATGTCCCCAGCCGCAGCTTTGAGGTTAACGCTGCCACATAGTTCAGCAGCGCAACCGGCTCCAACAGCGCATAGTCGGTCAGAATTTGCTCTTGCACCCAGAGGCTGTCGTAGGGCAGTGTTTCGGCTTTCCTGACAAAGTCACGGATTAACGGCAAATCGCTCTGCGGGTTGACAAACGTCTGCGGGATTGCGATCCCGCAGGGAGTTGTTCCAGTCGCCATGCGTCAATTTTCCTCCTTCTCGGTTTCGTCTCCTCGTCTACCGCACATGCGTCATACACCCAAGAGAGGCGCTTGTCTGCCAGGAGGATACGGCTAGCATAGGGACGCTGAGCACGCTAAACAGCCCAGGAGGAGGATAGACATATGGATAAAAGTGCTGTGGTCATTCCGAAAGGCATGGAGCAGTATTACGATCAGTTTCACTTTGCCCCGGCAGTGAAAGACGGCAACCGACTGTACTGCTCTGGCGTCATTGGCGTTGGTCCGGATGGAAAAGCCTCAGCCGACCCTGAGACGCAATTTACCCAGGCGTTCGAATCGCTCAAATCGGTTCTCACCACCGCTGGTCTTTCTTTTGCCGACGTGATCGAGATGACCACGTTTCATGTCGATTTGCGCAAGAATCTTCCTGTGTTCATGAAAGTCAAGGATCGCTACATGCAGGAGCCGTATCCGGCGTGGACAGCAATCGGCGTCACCGAACTGGCGATCCCGGGAGGGCTGGTCGAAATCAAAGTCATCGCCCGCACCGAAAGATGATCAGCCCTGCTACTCCACTGCACAAATTGTAAGGGGTTTGTCATTCTGAAGCCGCAGGTTGAAGCATTTCATGAAAGGTCTGTCGCTACACGAGATTCTTCTCCTGCGCTAGACTCCGGCTCAGAATGACATCCATAGAAAAGCCGTAAAAAGGAGGGAAGCTCATTATGGCGGCCGCACCTCATCGTATTGACGTTCATCACCACATTTTGCCGGCGGAGTACGTCAACGCCCTAGCCGACGTCGGCGTCACCACGGTCGGACGCGTCAAGTTCCCCACCTGGTCCGTGGAGACCACGCTTGACCTCATGGACCGGCACGGCATCGCCACTGCAATCACGTCGTTCTCAGCGCCGGGGGTGTACTTTGGCGACCGCGCCTTCGCGAGGGAGCTAGCGCGACGCTGTAACGAGCTGTCTGCACGGATCGTCAGCGATCACCCAAAACGGTTCGGCGCGTTCGGCGTGATCCCGCTTCCCGATATTGACGCCGCCCTGCGCGAAATCGAATATGTCCTGGACACGCTGAAATTCGACGGCATCGTCCTGCTCGCCAGTATCGGCGAACAGTATCAAGGCGACGCAGAGTTCGAGCCAGTGTACGCCGAGCTGCACCGGCGCAAAGCTGTGGTCTTTATCCACCCCAATATACCGCCGGGCTACACTGTTCCCAAACTCACCCTACCGGCTCCGCTCATCGACTTTATTTTCGACACGACGCGAGCGGTGACGAATCTCATCTACAGCGGCGCGCTGGAGAAGTATCCGGACATTGCGTTCATTCTCTCGCATGCCGGCGGCGCTGCGCCGTATCTGGCGTGGCGCATTGCGCTGTTCAGCGGCATGCAGCCAGGGTTAGGGGAAAAAGCTCCCAAAGGAGCGATCGCTTATTTGCAACAACTCTACTATGACACGGCGCTGTCCGCCGTCCCTTATGCGCTGCGGTCATTGCAAGAGCTCATTGATTCTTCTCATATTCTTTTTGGCAGCGATTGGCCCTTCGCGCCTGAACCGATCACCGACGCCACAGTCAAAGGACTGAACGCGTACGACGGCTTCAGCGCCCAGGACCGCGCCGCCATTGAGCGTGGCAACGCGTTGCGATTGTTTCCACGCTTGCAGTCCGTGTAAAGCTACATGGAGGACACGCTCCGATTTGCGTTTCCTCGTAGGGGCGACCCCCTGTGGTCGCCCAAAGGAGTTATACATGATTGAACTATTCACCGCCGCTACGCCGAACGGCTGGAAAGCCTCGATTGCGCTTGAAGAACTCGGTCTGCCGTACACGGTGCGGCCTATTGCCCTCACGAAAAACGAGCAGAAAGAAGAATGGTTCCTCAAGATCAACCCCAATGGCCGCATCCCCGCCATCATTGATCATGACAGTGGCGACTTTCCTGTCTTCGAGTCTGGCGCGATTCTCATTTACCTCGCGGAGAAAACTGGCAAGCTCATGCCGCGTGATGAAAAGGGACGCTCACGAGTGATCCAGTGGCTCATGTTTCAGATGGGCGGTATTGGCCCTATGATGGGGCAGGCCAATGTGTTTTTCCGCTATGCGCCGGAGAAGATCCCCTATGCGATTGAACGCTACCAGCGCGAATGCCGCCGTTTGTTTGAAGTGCTGGAACGACAATTACAAAAGCACGAGTATTTGGCGAATGACAACTACTCCATCGCCGACATCGCCAACTGGAGCTGGGTGCATACCTATAAATGGTCCGGCGTGAGCATTGACGGGCTGCCGAATCTGCAACGATGGATAGACGCGATCAGAGCGCGTCCGGCGGTGGAGCGCGGCAGAGCCGTTCCCGAACGACTTGACCTTGGCAAGAGTGCGGAAGAACTCGTCAAGGGCGCGCAAAAGATGTTGGCGTAACCTCCGCTCTTTCCTCTTGCGTGCGGGAAAAGAGCGGTGAACCGGCGGAACGTGCAGGGGAAGCTGAGCGGGAACGAGGCCGCTACTATCCATGCGACGCCTATGAACGTCTGGGGAGGAAAAATGTTTCTCCCCGCTCTACTCACCAGTCTGTCTCTCCAGCAAGGCGGCGCAGCAGGTTTCATGCAACACGCATGACATCACACGCTTCGGTATTTTTTCTCCTGCTCCAACCACCAATCGATGCCGACGCGTTGGAAGATGTCCATCGGACTGAGCACGGGGCCGTCATGCCAATCGGTTCCGGTTTCCTTCAGTTGCGCTAACGCCTTTTCGATCGCCAGCGTCGCCGCCATAAGACCGACGACTGGAAAAATGACGAGCTTGTACCCAAGTTTTTCGAGTTCAGAGACAGTCAGGCCGGGTGTCCTTCCTCCCGGCACCTGATTGCTTAACAGCGGAGCCTTGATCTCCCGCGCTACCCGCTCGATTTCCTCTCGGCTCGTCGGCGCTTCGACAAAGATCACATCGGCGCCGGCTTCCTGATAGAGCAGCCCGCGTTCAATGGCGTCGTCTATGCCGTTGACCGCCCGGGCGTCGGTGCGCGCAATAATCACGAACTCCGGGTCGGTGCGATTCTCAGAGGCGGCGCGGATTTTTTCCGCGAACTCTTTCGCCGGGATCACGGCTTTTCCCGCAATGTGTCCACATTTTTTAGGGAACACCTGATCTTCTAAATGTAGGGCGGCCACGCCGGCCCGCTCGTACTCACGCACAGTGCGGATCACGTTGAGAGGATTGCCATAACCAGTATCGGCGTCGGCAATGAGCGGCAAGGAAATACAACTGGCGATGTGTCCGGCATGCGTCGCCATCTCCGTCAACGTGGTGAGACCAACATCAGGTTGTCCCAACATCGACGCCGCCGCGCCCGCGCCGGTCATGTACACGGCTTTGAAACCCTGACGTTCGATCAAACGGGCGGAAACGCCATCGTAAGCGCCGGGCGCCACAATAATACCGGGTTCATTCAGCATCTGTCGGAGTCTTGTCGTTGCGCGCATGGCAGCTGCCCCCTTCCCAGTGTTCCATTTTTTCCTGGTTCTAGTTTTTCCAGCACTCGGTGCTCGTACTCACTACTCTGCTAACGTATCAACCTGGCGTAATTGTGGAAATAGCTGCGCCCAACACAGCACCACCACAAGCGTGCCTACACCGCCGAGCACCGCCGCCGGAACGACGCCGAGCCAGGCGGCGGTTACGCCGGACTCAAACTCTCCTAACTCATTTGAAGCGCCAATAAAAACCGATTCCACGGCGCTCACGCGGCCGCGCATCTCATCCGGCGTGGAGACTTGCACGATAACACGCCGGATGACGACACTCACCATATCCGAGGCGCCAAGGACGGCGAGCATCACTATTGACAACCACAATTGCTCCGACAGTGCAAAACCGATGGTCGCTGCCCCAAACACCGCCACCGTGGCGAACAACACCGGTCCCATCTGCGAGCGAATGGGGCGCCGCGCTAAGAGCGCCGCCATACCGAGCGCTCCAATCGCTGGAGCACTGCGTAACAAGCCGAGTCCCCAGGGGCCCACCAGCAAAATATCGCGGGCGTAAATCGGCAGGAGCGCCGTCGCGCCGCCAAGCAACACCGCAAACAGGTCGAGCGAGATAGCGCCAAGCACGATCGGATGCGCACGAATGAACGCCACGCCCGCGACAACAGAGGACCACGTGACGGCTTTGCGCGCAGCGCCGCCGCCCCTCCTGTGAATGCACGTCGCTTGCAGCGCCGCCGCCACAAGTAATCCTACACAGGAGCTGTACACCATCCCTGGGCCGACAGCGTACAGCAGACCGCCTACGGCTGGACCGATAATAGAGGCCGCCTGTCGCGCCGATGAAGTTAACGCCGCCGCGCTGGCAAACTGCGTCGTCGGCACGAGATTGGGGAGCAAGGCGGCGGTAGCAGGAAATTGAAACGCCCGCGCGACACCGGCCAGGACGAGAACAGCGAAGATCCAGAGTACTTCCCGATTCCCCATGAGCGTCAACACTAACAATAAGAGAGCACAGAGCATCTCTAATCCTAGACAGCCCACGAAGATCCGGCGGCGGTCATAGCGATCCGCCACCTGTCCGGCCGCCAACGCCAGCAGGCAAACTGGAAGAAACTGCGCGAGACCGACAAAGCCAAGATCTAATGGGCGCTGGGTCATATCATAGACTTGCCAGCCAATCGCCACGCCCTGCATTTGCGAGGCAAAAATGGCGCACAGTTGAGAGAGCCAATAGCGCCGAAATCCCGGCGCACGAAACGGCGACGCAGGCGCGTGCGGGAGCGGAGGGTTGGACGAGTCTTCTTCGATAGCGCGGACTTTCATGGCCAATGCGCGGCGCTCTGCGTCAATAGCGCAGAGCCGCGACCATAGCCGGAGAACGCGCGGCAATCAAGGTTCAAGGCGGTTCAGAAAACCGCCTTGACTCTCCTGGACGAAAGGGACACAGGCGCGTCAGCATCCGGCTCAACGCGGTACGGGTGCAGGTTTCCACCGGTCTAAGAAAGGGAGCAGACACTTAATACATTCAATGCTAACAACAAGCACTATGAACGCCAAAGAATGGTTTGCTGGATTTGCCGCTGAATTAGGAGTTCCTCCCCCGACCGGCGATGAGGTGCGCGATTTACTGCAACTCGCCGGGGAAGCCGCGCGGGCGTCGGA
>DATLYA010000237.1:0-7788 GCA_035575235.1 Candidatus Methylomirabilota bacterium
GGTTGGTTTTTCCATACCATTGGCGAAGGCAGAGTGTTATTGCCCTGGGGCGCGACGGAGCGGGTGACCCGCAAAATTGATGCGACCAATCCAGACGACCTGACGTACGCTGAACTGGAATGCCGCAGACGTGTTATGGAAGAAGTAGACAGGTTGCGCAGAGAAATTCCGGGGTTCAACACCGCCCATCTCTGCCATATCGCTGATCAGATCGGCATTACCGAGAGCCGTCGTTTAGTCGGCGAGTATATGCTTGGCCGTGATGATATCGATACACCTTGTGACGATGTTATCGCCATTACTGGTCATTGGACCAAATACGAGGCGTTGTACTACATTCCCTATCGTTCACTTCTGCCGAAAGAGTTCTCCAATCTGCTTGTGACTGGCCGCTGCATTTCCGTCGATCATCGGGTGCATCATGCCACGAAAGAAATCCCTCCCTGCATGGCTACAGGAGAAGCAGCGGGTGTGGCGGCGGCGCTCGCAGTGCGGAACCATGTTGGACCAAAACAAGTGGAGGTGAAGCTGCTGCAAAAACGGTTGGAAGCACAAGGAGCGATCTTGCGCCTGTGAGCAGCAGGGGAGTGCTTGAGGGCTTTTCTCTGCGGCTGACTGCTGATAGCTGAGAACTGATTGCTCATAAAGGAGGAACATGTATGGCCAGCGTCGCTGAACTCTGCACGAAACCGTTGATGGAAGTGGCAGGGCTGATCAAAAAGAGGGAAGTATCTCCGGTGGAACTCACCCAAGCGATGCTTGATCGCATTTCCGCGTATGACGGCACACTCTACAGCTATCTGACCGTCACCGCGGAGCTGGCGTTGCAGCAGGCGCGTGCGGCTGAGCAGGACATTACCAAGGGAGCCTATCGGGGTCCATTACACGGCGTGCCAATTGCGGTAAAGGATTTGTGTTACACCAAAGGCGTCCGCACAACCTGCGCGTCCAAGATTCTTGCGGATTGGAAACCAGACTATAACGCCACGGTCGTTGAGAAGTTGAATGCCGCCGGCGCCGTGCTGCTAGGCAAATTAGGCATGACAGAGTTCGCCCTGGCCGGGTATCATCCGACTATCCATCCTCCGGTGAATCCCTGGGCGGCGGATCGCTGGCCTGGCGCGTCCTCGAGCGGTTCCGGCGTCGCTACGGCGGCGTCACTCTGTTTTGGCTCGCTGGGGTCTGATACCGGCGGTTCGATTCGTTTTCCCTCCGCGTGTTGCAGCATTGTGGGCGTGAAACCGACCTATGGCAAAGTGAGCCGTTATGGAGTGTTTCCGTTGGGCGAGTCCTTGGATCACATTGGTCCCATGACGCGCCGTGTCGCTGACGCCGCCGCGATGTTGCGGGTGATCGCCGGTTTTGATCCTAAAGATCCGACCACGCGACGCGAGACTGTTCGCGATTACCTTGACATGGTGTACAACGGCGTCAAAGGGCTTCGTATTGGCGTCGATCAAGACTACTGCACAAAGAACGTCGATCCGCAGGTGAGCAAAACGGTATTGGCGACGACTGCCGTACTCAAGGATCTCGGCGCTGAAATTCAAGAAGTAAAGTTCTCCGTCAACGATCAGGATCTCAATGACTGGTTTTCCATCTGTGCGGCGGAGACTGCGGCGGCGCATAAGCAATTCTTCCCAACCAAAGCGAATGACTACGGACCAACATTTCGCTCATTTTTAGAAGAAGGCGTCAAGGTGAACGGGATTGAATATGTGGATGCTACGGTGCGACGCCAGTTCATCCGCCGGGCGCTTGACGACCTCTTCCAAAAAATAGACTTGCTCCTATGCCCGTCGATGTCGGTGCTGCCAATGCCGCTGTCGCAATTTTCGCCCACAGCGGTCCTCTCGCGTGAGAGTTCGCGTGAGCTGCTGCGGATGACGGCGCCATTCGATTTGACTGGCAGCCCGACGATTTCCATACCATGTGGGTTTAGCGCGGAAGGGCTGCCGATCAGTTTGCAGCTGGTGGGTCGCCACGGGGAAGAGGGGCTGGTGATGCAGGCTGGTCATGCGTACGAACAGGCGACAGAGTGGCATAAACGGCAACCGCAGTTGTAGACAAGAAAGCAGAGAACGAGCTCGGCCAGAGAATAACGAGTTTTTCTACAGCCTTAACGCTCAAGCGCGCCGCGAGCCGCCCAAACGCGGCCCTTCGACTTCATTGCCAACCGCCACCGGGCGGCGATGCGGTGCGCGCCCGGTTCGGCTCTTACTTACATCTTCCAGAGCAACCCTTACAGACGCCTGGATAGCTAGAGGCTAAAACTATGCCGTTTGCTCTTCTATCTTGGCGCGGATCGCCTTAAGCCCGTTGGCGGAGCGATTAATACCATTGATGATCTCGCGCCATCCATCAACGTTCGCCACATGGTCGCCAACGGAGGAGTTGACGAGCGACCTGCTTTGCCACGGTAGTAGTCGCAGATGTAGGTCCAGCGCTTGAGCACCTGAAGGCCAACATGATCGCATGAAATGTGCGCCACGCCAACTCTTGGTGTTGCTGAAGGTGTGGGGCTAGCGCGTCTCCAAGAGCACCAAGATTCCTCAACGCTATCGCCTGAGCGGAATCTCCGAATTCCGTTTCGATCTTCTGCGATAGGGAAGCCTTCCAAGAGTTTTTCATGACAGAATCCTCTCGAAGGAGAGACGAAGACAGAGAAGGGGGGAGCGAGCTCCGCCTCCTGTCTTTGTCTCACCTCTAAAACTGCTCCTTCGGAGTATCGCGGAGGGGGGTAATGGCGTGGAGCAGGAGGGTATGAGAGTCGAGATAGTACACGCCCATAAGCTTGAGCACGCGTTTGCTTGGTCTTTCTTTTATCAGCATTTCTAACAGTTCCTCCGGACCTCTCACTTCAACATTCGGGGTGCGATTCCGCATCTCGGCGAAAAACTGACCTGGGTAAAAGTTTCTATCTCTGCTGTAAACATCATTGATGAGAAAGCGAATCTTGTCTTTTTTCACTCCTAACGTCACCACATTCGGCCCAGGCTCGACCTGCACCATACCAGTAATCTGTATGGCCCAACCTATTGACGGGCCAAATTGTTGCGCCGTCGCTGGAACAGCGGCGAGGGCAAGGAAGAAAAGAAGGATGATGCAAGGTGAAAAGGCGCAAATGGAAGACATTTTTCCCGCTGCCTGTTGCCTGCTCATCATCTTATCCTTTATTCATTAGACAAGAACGCCTTTTACCTTCAGTGCGGCGACATCCGCTTGAGAGTATCCGAGAACCCGCTGCATCACCTCGTCCGTGTCTTGGCCAAGGCAGGGAGCCGGGCGGCGCACACAGCATGGCGTATCCGAAAACACCCACGGCAGACCAGCATGCCGCCGGACGCCGACTTCAGGATGCGGTAGTTCGACGAAGAAACCACGCTGTTGCAGATGGGGATCTTCCGCGAGTTCCTTGTTGGTCAGCGCAGGATAAGCCGCGATTCCAGCAGCTTGCAGCTGCGCCGCGACGTCTTCAGCATACAACGTCTCGGTCCAAGCGGTGATCAGAGCTTCCAATTCATCCTCATGCTGTTTCCGCGCGGTCAGAGTGGCGAACCGTGGGTCCATTGCTAACTCCGGCTTGTTCATAACGGCGCAGAAACGCCGCCATTCGTCTTCATTGGCGACGACAATACTGACCCACCGATCTTCGCCTTTGCAATGGAACAGTCCGTGAGGCGCCATGTGAGGATCACGGTTGCCGGTGCGCGGCGGCGGCGCGCCGTTCATAACTTGCGCCATAACGCCTTCACCGAGAAGAGCGATGGAAGTGTCCATCTGTGACATATCTATATACTGCCCCTCGCCTGTGCGTTGCCGGTGCATGAGCGCCGCCAAAATAGCGAAGGCTCCATGGAGGCCCCCGTTGGGGTCGCCATAGGAAAATCCAACATGCATGGGGGGGAAGTCCGGAAACCCGGTGAGGGACGAAAGCCCGCTCAACGGGGCTTGTGCCGGACCGTAGGAGACGTAACTGCTCTCCGGACCGACAGCGCCGTAACCGGACATGGAAATCATAATGATGTCCGGCTTGATCATCTTGAGCGCCTCATAGCCGAGCCCGAGTTTGTCCATCACGCCCGCGGCGAAATTTTCCGCGACGACGTCACTGACGACGACCAGTTTCTTGGCGATCTCAATCGCTTCTGGCTGTTTGAAATTCAAGCTCACAGACAGTTTTCCCTGGTTGAACTGATTGTAGTACCCGCTGCGATTGACGCCGCTCTGACCGTCAGCGAACGGCGGCAGCCGGCGGGTGACGCAGATGCGATTTTGGCTCTCGATCCGGATCACCTCCGCCCCAAGATGCGCCAGTTGCAGGGTAGCAAACGGGCCGGCCCATACCCACGTAAAGTCGGCAATGCGAACGCCAGAGAGAGGAAGGTTATTGGTCATAAAAAAAAGAGCGTAGGGGCACGGCGCGCCGTGCCCCTCTGGCAGTATGGAACCGTATGCGAATCGTCGTTAGATCGCCAGGTTATACAACTCCGCCACGTTATCGTGGAGAATCCAGTTTTTCTCTTCTTCCGTAAGATCCGCCGTGTGCTTTGCCAACAACTCCTGCGAATGCGGCCAGGTAGAGTCGCTATGAGGAAAGTCATTCGCCCACAGCAAACGGCGCGGATTGCACAGATTCTTCATCTTGAACGCCACCCAATCGTCCTGGAAGGTCAGGTAAATGTGCTCACGGAAGTACTCACTTGGCATCTTGGACAGTTTGCCGGCGGTCAACCAATAACGATGGCGATCGTAGGCGTGGTCCATACGGTACATATAGTGCGGAGCCCAGCCGGCGTCCGCTTCCACGCAGACGATCTTGAGCTTGGGGTTGCGCTCAAACACGCCGCCCAAGATAAACGTGCCCATAATGTCCTGGCAACCGCGGATGATCGACATAAAACCGTTCAGCTTCGGTCCTCGCGGCGGCGCGCCGACCACATCGCCTTTACTCGTCAGAATGTGAAAGCTGAGCGGCATTTGCAAATCAATGGCGGCTTGGAAAAAGGCGTCGTACATGGGGTCGTCATAATCGGCAAGGGCCGGGTTCCCCGGCATCATTACGCCTTTGAGCCCCAGGGCCTTCATCTTGCGCAGATCTTCAATGCCTTCATTGACGGAGCGCATGGCGGTCTGGCCCAGGCCAATGAGACGGTTCGGATAGGCCGAGCAGTACTCCGCCACCCATTCATTGTAGGCGTCAAAGCACGCCTTCTTGTAATCGAAGTCTGGGTGATTGCAGAGCAGCATGCCCACGGTGGGATAAATGACTTCCGCGGCGATCCCGTCTTTGTCCTGTTCAGCGAGACGCGCCTGTGGGTCCCATCCGCCTCTGTGCATCTCTTCAAACTTCACGCCGAAGGTGCGCAGCTCCTCGGCCTTCTTCCCAGCCGCAGCCACCAGACCCATAGGGATCGGTTGATTCAGCCCTTCGATGATGAAGAGGTCGCCCTTCTTCTCATCTCGCACCAGATGCGGCGCGGTGTCTTTATATTTCTTATCAATGCGGTCCACATACGTGCCGGGCGGCTCTGTAATGTGGGAATCAGCAGAAATGATGGGTTTGAGCATTCATAGCCCTCCTCTATAAGCTTTCAGCTCTTAGCTTTTCGCTATGAGCCAGACAGCAAAATACACAAGCTGCAGGTCACTGGCTAGTGTGCATCCTTTTCTACTAAGGACTTTGAGACAAAACCCTTAGACAAGAGAGGACGCCTGTCATGGCGAGGAACCACAGGCGACGAAGCACTCCCTGACAAAAACAAAGATTGCTTCGCTCCGCTCGCAATGACACCTCGCCGTATGCCATGGGAAGTTTTGTCCCCTAGTCCTAAGAGCCAGGAGCTCCCAGCTCAGAGCTATTCTTGAATAAATTGCTTTTTTGCCCAGCCCTGGTCAAAGGGGGTCCAGAACGAGGAAACGACTTTGAGGTGTTTGAACAGCCATTGCCCATTACGCTTCACATATTCTTCCTGGTAGCGAGCAGCGCCCCACACCGCCTGGTTGCCTTCGGCAAAAGTACAGGTCTGGAACAAATACCAGGACCCTGTAGCGGAGTCGCCATGCACCTCAATGATGGGATTCATGACGTAATGGAGAGCAAATGGCAGGAGTTTGGATGCGCCTTGAAAAAACTTGCGGATCGCTTCACGGCCTTCGCATTTGCCGAACAAGCCGCCATCCCACACGGCGTCTTCGGTGAATAAAGAGGCAATGCCGTCGGGGTCGTAGCCGTTGTCACAATAATTGGTGTAGCGGGCTTTCAGCTTTTTAATGGCTTCCATATCTTCCAGGATTTGAACACGCCGCGCCAGTTCTTCCAGGTTCATAGGCCCTCCTTATTTGAAAACGGGAGATTCTTTCGCACTGAGAGAGGGAAGTAAAGCGTCTGCGGTTTTCTTTTTGCGCAGTTTGCTCAACAAGGTTGTGCGCTTGACGCCGAGCATTTGCGCCGCCGCCGATCGATTGCCGTTCGTGCGCCGTAGAGCTTCGTCAATGAGACGGCTTTCGAAGAGTTCGACCGCGCGTTGGAGATTCAAGTCCCCGCCGTCGAGGGTTGGCGTGGGGATCTTTTTTTCAGAAATGAAGGCCCTAATGGAGGAGGGCAGATGCTCAACACCGATCGCGCCTGTCTCGCTTAACACGACCAGTCGTTCAATAATGTTCTCCAACTCTCGGACGTTGCCTGGCCAATCGTACTCCCAGAGATGCACCATGGCTTCTGGTGTGAGTTGAATACAGCGGGCGTATTTACGGTTGGTCTTTTCCAGGAAGTGTTGCAGCAACAAGGGAATATCCGATCGGCGCGCCCGTAACGGCGGGACGTGAATGGGAATGACCTGGAGGCGGTAGAATAAATCTTCGCGAAAGGCCCCTTTTTCGACCGCCTTTTCCAGGTTTTTGTTGGTGGCGGCGATAACGCGCACGTCGATCTTCTGCGCGCGATCCGACCCCACCGGCCTGATCTGTCTGTCTTGCAAGACGCGCAGCAATTTAGCTTGCAACAGAAACGGCATATCTCCTATTTCATCAAGGAAGATCGTGCCGCCGTCGGCAAGTTGAAACATGCCGGCGCGGGCGTTGCGGGCGCCCGTGAAGGCCCCACGCACATGGCCAAAGAGCTCGCTCTCCAAGAGCTCTTCTGGAATGGCGGCGCAGTTCACTGGCACGAACGGCTGTCCCCGACGGGAACTGCCGCTGTGCAAAGCTCGGGCAATCAGCTCCTTCCCCGTGCCGCTTTCTCCGGTAATGAGCACTGTTGTATCCGTGCCCGCGACTTGACGTACGATAGCGTCAATTTTCTTCATCAACGGATGCTCGCCAATAAGGATTGGCGGAAGCTGAGCCACCGGCGATTTGACGGCAGACATGAGGGATGTGTATGGCCTTTCTTGCAGGACAATACCAGGCTACTCAGAACGGTCCCGCAGTCCGTAATCTTTAATTTTCTTCTGCAGCATTTGACGGCTAATGCCTAAGGCCTTTGCTGTCCGCACCGCGTTGCCTTGGTGCTGCCGCAGCACGTCAGCAATGAACTCGCGTTCAAACGCCAAGCGCGCCTGTCTCAAGGAGTGGCCGTTGGAGGCAAGCGGAACTTGAAGTGAGCGGTGGGTTTTGAGGCGCTCGGAGAGCGCGCTTGGAGCAATAGCTTCTCCCGACGGCGTTAAAGCAACAGCGCGTTCAATCTCACTCTCTAATTCGCGCACGTTGCCGGGCCAGTCATACTGCATCAACAGCGCGAGCGCTTGGGGCGCCACGCCGTTGATCTCCTTTCCCTGTTTTTTCTGG
>DATLYA010000238.1:0-4079 GCA_035575235.1 Candidatus Methylomirabilota bacterium
GTGACCTTTGGGCGCTTCGCCTTCTCTTGCGTCGTCGTAGACATGTTTTGGTCTCCAGAGAGCGCAGCCTTCTCGCTATCGGAGGCGTAATAGCACGCAGCATAGGAGGTAGGCGTCAGCAAGTCAAGACAGAGACGGCAATGGTTTCTACGTGGTAGGTTTGAGGAAACATATCAAGCGGTTGTACGGTGCGTAGACGGTAACCGTGCTGATGCAGGCGACGCACATCTCGCGCAAGCGTAGCGGGATCGCATGAAACATAGACGATGACCGCGGCGCCGAAGCGCGGAAGCTCATCGATCACCTCAGCAGCGCCGATGCGCGGCGGATCCAGCACGATAATGTCGCCCTGCACTCCCTGAGTAAGAAGCTGGCGCACTCCTTCTTGCGCCGAGGCGTGCACAAAGTGTGTGTTGATGAGACGAGCGCGGGCGGCGTTAGCGCGCGCAGCGGCGACGGCTGTTCCATCCTGCTCAACGCCAATCAGCGTCCGCGCCCGGCGCGCCAGCGGTATGCTGAGATTGCCAACGCCACAATAGAGCTCCACGAGTCGGTGCTCCTTGTGGACCCCGCAGAGTTGCACAAGGGACTCGACCAGCGTCTGGTTTGCCGCAAGGTTGACTTGCGTAAAGACGCCGGCAGGGGCTACGAGTGTCTCATCATCAACGGAGAAAAGGACGGTGGTCTCTCCCCACGTCCGCCGCCAATTTTCACCGCGTAGCATCACTCCAGCAATATCCTCTTGAGCCGCAAGCAAGCGACGGCACGCTTGATCGTCCTCCGGATGAAATGTCCCTCGCGCGTCACCAATCACGAACAGTGTCTGCTCGCGCTCGGCCACACTGCTCTTGCTGACGGTGAGTTCGATGTCCTTCAGAGGAGTACGCAGGCTGGAGAGCCACTCTCGCACCGCGCGTAGATGCGTTGCAACATCGCGCCAAGCAATCAGGCACGTCTCAATCTCCACTACCTCGTGAGAGCGTGGCGGGGAGAAGCCGAGCCGGCTATTTCCTTCCACCCGGAGACGAATACGATGGCGGTAGCGCCATTCCTGAGGAGAGGGAATAATGGGCCGTAAGGGAATCTCAGTCATACCGCCGATGCGGCGCAGTTGCTCATACACGAGCGATTCTTTCGCACGGAGCTGTCCTTCGTACGTAAGATGCTGCCAGGAGCATCCACCACAGCGTGGGACGTAGGGACAAGGTGGAGTGCGCCGCACCGACGATGGTTGTACGATGGTTACCACCTGTCCTATCGCGTAGCCTTTTTTTTCTTCATTAATGCGCACCTCAACGGTATCGCCTGGGGCCACCCCTGGAACGAATACAACTTTGCCGTCAATACGGCCAACGCCGGCTGGTCCGTACGAGAGGGAGGCGATGGTAAGGGGAATTCTCTGGGAAGCCATACGAAAGAGTTGGTAGGCTATCAAACCTTAGGGTCTCAAACCAGTAAATCTTTTTATAGAAGAGCGCGTCCTCGACGTGAGGGCTTATGGACCTTGCACCCTGAGGCTTTCTGTTTGGAACAACAACGGGTTTTCGTTGCGTGAGAGTTTATGGTAGACATGCCGGGCATGCACGACAGCGCTATCAAAATTCGTCGCGGCCGACGAACGGATTTTCCTGCTCTGCAGAAGCTCTTCAGTTCTGGAATGCCCGCGCTTGCCGACAAGGCTCAAGTGCGGCATTGGCGGCGGCTGGCGAGTGATCCAGGGCTCGACTTTTATGTTGCAGAGCAAGATGGCGCGATTCTCGGAGCGCTGCTTGTTTGTTACGTCCGTGTGCTGCGGGAACCCGGTTGGCAAGCGATTCTCGATATGGCCTCTCTCATGCCTTCGGTCTGCTCGCTCGGTCCCTTACTCGTGAATTTCGCCAAAGCCCGAGCGCGAAAACGCGGTTGCCGTCAGCTGCTTGCGTGGCGTACAGGAGCCGCGGGTGATGATCATTTCAACGTCTTGATGCAGGGCGGGTTTCGCCCTTTTGGCGAAGTGTTATCTTGCGACCTGTAAAATGAATCACGTCGCAATAGAAAGAGGTGCACGTGTTCAGATTTGTTTTGGGGCTGCTGGTAGGGATTATCCTTGGCGCGGGGGGAACCGCCTATTTTTTCTCCGTGGCGGGAGGAGGCGATTATTTACTCACATCGAGTCAGCGTGTGTATAAACTTGAGCAAGACCTTCAGCGCGTCAGTCAAGAACGAGACGCCGTGACTAGAAAACTGGAGGACATGACGAACCGCATGCAGGAAATGGCCAATAAGTTCAACGATCTCGAACGTCGTTTCCGCGCCCTGGAAGAAACAACGCCCAAAACCCCTGGGACAGAGCTGAAGGAGAGTGGACGCAGCAGCACGCCAGAGGCGTAGCGACGATTGCGTCGTACGTATTGCGTGAGACGCGGCTGCAGCTGCAAGCCTGCCTATCTAGCTTACGCAACACGCTTCACGTTTCAGGCCTTGAGCTCCTTTCTCTTTGGTGTAGTCTGTTCCAGACAGGGCTTGACCCCATATCCCGGCAAAAGCTATTAAATGCCCATCACTCATGGCCGCAATAGATGATGTCGGGGTGTGGCTCAGCCTGGTAGAGCACACGGTTCGGGACCGTGGGGTCGCTGGTTCGAATCCAGTCACCCCGACCATTTTTTGCGTTTTTTTGTCACGTGTTCTTGCCTGCCTTCATTTTGCTCCCGCACGGCGCTCGCTATGACAGTTCTTTTTGTTAGTGTCTTCGCTTATCTTTGCGGCGCAATTCCTACCGGCGTCATTATCACGAATCGCCTCGGCATCGATGTGCGCAAAGTTGGTAGCGGCAATATTGGCGCGACGAACGTAGCGCGCAGTGCTGGAAAGGCGGCAGGGGCGCTAACCTTGCTTGGAGATGCGGCAAAAGGGCTCATCCCAATCCTGATTGTCCGTGCGCTTAATCTCGGTGAAACAACCCTGGCCTGCGCAGCGGTCGCTGCCCTCCTTGGTCATCTGTTCTCCCCTTTTCTTGGCTTTTCAGGGGGGAAGGGTGTCGCGACCGGATTGGGGGTGTTTCTCGGTCTGGCTCCAGCCGCGATCCTGCTGGCGTTGTTCTTTTTTGGCGTGACGTTTGCCGTGAGTCGTATCGTCTCGTTAGCGTCATTAGTGGCGGCGGGCGCAACGCCGATTCTGCTTCTCGCCCTTTCCTACCCTTGGGAGCATGTGATTGCGGGTGTGGTGATTGCCGGGCTCATTATTGTCCGCCACCAGGAGAATATCGCCCGCTTACTGAAAGGGCAGGAAGCAAAGTTTAGCAGCAAAAAATCTGCCTCCCCTGCTGCTTAAAAAGGCAGCGGCGCCGTGAAACTAGGCAATGGACGGTTGCAGGATGGACGAAAATACGCTTTTTTACAGGAAAAGTGCGCTCAAGAAGAGGGTAGGGGGTGGCATTAGTCTTGCTGAGCTGCCCCATAATTAAAGAGCTCGTGTCGCTACAGAGCAAAGTAGGATGCGCGTACGATCGAATAGGCTCGAAACAAGAGGCGAGTAGGGAAATCCGCTTTACAGGAGCGTGGTTTTGCTCTACAGAGGCCTGGGAGGTCCATGGCAATGAAAGGCGTCATGAAAAAAGTCGAGGCGATCATCAAGCCGTTCAAACTCGATGAGGTTAAGGAAAATCTCAACGCCATTGGCGTACGTGGGCTGACGGTCAGTGAAGTGAAAGGCTTCGGACGCCAAAAGGGACACACGGAGTTATATCGCGGCGCTGAATACGTCGTTGATTTTCTCCCCAAAGTCAAACTGGAAATCATCGTCGGCGAAGATATGGTAGGGAAGGTGGTGGAGACCATTGAAAAGGCGGCGCGCACGGGCCGCATTGGCGACGGCAAAATTTTCGTGACCCCGGTTGAAGAGGTGGTCCGTATCCGTACGGGCGAGCGTGGGGAAGATGCAGTGTAATCGATTAACTATCGCAACTATAACCCAAGAGTCGTATGACAGCGAAGGAGGACTGTAGGGTATGACCCCGAAAGATGCAGTACGCATGGCGCGCGAACAAAACGCCGAGGCAGTTGACTTGAAATTTATGGACCTCCTCGGTACCTGGCAAC
>DATLYA010000239.1:0-10439 GCA_035575235.1 Candidatus Methylomirabilota bacterium
GAGTTTGCAAGAGTCCATGCCGCGGACCAAAAAACGCTTGTCGCGGCGCGCTCCGTGAGGCGGCGTCTGAGACCCGCGGGCTCGTCACGGCCAAATCGGCAAACCGCAGATTCCCTACCGTGGCCAGCGCCCGTAGCCGTAGGCTGACGAGTTCAATTGGATCGTCGGTATTGTAGCCAAACGCCTGCCCGTGCGCCGCGCGGAACCGTTCCGTGAGCGCGTCTAAGAGCGCCTCTGCTGTAGAGCCGTCCGGAAATGGCATACTTAATTCCTGGAGCTGATAACCATACTTGAGATCAACGTAGCGCTCGAAGCGAATGGCGGCGGCGGGAATTCCTTCCTGTCGCATGGTTGCGCGCGCGCCCTGTTGCATCTCCTCATAATGCGTAAGGAGCGTGTGCGGATTGATGGCGGTCAAGGGCGCGACGATACTGTGAATGTAGTCATGCCGGTAATCCGCCAGCAACAAGCCCAACGCGCTGAATAAGCCTGGAAACACTGGGATCACGACTCGAGCAATCTCCATGTCTTCCGCCAGGGCGGCGGCATGAATCGGCCCGGCTCCGCCGAAGGAGACTAAAGTGAAATCTCGCGGATCACGTCCACGCTCCGTTGAGACGGCGCGCAGCGCGCGCATCATGGCGGTGTTGGCGACCTGCGTAACGCCATAAGCGGCCTCATAGGCATCAAGACCAAGCGGCTCGGCGATATGGCGCTTAACCGCCCGCCAGGCGGCGTCATAATCAATCCGCATCGTGCCGCCGGCGATGGTATGAGGATTCATGTAGCCAATGACGACATTCGCGTCGGTCACCGTCGGTTTGTCGCCGCCACGAGAGTAGCAGACCGGCCCGGGGTCAGCGCCGGCGCTCTGCGGACCCACGCGCAGCGCGCCGCCGTCGTCGATCCAGGCGATGCTGCCGCCGCCCGCCCCAACCTCGACAATATCAAGCGACGGCACGCGCAGCGCGTGGCCGCCTTTGTAAAACTGGTACGTTGACACGTTCACGCCGCCGCCAATTTCCCCGGCGGCCTTTTCCGTCGGGAGACCATGCTCAATAAGACACGCCTTGGCGGTCGTGCCGCCCATGTCAAACGAGAGCGCCTTGTCCAGTCCGGTTTCCTTGGCCAGGCGCGCTGCGGCCAACACGCCCGCAGCCGGGCCGGATTCGATCATGAACGCGGGCTTTTGCCGCGCGACCGCTGATGACATAATGCCGCCGTTGGACTGCATCACCAGCAGCCTGTCGCTGTACGCCGACAGATGCGTTTCCAGCTTCTCGAGATAACGATCGACGATCGGAATAAGCGACGCATTGATCACGGTCGTGCTGGCGCGTTCGTACTCGCGAATCTGGGGATAAATATCAGAAGACAAGCACACTACCATTTTGGGCCCCAACTCGGAACGAATCAACTTCGCCACCTCACGCTCGTGCGCCGGATTGAGGTACGCATTAATCAGGCACACGGCGATCGCCTCGACGCCTTGCGCCGCCAGCAGGCGAATGGCCTGGCGCGTTTCTTCGACATCAAGCGGCCGTTCGACGGTTCCGTCGCCCAGGATGCGCTCGCTGAGTTCCAGGCGCAGCCGGCGGGGCACGAGCGGGCGACCGCGGCTCCAGTTGGGGTCGTGCACATTGGGGCGTCTCTGGCCGCGCATCTCCAGGTCGTCGCGGAAGCCGCGGGTCGTTAAGTACCCTGTGGGCGCGGTGGCGCCTTCGATCACGGCGTTAGAAGCGATGGTAGTGCCGTGCACGAAATTGTCGACGCGCTCAACAGCGCCGGACTGGCGCACGTGCGCCGCAATGTCCTCCCCAACCCGATCGAGCAGCGATAGCACCTTGGCTGTCTCGATTTTCCCGTCATCTCTGAGCACAATGACGTCAGTGAACGTGCCGCCGATATCAAAACCAACTCTCATAAGCCCTCTGTCTGGCGTCTAGGGTCTAGCGTCTAGAGTCCAAAACATTTGCGTAAATAAAGAATGAGTCCCCCAAAGAGAGACGCTACGGCATCTGCTTGTCGGTGAAGCCGCTCAAAATCCTCTTTTGCGATGTAACCAGCGTCCAGAGCGACATAGAGCAAAGACTGAACCTCCCATACCGATCCCTTAGCGATATCGAGAAAATGAGCAAAATCTTTGTCACTATTTCGCGAAAACCCCTCGGTGATGTTGCTCATGGCTGAGACCGCAGCACGACCGAGTTGGTCTCTCAAGCCGAAGGCTCCACTCAGACGCCCTTCACTGCACGTCCGGTACGCCTCGCGAACAAGCTCTCGCGCCTTTTGCCACGCCTCTATATCCTCGCAACGCCGGATTGTTGGCATTGAACGATCCTTTTCTCCAACCCTAGACGCTAGACTGTTTGTGACCCTAGACTGTCAAGCATCGTACAGCTACTCCGTCAGCGCGGCGCTACGCGCTCGCCGCAAGGCGAGCGTGCCTTCACGGTCGAGCGTGAGGGACTCCGGATGAATGACGACGCCGTATACATTGCGCGCGCGTTCCACGGAGATTTTGCCCTCGAGAACGTCGAAAACGACGGCTTCGGGGTCGCGCTCATAGGGATCGCCATACCCGCCGGACCCATGCACTTTATGGTACACGCGATCACCGGGCTGAACATGGAGATGCACGTGCGCCTGCGGGGGCAGGATCGTTTGGCGCTCCCTGGAGCGATGAATGTTGACGGCGTCGCCGCCGCGTCCGCCGCCAGCCAGGCCCTCAGCGCCGCGTAAACCGACCGTACGCAGCAACACCTCCGCCGGTTGACGAAAGCGCCACTCGCGATACACCGACAGCGAGCCGCGATGTCTCCCCGCCCCTTCGGTGTCGGGGACAAAACCAAACCCTTCGATAATCACCGGATATTCACGTTCGAGCAGCTCCGCCGGCATGGAGCCATAGCCGCCGCCCATCACCAGCGGTGAAGCGCCATCGACGCCATCGACCTGCGGCCGTCCGCCCCAGCCGCCGAAGAACACATCCATGAAGGACACATACCGGCCGTCACTGTGACAGTTGAAATGCAGCATGTCCGCGCCTTCGCCCACCCCGCCAAGTTTTCCGGGCAACGCTTTGGCGATCGCCCGATACACCATGTTGCTCAGCGTCATCATGAGCGAAGCGCGGCCGCCGACCGCCGCCGGGTAGCGGGGATTCAAAAGCGTTCCGGGCGGCGCGATCACATCAATAGCGCTGGCGAAGCCGCTATTCGTAATAGCATCGGCGGGCAACAGCGCTTTGAAGGGCGCGCGGGTCACGGATTTCGTCGACACCAGCGGCGCATTAATGGAGGCGTTCACCTGCGGCGGGCTGGCCGACAAATCGATCGTGGCGTGATCGCCGTCGATGCGGATGACCACGTTCAACGGCAGTGGGCCGCCGGTCACCTCGTTTTCGTCTTCAAACAACGCCTCTTCTCGATACTCCCCAGAAGGAATCTGCCGGATCGCCGCCCGGGTGACCCGCTCCGAGTAGTCTACAAGATAGTCACATGTCGCCGCGTATTGCTCCACCCCGTATTTGTCGAGCAATTTTGTCAATTGCTCCTGGCCTTTCCAACAACTGGCCACCTTCGCGTCCACATCGCCTACCCATTCCTCGGGCGTGCGGACATTGGCGACGATGACATCAAGCAGGGCCTGATTCCGCCTGCCCGCCTCGTACAGTTTGAGCATGGGAATGCGGACCCCCTCCTCAAAGCTGGATTGGCAAAGACTAGAGATGCCGCCGGCAAACCGTCCGCCGATATCGGTGTGATGCGAATAGGAGATCAAGAAACCTGCCAGTTGGTTCTTCCAGAAAGCGGGGGCGATCAACGTGATATCCGGCATATGGGAAACGCCGCAATAGGGATCGTTGGCGATGATGATGTCGCCAGGCTGTAACGAACCGCCGTGCTTCGCCAGCACATGCTCCATAGTGTCGATGAACACGCACATCTGATACGGAGAGCCGCCTTCGCCAATGATGCGACCTTGAGGGTCGCAGACTGCCGTGGCGAAATCGCCGACTTTGCACATCCCCGAACGGCCGGTGCGATACACCGTCAGCGTCATCTCTTCGGTGATCGCCGCCAGCTGATTTCTGATCACTTCTACGAGAATCGGATCGAACGGTCGCTTCATACAACCTCCCTGTGGCTCGCCTTGCGTGCCGTTCCCGGGCGCACAAGAGGACCAACAGTCAGGCGCCGCTGAGAACAGTTTCTGTTGCGCTTAGCATCCGCGGTGCTTCGATGCAAGGTTTGCCGGGAGCGAAGAAAGCAGCCTCATTTGACAGATCCATCCGAACCGACTAATACCCGTGTGGCGAGACCACACCTGTCTGCGAAAAAGGAGGACGTACGATGGCGGATAAACCTGTCGATTTCAGTGAATTACTGAAAGATGCGCCGAAGAACTGGGGACGTTGGGGGGCGAATGACGAGTTGGGGTGTCTGAACTTTCTCACCAATGAAGAAGTGTTGCGCGGCGTCCGTGCGGTGAAGCAAGGCAAGACGTTCATGCTCGGCGTGCCGGTCGCCCGGCCGCAAGGCGATCCGCTGCATCCGATCCGCGCGCAACCTATCCATACGCTCACCCATGACGAAGGATTTTATTTGAGTGGGCGCTCCACGCCGTTCCCTGGCGGGCTGAAATACTCCGATGATGTCATCGTGATGTTCCCGCAAGGCACGACGCAATATGACGCTTTGGGTCATGCCTGGTATGGCGACAAACTCTACAACGGCTACGATGCCAAAACGACGATTGGCGGCCTGCAGAAATGCTCTATTGAGCCCATCGCCAATCACGGCGTGATTGGCCGCGGCGTCCTGATTGACGCCGCCCGGCACAAGGGTAAAAAACACCTCGACCGCGGCGAGGGCGTCACCCTGGATGATGTCTTAAACGCAGCGAAGCAACAAGGCGTGACGATTGAGAAACACGATATCCTGGTGTTGCACACCGGCTGGCTCAACCGCTTCTACGAGGAAGGCCAGCAGGCGTTCTTTCCCGAGGGCGAGTTCGACGAACCCGGCCTGGAATACAGCAAGGAACTCGTGCAATGGTTCTATGAGATGGAGATTCCCTCAATCAGCGCAGACAATATTGGCTGTGAACAGGGGTACAATCGCAAGCTCCAGGCGCTAGGAGTCCTTCATGCCGCCTTGCTCTGCAATCTTGGCGTCATCTTCAATGAAATTGTGTGGCTCAAGGACCTGGCGGACGACTGCGCCAAAGACGGCCAGTATACGTTCCTGTTTGCCGGCGCGCCGCTCAAGCTGGTCTATGGATGCGGCTCGGCGGTCAATCCGATCGCGATTAAATAAACAACTGAGGGCGGATCATCTAGAGTAGTTTTCCATCGCATGGGTGGCAGATATGTGGAATGCAGCGCCACGTCGCTATGGGTGGCGCGACCTGTCGCGCCACGGGAAAGCGCCATTGTCGCCGGCGCACTCCACAAGGTCTCCGTCCCCTAATGAGATCCGCCATACGAAATCGATACTGGGACTGCTGCCAGAAAATGGTGGGACAGGCTTCCAGCCTGTCCAGGGCACGGGCTAGAAGCCCATGCCACCAGGACCGCCATTGCCCCCTAGTCCATCGCATGGATTGCGATGGGTGCGGGTTATAGGGCGCCTTCTGCAATCAGCGCGCTGAGCTCGGCGTCGCTGCATCCCACCTGGGTGAGCACCTCTCGTGTGTGCTCGCCTAACTGCGGCGCGCCGCAGTGGAAGGCGGCCACACGTTGGTTGCCATCAGTCGCCACGGAAACCGGAACAGCAAGGTCGCGGCCCAGTGCGCGATGGTAGAGCGGTTGAAACGCGCCGCGCGCCTGAAAATGCGGATCATCCATATTTTCTTCAGGATATCTCACGCTCGCCCACAACAACCCTTTCGCCTGCGCGCGGTGGAAGACCTCCTCGGCAGTCATGGACGCGACCAGCCTGTCAATAGCGTCGCTGAAATGCGCCTGCGCTTCGGACGGCGAACGTTCAGCTAACTCACGGTACGCGTCAGAATTGAGGTCATGGGCGATGCCGGCCTCGTCGAGCATCTGGGCAATCACTCGCCGCTCGCGTTTGCCCCAAAACATGAACGCCTTGACGTAGCGTCCATCTTTCGTGCGGCGCAGCCACGGCGGCGTCCGGACTTCGGCGGCATGACGCCCAGTCTGGCGTTGCACCACTCTCGCGTTGTAAATGTAACTTGGCAGCGCGACCTCGGTGCACGTACTGACCGCTTCATGGATTGACACGTCAATGCAATCGCCTTCGCCCGTCAATTCACGAAAGTTGAGCGCCGCGGTAATGGCGATGACGGCGTACGCGCACGCGATATGATACGTCTGCCACATCGCCGGAGCGATCGGCGGCGTGTCGTACACGCCGTCAGGACGCGGATCGTAGCCGCACGACGCCATCACGCCTCCCATTGCCAGGTGGGTCAGGTCTGTCATCTTCAGATCCCGATAGGGACCGTCAAGTCCAAAAGGCGTGAGGGTGCAGATAATGAGCCGCGGCTGCAACGCCTGCACAGCACGATATATTTCTCGCCGCCGTTCCACGTCAACCGCCGCGCCGGAATCAAGAACCACGTCAGCGCGCTGGACCAGCCGTTCCAGTACGCCGCGCGCCGCCGGGTGGTCCACCTCCAGGCTGACGCTCTTCTTCCCCAGGTTGTACCGCCAGAAATGCAGACTCTGCTCGAGATCAGGCTGAGGGGAAGTAAAAGGGCCGAGGCGGCGCGAGACAGAGCCGCGACGGCCCTCCAGCTTGATCACTTCCGCGCCAAATGACGCCAGTAGGACGCCGGCGAACTCTCCATACTCATTGCCGCTTTCAAGCACAACAGCGCCATTGAGAGCCGTGCTTAACAATGCTTCGGTATTCATCAAATGATCCAGTCCTCTCTTAACGCCGCAATTTCTTCGGGCGTCAATCCCAGCAGGTCGCGATACACGGCCTCATTATCCTCGCCCATTGAAGGCGCAGCGCGCTCAGGAAGCCCGCCCACGTCGACCCGCATGTTGTGGAACTTTGCCGGAAAGCCTTCGATCGGCCAGGTTCCGATTTCGCTCTGCGGCAGCGGGACAAAATAGCCGCGCGCCTTGAGTTGCGGATCGCACGTATACCGATCCACCGACTTCTGCACGACGCCAGCCGGAACGCCGCGCTGCTGCAAGCGGCGCATCAACTCGTAGCGGTCCTCACTCTTCGTGCACTCTGCCAGCAGCCGGTCAAGATCATCCTCATGGGCTTTGCGTCCCTTTGCTGTCGCAAAACGCGCCTCGCGCGCCCAGTCCGGCGCGCCGATCTCTGTCGCCAGGGCTTGCCATTGCTCGTCCGTCTGCACAGCGATCGTAATCCATTCGTCCGTACCGCGACACGGGTACGCGCCGTGTGGCGCCCATGCCGCGTGCGGCATGCGATTGCCGTGGCGCGCGGTCGGCCTGCCGGTCACCTGCGCTTCCAGCGTGGCGGTCCCGGACAGCAAGATGCCGGTTTCCGTCTGCGAGAGATCGATGTAACAACCACGACCGGTTCGTCGCCGTTGCAGCAAGGCCGCCAACACCAGCATGGCGCCATAGTACCCGGTGGAGTGGTCGAGATAGGAATACCCCCAACCGGCCGGCGGCAGCGGTTCAGGCAAGCCCGACATATGCGTCAACCCTGACAGCGCCTGCGCCGTGGGGCCGACGCTGAGATAGTTGTTGTACGTCCCGGACTTTCCCATCCCGGTAATCTGCAAATAAATGAGCCCGGGGTTGATCCCTCGTAGAGTGTCGTATCCCAACTCCCAGCGCTCCATTTGCCCGGGGCTGTAGTTCTCGCAGAGGACGGTCGCCTTGGCGATCAAGCGTTTCAACAGGTCGCGCCCCTGCGGCACGTTCAGGTTGAGCGTGACGCTATATTTGCCTGGATTGATATTGTTGAACAAGCCGCTGCGATTCACGCTGCCGGCTTCCCCGCCTGGGACGGCTGGACGCACCATGCGCAGTAAGTCGAGCGCGCGATCATCATGCCACTCTACCCGAATCACTTCCGCACCCATCGTCGCCAGCAGCCGGGTTGCGTTCGGCCCGGCCACGATCCGCGTCAAATCGATCACTCGCACTCCCTCAAGGGGTCGCCGTTTCGAGGATCCGTTTTGCGTCATTATCTTTTCTCCTCCGTTAAGACGTTCACAGTCGGCGGGTCGTACTGAGAACCTGCGCCGCACCCCCGGGAACGTCGGCTTGAGCATTCTGTTTGCCCGCGAACATACGCCTGATTGTGTGCAAGTGCAATCAAATGCCCGGACGCGCGCTGGTCTTCCCGTTTCGGCGTAAGAGTCGAATGCTCATCATAATGTCGCCCAACCCGCGGCTTTCTGCGCTCCACCAGGGAAATGCATACATTGCGCGGCATGAAAAATGGAGTAAGAAAGTCCTACAGACTAGCGATGGGGAAGTAGGCGACGGGCCTCGGAGACACAGAAGGATAGCAGCCAGAAAGGAGGGAAGCGCGATGCCCAAAGAAGGCGATACGATCACCTCGCACTGCGATAAGTGTCAAAAGGACACAACGTGGGTCTACTATGATTTTATGTTTGGCAAAGACATCTGGGTCTGTCAGGAGTGTAAGAAGAAATTCTATCGCTGATCGGTGAGCCCCCCTTCTTCCCTGTCGCCCCTCGCAACATTGCAGGAGAGAGAAGAGTGCTCTATGACCGAGGGGCAGTAAACCATAACTCTTGGGAGACTCATGTATGCATGGACTGGAAGGTGTGAAGGTGGTAGAACTTGGTCACATGGCGTCAGCCGCTTACGCGACCAAGCTCATGGCTGATCTTGGAGCCGACGTCATTAAGGTAGAGGAACCTGACGGCGACCAGGCGCGTCAGCGCGGCCCGTTTCCCGACGGCAAGCAGGATCCCGAACAAAGCGGGTTGTTTCTCGCGCTCAATACCAACAAACGAGGCGTGACCTTGGATCTGCCCAAAGAGCGAGCAACGCTCAATCGTCTGGCGGCGTGGGCTGATATTCTTATTCATAATTACCCACCCGTACGGATGGCGGAGTTAGGAATTAGTTACCAGACTTTTTGTGAGATGAACCCTCGTCTCGTCATGTGTTCGATTACGCCCTTTGGATTAACAGGGCCGCACAAGGACTATAAAGCCTACGAGTTGACGATGGCGCATGGTGGGGGTTGGGCATGGCTGAGCCCTGGCGGCTCAGACCGGGCGGATTTACCGCCTCTCAAAGCCGCTGGCCACCAGGCGGATTTTCAGGGCGCCCTGGCTGCCGCAACTGCGACGCTCGCGGCCTACTACCGCGCCTTGCAGACGGGCAGAGGCGAACATATTGATTTCTCCGTCCAGGCGTATGTCGCCTCATTTCTAGAGCATAATTTCATTTCTTATACCGTGCTTGGGCGCATCAATTCGCGCCTGGGCAGACGACTGCAAGATCCTTGGGGCATCTTCGCGTGTCAGGACGGCGACATTTTTGTCGCTGTGGCGGAAGAAGACCAATGGCAGCGATTGCTTACCCTCATGGGCAATCCTGAGTGGAGTAAGTCGGAGTTGTTTCGCGACTTCATGTCGCGCAGCAAAAACCAACATCTGCTCAAGCCGCACTTGCAAGAGTGGATCGCCCAATGGCGAGTGATGGACTTATTCCATGCGGGTCAGGAGCAGCGCATTTGTTTTGCGCCGGTGTTGACGATGGCGCAAATGGCTACGCAAGAACAGCTACGCGCGCGGCGCTTCTTTGTCGAGGTGACGCATCCCCGTGCGGGCGCGCTTTCGCACCTAGGGCCGCCGTACCAGCTGCGTGAACCCTGGTGGCGAATTCGTCGGCCCGCGCCGCTGCATGGAGAGCACAATGAAGAGGTGTTCAATGCGCTTCCCAAGAACACACACGCTCCAACACTCAACACTCAACACTCAGCCCTCAGCACTCGTCTCCCTCTCGCAGGCGTTCGCGTTGCCGATTTCAGTTGGGTGTGGGCGGGTCCATTTTGCACCCTGCATCTTGCGCATCTCGGCGCCGAGGTGATCAAGATCGAATCGCACAGTCATCTGGATTTAACGCGCCGCCTGCCGATGTTTCCGCGCGGTGTGGAGCCCAGCGTGAATCGCAATGTGCTGTTCAACCAGTGGAATCTCGGGAAGAAGAGCGTTCTGGTGAATCTCACTCAGGAGGAGGGGATTGCCATTGCCAAGGAGTTGATTGCGAAGAGTGATGTGGTGGTTGATAACTTTGCGACCGGCGTGATGGAACGGTTAGGACTGGGTTATGATGCACTCCAGAAGCTCAAGCCTGACATCATCGTGGCCTCCATCTCAGGCTATGGTCATACCGGGCCGCAAAAACACTACATGGCGTATGGTCCGGCCATTGCTCCCCTTACCGGTCTTTCATCGTTGACTGGCTATATCGATGGTCCGCCGCAGGA
>DATLYA010000240.1:0-8194 GCA_035575235.1 Candidatus Methylomirabilota bacterium
CCGCGAGAGTAAATTCATTTGATCGCGGAGGTTATCGAGGCGGAGAACTTTTTCCGCAAAGTTTCCAGTCTTTGACGACGGCGCGCCGCCATGCAGCCGGATAAGCCCTTCCAGAACGCTCACGTCACTCACTTCAATATCAGTGAAATTGGCGAACAACGCCTTGATTTCCGGGTCAGCGGTTTCCGTCGTCATGGCCTCAAGCAATGCGTGGCCCGCACGCTCCGCTTCGAGGAGTTGATTCAGTAACGCTTCGAGCTTCGCGTTCATCATTGCGCTATCTTGACGTAGAAGTATGGCAGCGTCAAACCAGGGGAGAGCCGCAATCAAGCTGGATTCCTGTTGCCGATTGCCGCAGAATTTCGCGAGCGACTTCCAAAGTGGCGGTAGTCTGCAGCGCAGTAAGGTTGCTCCGCTCATCAACACGAAGCAACAGTTCATTGTGCTCTTTACGAATCGCGTACAGAATAACGCTCATCGTGGCAAGCGCTATAATAATGACTAGTGTGTTAATATAAGTCAAAGTGGTAAGCCCCATGGGTTGTTCTCCCAGGAAGAAAATGTACATCAAAGAGGCAAGAAAATCAGGTGAGGACGATTCTTCTTTTAACAATCTCTAACATTTTCATGACGTTTGCATGGTATGGGCATCTCAAATACAAAAATTCGGCGCTGTGGAAAGCGATTCTCGTGAGCTGGCTGATTGCCTTTGTGGAATACTGCTTTCAGGTGCCGGCGAATCGCTCAGGCTACGGACGGTTTTCCGCCGCCCAGCTCAAGACTATACAAGAAGTGATCACGCTAGCGGTCTTTTGCGCTTTCTCGGTGCTCTATCTCAAAGAAGAGCTGAAGTGGAATTATCTCGTCGGCTTTGCCCTCATTGCCGGCGCGGTGTTCTTCGTCTTTAAGAAATGGTAGGAGAAGAAGCACGAGGACTTTTCAGAAGGAGGGACTCTCATGACTTCAGTACTCGAAGAAAAAGATGCGATCCATGAGACGATCGCCAATTACTGCTTCTACTTTGACGGCGCAGAATTTGACAAATGGGTAGACTTGTTTACCGATGACGGGGTCTTTGATGCCGGGCAGCGAGGCGTGCAGAAGGGCAAAGACGCGCTCCGCGCGTTCGTGAAGAACGTTCGCCTCACCAATGGTTCACCTATGGTCAAGCATTGTGTCATGAATGAGATCATCAAGGTGAATGGCAACGAAGCAACAGCAAAAAGTTATATTATCTTGGTGCGCGCAAAAGGCGAAGGCGCGCTGGTTAATGGCTTAGCGGGGCGATACGAAGATCAGCTGGTCAAACAAGGAGACCACTGGCTGTTCAAGAACCGCAAAGTGCATTTTGATTTGATGGGAGACATGCGCTAACGGAAACCGAACCGAAGAGGGGGAGAATCGGAGAGCAGCAACTTCTTTTTCTCTTCCCCGTTTCCCCGTTCTCCATTGCCGTATGGTGCGGCAATCCCACAGGAGGCAATTCATGCGTGCGGTATTCCTCATGTTAAAAGTCGAGCCTGGCACTCTCGCGGAGGTCGCCGATCGTATAACCGACCTTGAGAGTTTCTCAGAAGCGTATTCCATCTCCGGCGCTTACGACTTGCTGGTGAAGCTCTACGTCGAAAACTTCGATGATCTCTCGCACCTCGTCACTGAGCAGATACAGAAGATTCCACATGTGCGCGAGACTTTTACTATTCTTACCTTTCACGCATTTAAGTAGAGCGAAGAGGCGCTCCTCTCCTCCATTGAGATAAGCTATGTCGCTGCGTACTGACGTCACTGAACCGCTTGTGTTACAGACTAAGGATCTGCCCTGGGAACCGTCTCCTGCGCCGGGAGTCGAACGTCGCTGCCTTGTACGCGATGAAGCGCTTGGCATAGCCACGAGTATTGTACGATATGCGCCTGGAGCCTCCTTTCCAGCGCATACGCACCCCGGCGGTGAGGAGGTTTTCGTACTTGAAGGCACGTTCGCTGACGAAAATGGCCATTATCCAGCTGGCTCATACATACGGAATCCGCCTGGCAGCCGTCATCATCCGTACAGTCCGGACGGCTGTGTTATTTTTGTAAAGTTGGGACACCTAAACAAGTAACCGATAGTCATGGTTCGAGAATAAACCGGAGAACCGGGGAATCGGGGAAACGGAGAATCGGCGCCAAGATTAATCTTCCCTGTGCTTCTCCGCTTCTCCCCGTCTCTGTTTCTCCGATTCCTCTTTCATGCTGGCGGCTGACTAGTAATTTTGCGATGAGCCTCTGGACCTTTCTCTGGCGTAATCTTGGACGCAACCGCCTCCGCACGTTCCTGACCACTCTCGCTATCAGTTTCTCGATATTCCTCGTTTGCGCCGTCATGACTTTGCCCTCCGTGCGGGATGCGATCCTCAACCGGTCTGCCAATGCGCTGCGGCTCTCGGTTCATCACAAGGCCGGACTGACCTACATGCTGCCGCTTGCCTATGTGCAGCGTGTCCGCACTGTCCCACATGTGGTTGGGGTGAATCATTGGTCTTGGTACGGGGGAATCTATTCTGAGCCGAAGGACCTGTTTCCCAATTTCGCTATCGATCCGGACACAGTTGGTGAGGTGTGGCCGGATTATGGGTGGGACCCTGCTGTTCTGGAAGCATTTAAGCACACCCGCAACGGCGCGCTCGTCGGCGTACGGACGATGAAGAAGTTCAGTTGGAAAGTAGGCGACGAAATCACGCTGCGCGGTAGTGTGTTTCCCGTGAACCTCGCTGGCGGTCACAGGGAGTGAAAACAATCTCGTCGTGGTGCGAAAAGGCGCGACGAACGATGGCTCAAGCAGCGTAACGCGAGAGGCGGTGCAGGCGCTGCGTTACCTTCCCGGCATTGCGCGCACGCCAGCGGGGGAGCCGCTCGTCTCACCTGAACTAATCATTCAACCATTTGCACAACCAAAAAGCGGGGGGCGTGAGAATCTCCTGGTGCGCGGCGTCACGCCGACCGCGTTTCTCGTGCACGAACAAGTACGCATCTCCGCGGGCCGTCCTCTTCAACCCTCGTTAGGGGAAGCTCTGGTTGGGATTGCGGCCTCACGTCGGTACCAGGGTGCGGGACTCGGAGAAACTCTACAGTTTGGTCGGCGCAGCTGGAAAGTCGTGGGCATTTTTACCGCTGGCGGGTCCGCCTTTGAGTCAGAAGTGTGGGTGGATGTGGAAGATCTGTTTACCGACGCAAACCGCTCCACCTACTCAGGCGTGCGGCTCACCGTAGAGCCGAGAGCAGACCGTGACGCCTTAATCCGCCGCATTGCTGAAGACCCCCGCATCTCGCTCGAAGCGAAGCCGGAAGCGGAGTATTACACGGAACAAGCCGAAGGCGCCAACACGCTCTATGTGCTGACTTCGCTCCTTGCCGTGATTATGGGAACTGGTGCGGTCTTTGGGGCAATGAACACCATGTTCGCGGCCGTGGCTCACCGCACGGCGGAGATCGGTACGTTGCGCGCCCTGGGGTTTGGCCGGTCGACTATTTTGTTGTCCTTTATTACCGAATCTCTTTGCCTCGCCATCGTTGGCTATCTAGGGGGGACAGCCCTCGGCGCCAGCGCCATTCTCTTGGTTAATACGCTCATGAACGGCGTAGCCTTCAACCTCGCCTCGTTCTCCACAGCAGTTGTGACCTTGCGTTTGCCCCCTTCTATTTTGCTCATCGCCTTTCTCCTGGCGTTGGTAATGGGCTTCTTCGGCGGCTTATTGCCTGCGCGCCGCGCCGCGCGCATGGTAGTCACGGAAGCCTTACGGCGCGCTTGAGTCGGGCCAGGATACGTGTTGCGTAATACATATGGCATGATACGGGTCGCGTGTTGCGTTGTTCGCTGCTTCCATTGCCACTCTGGCGCGCCCTGTGCGGCGCCGCCGTTGTCCTCGCACCATTTTATGCTCTAAGAAATCCTGCATGGCCGAAGATGTCTCGCCTCGTGTTGACAACAGATTGAGCGGCTTACGGCTTGATCCGGCGATCCGGCAGCAACAGGAACGTGGAGTTCTGTGGTGGATTATGATCACCCTTGTTCTCGCCGTGATCATCGGCGGGACTAGTTTCTGGTTATACCAAAAGACCCTGGGTCGCCCGCCTCAGGTACAAGTTGCGTTCGCCCGTATCGTTGGCGCTAACGCCCAGTTTGCGGGCGCTGTGCTTTCTGGCGCAGGGTATGTCGTGACTGGAGACCGGTACATCTCTATCGGGGTGCGCGTGCCTGGCCGCATTGACGCCTATACCGTGCAGGAGGGCGATCTTGTGCATAAGGGCGACGTACTCGTCCGTCTGGATGATCGCGACTATCAGGCGGCCCTGCGCAGGGCCAAGGCGAACCTGGAGCGGGCCAAAGCCAACCTCATTTTGAAACGGAAACAAGCCGACCGTATGCGTGAACTGCATGCCCGTGGTTTGATCGCGGCGCAGGAGCTTGACCTCGCAGAAAATGGCTTCGCCGTCGCCCAAGCGGAAGTGCAACAAACGGAAGCCGAAGTCGCTGCTGCGCGGGTGAATTTAGATTATACGAAGCTTACCGCCCCGACGGACGGCATCGTACTCGCCAAACTCAAAGAGGTGGGTGAAATTGCCTTACCTGGTAATTTCGCCGGCGCCGGGGATTTGATCCGTATCGCCAACCTGAATGACCTGCGTGCAGAAGTTGATATTAATGAAGTAGACTTCCGCCGGGTGCGTATGGGACAGCAAGTGGAAGTCGTGCCCGACGCCTATCCCGACCGGAAGTATCCCGCACAGGTGATAAAGATCTACCCCCAGGCGAACCGACAAAAAGGCACCCTCAAGGTGGAAGTAAAACTGGCGAAAGCCGATGAATACCTGCGTCCAGACATGTCCGTGCGCATTAACTTCCTGGCCGAAGCACCGAAAGCCGACAATGCGCCGCGGGTGATTGCGCCACGCAGCGCGGTGCGCGGGGAGGGTGAAAACGCTTTTGTTTGGGCGGTCAGGAACGGACAGGCGAGGCGCATAGCTGTCCAGCTGGGGGAAGACCTGGGTGATTCTGTGCGAATTATTCGCGGCCTGGATGGCGGCGAGGCGTTGATTATCTCTGGACCAGATACGCTGCAGGATGGTATACCAGTCGAGATTCTCAATTCCACCGCTTCTTAGCCGCTCTCACGTTAGAAAGGAGGTCACCGGAAGTTACAAATTTCTTTTCCGCAGGTCTTTCTATTTTTCTTGCAACAAAGGAAGGAGGAGGAGTCATGAAGACGGTGAATACGGGAAAGATACTATTTGTTGCTCGCCACACTGCCCTGCGCCCGAGGAAATCTCAGCTGCTCTTGATGCTTTTAGCCTTATGCATATTGCCAGCGCCGCAGGCGCTCGCTCAGCCGGTAGCGAAAGCACTCTTTGATATTTCCTCTCCATCCCGGAGCCCATTCCCAAGCAATGTATTTACCGTGCCGGACGCCACACAGAATACCGGACGCCGCGTCAATTTACCGCTTCCGGACTGTACGCAACGTCTCTCAGACTGCGCGGACTTAGCAGTCATTAACACGCTTGACGGCTTCAACCTCCAGCCGCGCCTGGCGATTCCCTTTGATCGCCCTATTGATCTCGATTCGCTCACAGGTCGTTCAATTTTTCTGGTGAACCTGGGAAGCACGCTTCCAGGAACCGAGGCTCGCGGCAAAATCATTGCGCTCAATCAGTTCGTTTGGGAGCCAACTACAAACACCCTGTACGCGGAATCGGATGAATTACTTGATCAGCACACGCGCTACGGCCTCATTGTCACCCGCGCCGTGCGCGATCGGCTTTTCCGCAGTGTTAAGCCCTCACGAGAATTCAAACGTTTTCTGAAGGGAACCCATCCAGCGCTCCAGGGGAATCCGGCGCTCATGGACTATCGCAATCAGATCTTTGACGCGATTGCGGCGGCTCAATTCCAGTCTCGCTTTGTTGTCTCGGCAAGCGTATTCACCACACAAAGTGCGACGTCGGACTTAGAAAAGATTCGCGATCAGCTCGAAGCCGAGTCGCCGGACCCGGCGACTTTTCTTTTGGGCCCCAATGGCGAGCGCACAGTGTTTCCTCTGCCTACCGTTACCAGCCTGATCTGGACCCGGCATATTGGTCAGGTTGGTTCAACGCCAACCTTTGATACGCCGCCGACTTTTCTGGCCGCGCTCCAGGTTGTCCCCGGCGCTATTGGCGCCATCGCTTTTGGGAAATACCGTTCGCCAGACTATGAGACCGCCGAGCGGGTAATTCCTGCAGTCGGCACGTTAACTGGTGAGCCGAAGGTGCAGGGGGAGAATGATATCTACTTTAATCTGTTCTTACCCGCCGGCGTAAAACCCGCTAACGGTTGGCCGGTAGCGATTGTTGGTCACGGCTTCACCGACAGTAAACAGGGCGCGCCGTTCGCTGTCGCTGCAGTGCTGGCGCAAAGCGGCATCGCTACCATTGCTATTAACGTTGTCGGTCATGGGGGCGGACCGCTGAGCACCTTAACGGTGACTCAATTAAACGGCTCCGCAACGACGTTCCCTGAAGGCGGGCGCGGCATTGACCAAAATGGCGACGGGACGATTGAGTCCACGGAAGGCGTGAATGCCGCCCCAACGAAGGGTATTATCAGTAATCGCGATGGATTACGGCAAACGACGATCGATCTCATGCAATTGGTGCGCGAGATTCAGGTTGGCGTAGACGTTGATGGAGACAGCGTTGCAGATTTGGACGACTCACGCATTTACTATGCGGGTCAATCGTTTGGCGGCATCTACGGCGCGATCTTCCTGGGCGTCGAGCCGGAGGTGCGAGTCGGCGTGCTCAACGTGCCAGGCGGCGCCATCCCCGAAGTGGCCAGACTCGGAAGTTTCCGACCGCTCGTCGGGCTTGCCCTCCATTTCCGTTCGCCTTCCTTGGACAATCTTCCGCCAACAGCAACACCGAATTTTACTATCTATAATTTCAACGAAAACATTCCCTTGCGGAATCAACCGCCGATCGTGAATGCTGTTCCCGGCGCTATTGCGATTCAACAAGTGCTAGAAAACGCCGAGTGGGTGACACAATCTGGCAACCCGGTCGCCTACGCCCCGCATCTGCGTAAAGACCCATTGCCAGGCGTCCCCGCAAAGACGGTCATCGTTCAATTCGCGCGAGGAGATCAAACCGTGCCCAATCCAACGACAACCGCCATTCTCCGCGCAGGCAGTTTAGCGGACCGCGCTACATTCTTCCGGAATGACCTGGCGTACAAAGCCGATCAAAGTTTTCCGAAGAACCCGCACGCGTTTTTAACCAACCTCGATCCCAGCAAACCCACCGTTACCGCAGTGGCGCTGGCGGCCCAGACGCAGATCGCCACGTTCCTCGCTTCCGACGGCGCTCTCGTCATTGATCCTGACGGCCCTCTGCCGCTGTTCGAAACGCCAATCATCTTGCCATTGCCGGAGGACTTGGGATTTATTCCGTAAAGTTCTCTTTTGGGGGCGGCCTTTTCATGGTCGTCCCCAATTAGAACTTCACCTGCGGTACTTGTCGTGCGGATTCGGGCGCCTCAAAATATTTTTCTGGCCGAAATCCAAACCATCCCGCATATACAACGGTAGGGAAGGACTGAATATAGGCGTTATACGCCTGAACAGCTTCGTTGTAGCGTCGACGTTCCGTGGCAATGCGATTTTCGGTTCCTGCGAGCTCGTCAGACAATCGCGCAAACTGCTGGTTTGCCTTCAAGTCGGGGTAGCGCTCGGCGATCACCAAAAGACGCGATAACGCCGAGGACACCTCGTTCGCCGCCTCAATTTTTTCTTCACGGCTGCCGGCGCCAATGAGTTTCGCGCGCGCGTTGGCGATATTCTCGAAAATCTCCTTCTCATGCGCCGCGTATCCTTTGGTTGTTTCCACCAGGTTTGGAATCAGGTCGTTGCGCCGTTGCAGTTGGTTCTCCACTTGTGACCATGCGGCGTTGATATTTTCCTTCATAGAAACCATGGTGTTGTAGCCACAGCCGCTCAGAACCAGAGCTGACAGCGCAAAAATCATTATGAGCACTGGGCGAGAAAAAGATCTGGAGAAACTGCTTGTCATTTTGACTCCTCTCGTATTTGCCGCAACGTCAACTACAGCGCTACTTCCTCTCTCAAGAGGAAAGCTGCTCCTACCAATCTCGTCCTGCACCCCCGCCGCCAAACCCGCCGCC
>DATLYA010000241.1:0-8115 GCA_035575235.1 Candidatus Methylomirabilota bacterium
TCCACGTGTGCATGGACATGATGTCTTAGCGACGATGCGCCAGCTCGGGCTCCACTATATTCCGGTCGCTATCCTGAGCAGCTCCAGCGATGAGGACGATATACGCAAGGCCTACGAGCTCTGCGCCAATGCGTATCTTGAAAAGCCGCTGGAACTGGAACCCTACTTTGCTCGGGTCCGCGCGACGGTGGAGTATTTTGGCACGTATGTCAGTCGTCTGTCGGCATAAAGAACTCCACAGCAGCCAACAAGTGCGCCAATACTGCGCACAAGCGGGAGACAATCCTTATCTGGAGAGAGAAAAGGGTGCGCGTGCTGCTACAGCGGCGACGTGTCTGCTCGCGTGCTTTCTTCTTGGCGCTCACGGGGCGTAAGCGGAATTTCCACGCGGAACGTAGAGCCAAGACCCACCTGACTCTCGACCGTCACTTTTCCCCCGAGTAACGCCACGAGCTGGCGTACGATGTAGAGTCCTAATCCTACTCCTCCATAACGGCGGGTGGAGGAGCCGTCGACCTGACGAAAGGGTTCAAAAATCACTGGCAGCGCGTCCTGGGGAATGCCGATGCCCGTGTCGGTGACGCTGAATTCGACGACCTCGCGCTGCTGCGTCGCCGACACGGTGATTTCACCGCTGTCGGTGAATTTTATGGCGTTGGTGATAAGGTTTTTGAGCACCATTTTGAGTTTGACCGCATCCGTATAGAGGACGGGCAAGTGCGGAGCGACCCGCCACGCCATGCGAATTGCTGGTTTCTGGTGCAGTTGGCGGATTTCTTGTTCGAGTTCCGCCAGCAATACGGCTCCTTTCACTTCTTGCAGCAGCAGTGAGATGCGTTGTTGATTCTGTAGTTTACTGAGGTCCAAGGTGGCGTTGATAAGATCCAACAGCTCACGAGTATTTTTGTTGACTCGCTGCAAAATGTTGACTTGCTCTGGCGTCAGCGGACCAAAGGTTTCTTCTTGCATCAATTGGGTGTATCCCACGATCACATTCAGCGGGGTGCGGAGCTCGTGGGACATGGCGCCCATAAAATCCTCTTTAATGCGATTCGCGCGATCGAGCTCTTCCAAGAGACGTGCGTTGGTGAGCGCGAGAGAAGCGATATGTGCAATGCCGCGCGCGATCCGCTCGTGCCGGTCCGTCACGTGTTTGGTCTGCCGGTATCCACAGAGCTGAAACCCGATCAGCTCCTGCCCACGCCGAAGTCGGAGGAACATGGCGCTCTCAATCTCACACTGCTGCAGTAGCGAGTGCGGGAGAAAGTCAGAGTAGCCCGAGCCGCGCTCCAGCGCGGTCTCATGGGTTTGCAGATGACGCACGAGCACGGCCGCCATGTCTGGTGGAAGTTTGAGCACGCTCACGAATGCCTGACTCTCCGGTGAGAGTCCCCAATGAGCCACCGGTGCGTAAGCGTTGCTCTCTGGTTGCCAGAGGAACGTACAACTACAGTTTCCCTCAAGCGCTTCAGCGGTGAGCTGACAGAGTGTCGCTACAATTGCAGGCGTGTTAAGCGAAGCAATCATTTCTTGGCCGACCCGTGCTAACACTGCGGATACTGCGGCTTCTTCTTGTTGTTGTTTGTACAAATCCACCGATTCGAGCGCCACCGCCAGTTGCTGGGCGATGCCCTTAAAGAGTTCGATCCGATCGCTATCGAAATGGCGGCTGGTGGTATTGCACGCCACCAGACTTCCGAGATGACGTCCACGCACGCGCAACGGAGCGGCAATCATGGTCGTAATCTGAAAACGGGCAAACAAATCTTTGAGGAGCCGCGGTTGTTCGCTGACGTCGTTGATAACGATGGTGTTCCCGGCCGCCAGGCGGCCCCCAAAGGGTTCATTCATGGGAAAGGCCAGCGCGTTGGCGTCCGCCTGCATGGCGTTTGGCAGCCCGTGGTGTGAAATGACGCGGAACACCTCGCGGTCAGCATCCCAATAGAAAGCGCCGACCAAATCACAAGGGAGAATTTCCGCCGCGCGCCGCTGCACGCGTTGCAGCAGTTCTTGTAAATCGAGGGTGCCGCTAATATCTTCCGCCACGGCGAGCAGCGCTTTGGTCGAGATTTCCGCTTGCCGACGGTCGGCGATTTCTCTGCGCAACGTGGTGTTGGCCGCAGTCAACTTCCTGGTGCGTTCTTCCACGCGGAGTTCCAACTCGCCGCTGAGCTGTTCGAGTTCTTGCTGACGACGCTTTTCATGGAGGTGAAGGAGTGCCAGACGCGTGAGACTGCGTAGACGCACGATATGTACAACCAAAGAAAGTGCGGTCGCAAATAAGAGCCCAAAACCAAAATGACGCCACACTGGCGAAGGCGCGGCGCCTCCGCTCGCCCAGA
The DNA here is from genome assembly GCA_035575235.1 of Candidatus Methylomirabilota bacterium. Lineage (GTDB taxonomy): Bacteria > Desulfobacterota > Binatia > Bin18 > Bin18 > SYOC01. Next base: position 2,343 of record DATLYA010000241.1, read on the forward strand.
ACCACCCAAGCCACGTTGCAGCAATGATAAAAAGGAGCCAGGGAGTAGACAAAAACAAGCAGCCGACGCCTACGAGAAAAATCATCAGATTGGTGCTCTGCAGCGGCTCCGAGAGCAACGCCAGCGGCAGCAAACAATTCAGCAACACCACGCCTGCGAGCACGGCGCCCAGCAAGTGGAACCAGTGAGCCGCCAAGACCTTCTGGCGTAAGATCAGATACAAACCTAGGCTGGCGAGCGACGTGACCGCTGCAATCGGAGCCATCCAGGCGGAGGCGGTAGGAGGAAGGATGATGGAATGACTCACTGTGAAGATGGCAAAGAGGAAACTCGTAGCGATAGAAGTGGGGCGTAAACTGTCCCCCAGCGCAACATCAAGCGCAACGCGCAGCTCCGCGGGAGAAGGCGTTGGAGGAGAAGTGCTTTCCCACATGCGGGGCTGATCCGTAGGCTCTAAGGCGCTCAGCAGGTCTTTTATGGCCGTCCCTGGCGCAGGTTCCATGTAGCCGCATCCTTCCCAAAGTGTTTCTCCGTGTAGCGCAGCAAACGAAGTTGAGCAAGGCACGGCGACCTTCTAGCACCCATCCCTCAATCTCTCCAGCCTGAAAGGCTGCCCGCCTTACAGACGGCCAGCCAGGGGTGGGGTTTGGGGATGGCTTGGAGAGGTCCCTAAACTCTCTTTCTCGTTGTTACGAAACAAGACTTCTTTACAGTTTCTGCGCCTCTTTGGCGGAGAGAGGGACGATGGGGTTGCCATCAACAACCACTTGCGTACGGTTGAGCAGTTGCTGTGCAGACAACTCTTTTTTCATGAAGGCGCGAAGCGAATCCCCGTGAATGTAAAACTTTGCCTCCTCAATCGGACCGGGTTCGTCCACATGGTTAGCGATGTTATCTGTCTCAGGGAACGATTTACGGTGATAGAGGAGATCGATCAGCACTCCGTCTGCCGGGATATGGATGGTGTCCATATGGAGAAACGCTTTTGTCAAAATTCGCTCCCACACAGCAAGGAGACGGTTGTTCTGATCGGTGGTTTTTTCATTGAGGATGAGTCCGGTATCGACGAGGAAAACAAGAAACCTGGTATTGTCTTTCGTTTCATCGCCGTTCACTTTAATTGAAGAAGTGAGGACGGAACCGCTCTGGTTCGTGGCGTCGAGCAGCCAACTCACAAGTGCAACGGTATCTGGGCCGTACTGTTTTTTCATGTCTTGCAGAAATTTCAACACTTCCGGCGGAGGCGTGGAGCCGGCGCCGAAGGAAGGCGTTTCATCCGCCGCGTGCGCAAACGCACGAACAATGAGAAAAATTCCGATGAACAATAGACTTGTACGATTGATCATGACGGGAGTATGATGCCAAGCTTCCCCCGCTTGAACAAGCACCCGAGGCGGTATGTAGTACAAAAAGGCTGGAGTTCCTTAGGCTTATGCCAGGGAAAGTCTCCATCATCAGTAACGTGCATGTCTGGATTACCCGCAAAAGTTGCCGCTGCTCTCACGCGTTTATATCCAACCAGACGCAGCCTGCACCTGGGGATTGCGGTGTCAGGGGGGCCAGATTCGGTGGCGTTGGGTAGTGCTCTCGTAGAGTTAGCGCCGCGCCGCAACCTGCGACTCACCGTGCTGCATGTCCATCATGGGTTGCGTCCGGAAGCCGAGCAAGAACAGCGGTTGGTTGAGCAGCTTTGCCAGTCCTGGCGTCTTCCCTGTCTGATCCGGCGCTTGACGCCGCCGCAAACACGCACTGGGATTGAAGCCTGGGCGCGCAGGGAGCGCTATCGGTTCTTTCACCAGGCAAAAGAGCAGGCTGGTATGGAGGGGGTCGCTGTGGCGCATACGCGGGATGATCAAGCCGAGACGGTGCTCTTCCGCCTGCTCCGCGGCGCCGGTCATCGCGGACTGGCCGGCATGCCCATGATGCGTGATGGATGGATTATTCGCCCCTTGCTTGACTGCTCGCGCCAGGACGTATTGCGGTATCTTTCTGTGAAAAAGCTGCCGTACCTGACTGATGTGAGCAATATGGATGTGCGCTACACGCGCAATAAAATCCGTCATGTGCTTTTGCCGTTGCTTGAGCGAGAATTTTCTCCTCGGATTCGCCAGCACCTCATTCATCTTGCAGAAGCGCTGCGCGAGGAGGAAGAGTGGATCGAAGCCCAGGCGCACGCCGCCTATGCTCGAGCACAAAGGGAAGGAGGGCAACTGTCTTTGCCGGGTGTTCTGGCCGAACCTGCCGCGCTACGTCCTCGCCTCTTTCGTCTCTGGCTGGAAAACTCAGCCGGCATCCAAGACCTCAGTTTTCGTCACCTGAAAAACTTGTGTGCACTCACTGAAGGACGGATTACAGGGGAAGTGGAGCTGCCCAAAGCAATGGTTGTGAGGCGAGAGGGGGAGGTCTTACAACTGCTGCCCAAACAACCTTTTTCCGAGACATCATCGTACTGTTATCCGCTTGCCGAGGGGGAGACGCTCACCATCCTTGAGGGGCAATGGCAGGTATCGCTCTCGTATCCGCTCGCATGGGACGGGTCGTCCTTTGGGGTCTGGGAAGCTGATCCCTGGCAGGCGATTTTTGACGCTGATGCGCTTGCCGAGCCGCTCAGCGTGCGCAGTGTCCGCGCTGGAGACCGTATGCGTCCACTGGGCATGCAGGGTCACAAAAAAGTCCATGATATGTTTGCCGATAAAAAGATTGCTGTCAGACAGCGCTTGTTGTGGCCCGTAATCCTCTGTGGGACAGAAATTATCTGGACGCCGGGCTGTAGGCAGGGAGAGCGAGGAAAGGTCACTGCTGCGACCCGGCGCGTGTTCCGACTGGCCGTAAACCCATTGCCGGAGAAACAAAAACTATGTTAGGGTGGGTACGTTCGCGCGAAAGGGGAAAGGAGTGAATAAAGTTTCGCACAATCTTGCATTGTGGCTCGTGCTGGGACTCATGTTCCTTCTGCTGTTCAATCTCTTCAATCGTCAACAGCTGCGAGAGCCAGAGAAAAAATTTAGTGAATTCGTTGCAGCGGTCGAAAGAGGCGAAGTTTCGGAAGTTATTATTCAGGGCCACGTTATCCGGGGAAAATTACGTAATGACGAACGTTTCAAGACCTTTGCGCCGGACGATCCCGATTTGATGCGTCTGCTGCGCGAGAAAAAGGTCGAAGTTTCTGCGCGTCCTGAAGAGGGCGATCCCTGGTACGTTGCCGTGCTCGTGCAATGGTTCCCCATGTTGCTGCTCATTGGCGTCTGGGTGTTTTTCATGCGGCAAATGCAGATGGGGGGTGGAAAGGCGATGTCATTTGGCAAAAGCCGAGCAAAGCTTTTGACGGAAAACCAACATAAAGTGACATTTAGTGACGTTGCCGGCGTGGAAGAAGCGAAACAAGAGCTTGAAGAGATTATTGCCTTTCTCAAAGATCCGAAGAAATTTACCCGTTTGGGCGGGCGTATTCCTAAGGGCGTGTTGCTTGTCGGGGCGCCGGGCACGGGAAAGACTCTGCTGGCTCGGGCGATCGCCGGTGAGGCGGGGGTGCCCTTCTTTTCCATCAGCGGCTCCGATTTCGTTGAAATGTTTGTCGGGGTTGGGGCGTCGCGCGTCCGCGACTTGTTCGTGCAAGGCAAGAAGCAAGCGCCGTGCATTATCTTTATTGATGAAATTGACGCCGTCGGACGCCATCGCGGCGCGGGTCTTGGCGGCGGACACGATGAACGGGAACAAACGCTGAACCAACTACTTGTTGAAATGGACGGGTTTGAGGCCAACGAGGGAGTGATCCTGATTGCCGCGACCAACCGTCCCGACGTGCTTGATCCGGCTCTCTTGCGGCCAGGGCGGTTTGATCGCCGGGTCGTCGTGCCGCGTCCTGACGTGCGTGGCCGTGAGGAGATTTTACGGGTGCATTGCCGACGCGTCCCGCTCGACGAAACCGTGGATATTCCGACGTTGGCGCGTGCGACGCCGGGATTTTCCGGCGCCGATTTGGAAAATTTGGTCAATGAAGCCGCGTTGCTGGCTGCCCGCTCCAATAAAGAAAAAGTTGACATGACAGACTTTGAGCTGTCGAAAGATAAGGTTCTTATGGGAGCGGAACGGCGCAGCATGATCTTGAGTCAGGAGGAGAAGCGGAACACCGCCTATCACGAGGCCGGCCATGCCCTCGTGGCCCGCCTCATCCCCGGCACCGATCCTGTTCATAAAGTGACGATTATTCCGCGCGGCATGGCCCTAGGGGTGACGCAACAGGTGCCGGTGGATGACCGGCATACCTGGTCGCGGGAATATATCCTCAATCGTTTAGCGATCATGTTCGGCGGCCGCGTGGCGGAGGAACTCGTGCTGGGCCATATGACGACCGGCGCGGGCGACGATATCGAAAAAGCGACGGAACTGGCGCGGCGGATGGTCTGTGAGTGGGGGATGAGTGACCGTCTGGGTCCGATGACGTTTGGAAAGAAAGAGGAACAAATCTTTCTTGGCCGCGACTTCACCCAGATTAAGGATTATTCGGAAAAAACTGCTATCGAAATCGACGCGGAAGTCCGTCGCATTATTGGCGAGGCGTATGAGCGCTCGAAGCGCTTGCTGCAAGAAAACATCGCTATTCTGCACAAGATGGCCGAGGTGTTGCTCGAAAAAGAAGTACTGGATGCGCCGGAAATCGATGAAATTATCAAGAGCTTCAGCCATGGCAACGGGGCGGTGCAGGAGCGTGCTGCGACCGCTGACTCGTCTTGGGAGCCCTCCGCCCCGAAGGTCAGCGATCTCCCTGCTGCCTGACCTCTCGCGTGAATGAGCGAAGAGGGGGAAGGACGAGCGGCTGCTTTTTCTTCCTGGAGTCATTTTCTTTTCCATCCCTGCGCGAAACGATGCGCTTGCCATCGATATGGCTGACCTGTTTACCCAAATTCGCTGGCAAGATCTCCTTGATATCGGCCTCATTGCCTGCGGTGTGTACTGGATCATCCATTTGATCCGCGGCACGCGAGCCGTGCAGATGTTGATTGGGCTGGTGGTGGTGTTTGGAGCCTACCTGGGGTCGCAGGCGCTTGAGCTATACACCCTCAACTGGGTGCTCGATAATTTTCTCAGTTCCGTGCTGCTGGTTATTGTTGTTTTATTTCAAAATGATATCCGCCGAGCGTTAACCGAAGTTGGCCGTGGTTCGCTCTTTGGCGTGCGCGACCGCGCGCTTTATGGAGAGATCGTGGAAGAGTTGGTCAAGGCTGCGGTGTTTCTTGCGCAACGGCGGATCGGCGCTCTCATCGTACTCGGACGTGAAATCGGGTTAAATGAATATGTAGAAGGGGGCGTTCAAATCGATGGACGAGTGAGTAAGGAATTACTCTGCAGCATTTTTGCTCCTCCCTCTCCTGTCCATGACGGCGCCGTGGTGATTCAAGAAGGCCGTCTGGTGGCGGCAGGCTGTTTTCTGCCGCTGACGCTTGAGCCTAACGTCAGTAAAAGCCTGGGGACGCGGCATCGCGCTGCTCTAGGCTTGAGCGAGGAAACCGACGCGGTAATCATTGTGGTTTCAGAGGAAGAAGGCTCAATCGCCCTGGTGCGCGAAGGGCGCATTACTCCGAATATGACTGCCGAGGCGTTGCTTGGCGCGTTGAGGCCTTTATTCACATATGCGACGGCGAAAGCTGAGTAGCTGGATTTCTCATAATGGCACGCTGAAGCTTTTCTCTTTGGCGTTTGCTTGCGGCTTATGGTTGCTCGTAAATGCGGGAGAGCGTGATACCGAGCAAACTATGTTGTTGCCGGTTGAATT
>DATLYA010000242.1:0-5075 GCA_035575235.1 Candidatus Methylomirabilota bacterium
GAACCGCCGACCTAGGGAATGAAAGGGATCTAACCCACTGAAATCATTATATTTTCATGATTTTGGTTGCGTCATGCGTCATCATGCACGCACCAACACGTAACCTATCCGCAACCTTCGCTAGCGCCAGAGGAGAAGACACGATACGCTATCAGTATGGTGATTGACCAGGCGTTGCGGGCGCTTGCCGCCGAGGGTCTCCCCTTTCCGCCGCCCCACGGGAGCGAGGCGCACGCCACTGCACGCTGACCGACCACAGCATGCTGGCTTGCGTCTAAACGCCTATGGTACAGGGGAAAGCTGACAAGACATGCCGCCTGCTGGCTGCACTATCGTTTTTCCGGAGGTTGGCGCAATGTCTCCGATACCAAAAGCTGCCCGCGTACTGATTCCCCTAGTCGTGTCCGACAGTACGGTGTTTCGTGCGCTGACTGATGGTGAAAAGGACTGGTCCGAGGTCTGGGAAGGTCCCTCCGTTGGCTGGAAGCCAAGCCGTGAACCGACTTGGCGATTACTCCATGCTCAATTAGCTACGCCCGCCGATCTCGAAAAATTCGGCGTGCCCGCTGACGAAAATTGACCGGCCTGCACCGCATCGTCAAACGGCGAACGCATTCCCTCTGCTTCTCCCTTGCGCAACGGCAACACGATCGGTCCCTGCTCTGGTGGGCCAGTCCGCAATGCGGAGCGGAGGCCTTCCACAAGGAGCTGTGGCTCTTCCCGCGCCAGATGCAAGATGTCGCCGATGCTTAGCGGCTGCGCCGGGCCCGACATTGGGCGTCCGCTCGGGAGTTCTCCAACATCTTGCGGACGATGGCCGCGGATTCCGGCGATAAGGGCCTCCCCCGGCCGTCCTTCAACGGTTCCTCCGAGGGTTTGGCGGTAGAGTCGTTCGGGGATGGGGTGAGCGGTGAGCTGACTTCGGTCGTACGCATCCTCAATGGCCTCCCTCGGACGCTGAGAGAAGGGACAGGAAACGGGGAGCGCGTTAGTGGCTGGTGATTTTCCAAAGCACCACGGCAAAACTGAGCATCACCGTCGCGACGGCTCCGAACGTCAGCCATTCTGTCCACGTCATAACTCCTCCGGTAGTTGCGCGATGAGCGTACGGATCATGCGATCCTGGCGCCGCACGCCGATCACCGCCACTAGTGTAATCAGTAAGCCCAGGCCTGCCAAGCTAAGCCGGAACGACGTCCACTCACCTAAAAGCAGTGAAATAGACCCTCCTCCGGTCGCCACCGTGATCAGCAAGGCCGCCTTCAACAACTCTGTCTCGTACTTGATCTGCTCTTTGAGCCGTTCCACATCCTTGCCAGCCATGTCACGCCCTCTCACCAGCTCGCCTCTGTGTCGAGGAATCTATACTGTCCCTGCGAGAGGGAGAAGCGCCGCAGCGCGCCTCTGTCCCTTGCCGACCTCAACGGCATGGAGGGAACGATGGTTCATAGGTGACCGAGGCTGTCTCATTTTCATACCGCCGGCCCGCCTGGCGGCCTGGCGGCTGCGCCACAGACTACAGCTTCTCTCGTTCCCGCTCCCGCTCGGCAGCAAAATACTGGCGATACTCTTCTTCCAGATCGCAGAGGATACGCCGCAGCATTTCAGAGAGCGAGATGCCGTGGTACTCGGCGCGGCGCTCGAGAAAACGCAGATTCTGCTCTGAGAGAGCGGCGGTCATGCGGCGGAATTTGGCGAAGCGGCGCTTATTTCCCATGCGTACGCTCCTGGACCCAGGGACGCCATCCCTCCGTGCCAAGCGGCCAGCGCTTTGAACTCCCCTTCTGTGATGGACAAGGGCTCTGACGCATCAGCGAGCCGCTCCGCGCAGCCAGGCGGGAAGTACAGCAGATTGCCTGCGCCACGCGGGCTTCAGTCTTTCGCTTGCTTACCGTCAACGCCCGGCGCAACATCAGGCCGAACGCGGATGAGACGAGTGTCACCTGTACGAGGGTGCAGGAAGGGAATGCCGATGCCGGCAGAGCGGTTCAGATTACACTTCAGCGCATGCGCACGCTGTATGCGCGCACGTGCGCGCGTCGACGCGTTGCGCATCATCGTCAATGTCGATTAGTTGCTTGCAATAGACGCAAGCGCACGCTTCAGCGTGCGTCGCGCATCTCGCGCACAACATCATCAACGAGCGCATCGAGATTGCGCTCAGCGAGATTCGCTTCAAGCAGACGTTCGACGTCAGCGCGTCTCACGAGCGTTTTTCGCTTTGAAAGTTTGTACGCACTCAGCTTGCTCTCCGCGATCAATTTGAAAAACGTGCGTCGCGAGAGTGAAAAAATCTCTTCAAACTTGCGCGCGTCGATGAAATCAGCATGATGAGATGAGTTGTTCATGCGCTAAATATAGCGCAAGTACGTGAAATTGCAGCAAAATAAGCTAATACAAATATCAGAGAGCTTTTCGTATTCGCTTTCTGCCGCCAGCGCCGCAAGTCTCTGTCTTCATTGCTGAAAAACTACGCGTTTCCGCTGGGGATCCTTAATGCGCGACTCGGCCTTAAAGAATTTTCTACGCGCGTTTTTGCTGCTTGCCGATCTCCCAGCGCCTCATAAAGGTCCTCATACTTCTTTACCCATCGGTCTAGTGCTCGTTTTCGACTGACCGCCTCGCGCGCAGATTTTACCCTACCACCCGGCTGTGATGGTCGTTTTCTGGGCCGTCGCGGGAGTACGAGTCGGAGTTCCCTCAGTATCGCCGCCAAGCGAGAAGCAGGGCTCGCCTGGAACAGCGTCCGTAACTTCATCTGTCCCTTACGCGAGATGTTAAACCATGCCGTTGATGATGGCGTCCTCGTCGTCAGTCCGGCAACGCGTCTTGGGAAGTTGAACAAGAAACCGGCCGATCGACAGCGGGACATTCATCCGCTTACCCGGGAAGAGTTACGTCTGTATCTTGAGACGATGCGGTAACACTTCCCCAAGGACTACCCGTTCTTCCTCACCCTCGCGCGAACCGGGTTACGACGGGGGGAAGTCCTGGCGCTCCAGTGGGACGCCATCGACTGGCACGGGCGCTTCTTAGAGGAGCGGCATACCCACTGCCATGCCAGCCGCCGCCTCATTTCCCCAAAGAATGGGAAAACGCGTCGCGTGGACATGAGTCAGCAACTCACGGATACGCTGCAGGCGCTGCTTACCGAACGGAAGAAGGAAACGTTACAAAAGGGTTGGAGAGAAATGCCGCCGTGGGTCTTCACCAGCGAGACGGGCACGATGATTGACGGCGATAATCTGCGGCATCGCGTGCATTGTAAGGCGCTCAAGAGAGCTGGCCTGCGCTACGTCCGTCTCCACGATCTCCGGCATACCTTCGCCTCGTTGCTCATCCAGAATGGCGAATCCCTCGCCTATGTAAAGGAGCAGCTCGGACACCACAGCATCCAGATCACGGTGCCCTGGCGGCAATCGGCAAGCCGTTGATAAGCTGGACGACCCACAAGACGCCATTCCCCACGCAACCCTCCGCAACCTATCCGCAACCACTTCCCTAGACGCCGTTTTACTGCACTCCGTAAATGCCTGAAAAATAAGGTAGCGGCGGGCAGAATCGAACTGCCGACCTAGGGATTATGAGACCCTCGCTCTAGCCGACTGAGCTACGCCGCCATAGGGAAAGAAGGAATCATAAGGCTTACTATCGCTTTGGATAGTGAAGATCATACAGCCGATCAACACTAAGGTCGAATATTATCCGACAGTAGCTTCGCTTGGCAAGCCCAATTGCGGCATGGAGACTTGGGACTCGAGCACATAACTCGCTCACTAACGCCTCTTCGTATCGCACAGATTGCGCAGAGGCGTTATTCTGAAACAACGGATCGATAAATCTCATGCTCAGATTTGCCGCGCGCTAAGCACAAGCCGACCTTCTGCTAGGGTCGCATCATACAGCTCTTCCAAGGGGGGATTACAACCCCGACAGCCAGCTACGACTTGCTCACTCCAGTCCAGATATTCTTGTTTCCGCTCAAGCGGCCAATTAGCTGGCGGCGTTTGAATGATGCTGCGGACATTAGAGATTTTGTCCGCCAGATTGATGAGCTTAGCACGAAAGGACAGCCCCGGCGCATGTTCAATCTGCAAGCGTTTCCGCTCTGCCTTTGGCAACCACTTATCATCGGTTACTTCGGCAACAAGACCACACACCTCTGGGCCGAACACTGTATCGAGCTCCTCTGCAGTTGTTTGGGTGTCTTCCAACGTATCATGGAGGATCGCGGCCTGCAGAGTGACGGGGTCAGTAACATTGCCTTCGCGCGCCAGGAGCTCCGCAACTTCGATGAGGTGGTTGATGTAAGGCGAGGCTTCTTCCCCCTTGCGGCGTTGATCACGATGTTTATCCGCCGCAAAATGCAGTGCGCGTAAGAGGAGAACAATGTTGTTGGCAGCGTCCATATCTTATGCACCCTCTTCTCGAAGCTTTGCAAAATTGCTTCTGAGTTGGAATAGGGTTTTTTGATTTCAATATTTGGCTGTCGTTTTCCATCTCTCTTCTCCCATCTGCTCTCTCCTCACCCTTGACAATCTATAACCAAGCGGTTACAGAGCGCGAATGTATCCATCTGGTTATATTTGTAGTGCAGTCTATAGATGGAGATAAAGCTTGAGTTTCTAATGATTCTGACAGCGGCGAATCGATTGTGTACGAAAGGGCGCGCGTCCCTACTCTTAGGCGTGGGCGTAACGGTCGGCATCCTCTTGGCCGCGGCGGGAGCGCTTACACCCACTGTTAGTGATTTTTCTGGAGATACTGTCGCTCGGGTCAACGGCAAGGCGATTACGCGACACGAGGTGGCGCTGGTGTTGCAGCGTCTCGACCGCGATGCGACAAGGACCCCTAAGGAGCGCCGCACAGCGCTCCAGTTCCTTATTGACCAAGAATTGTTGATTCAACGTGGCGTCGCCATCGGGCTCCTGGAATCTGATCGCACCGTGCGGAAAGCGCTGGTCATGGCGATGATCGACGCCATTGTCGCCGACGTCGTCGCGAAGGAACCGACAGAAGAAGAGCTCCGCGCGTTCTATGACTCTCACACCGCTGTCTTTACGCTGCCAGCTCGC
>DATLYA010000243.1:0-21033 GCA_035575235.1 Candidatus Methylomirabilota bacterium
TTGCCGTCTCTGTCTTGACTTGCTGACGCCTACCTCCTATGCTGCGTGCTATTACGCCTCCGATAGCGAGAAGGCTGCGCTCTCTGGAGACCAAAACATGTCTACGACGACGCAAGAGAAGGCGAAGCGCCCAAAGGTCACGCTGATTCCGGCTAAGGGAGTCTCGCAAACCATTAACTATCTCCTTGAAGATCGTAACGAACTCGAATGGCTGGTCGCTATCGGCCGCAATCGCAAGGGAGAAATTTTCTTTTACGATACCGGCGGCGATATCATTGAAGACCTCGGTACGCTTGACTATCTCAAGCAGCGTCTCATTCGCGCACATTTTGGCGATGAATGGGAATAGAAGGAAGCCTATTCTCTTTTCTTCCTAAGTCTTCCAGGCGTGCGGCATTTCATTTGGACTGAACTGCGTCACGAATTCAGGGCGCGCAGCGCACGCCCGCATCTCATTCACGCCACGCTCCATGTAGAGTGCAGGGGGGGATGACGCGTGGGCGCGCGTCGCCTGTTTCGCCGTCTTTAGCAATCTTCCTCTTCGACGGGGCGCTGCGCAAGCACGCGGTCGCCTTCAATCGTCAATGGGACACGGTCGAGAAACCTGCCGCATGGGGGGCCAAAGACGCACTCACCGGTATCCGGCTCGTAGGCAGCGCCGTGGGTGGCGCAAAGAATGTAGCGCTTGTCTTCGGTGAGGAATTGATTCTCTACCCAGTCCATCGTCATCGGCACGTGGCGACAGCGATTAACATAAGCAAAAAGTTGTCCCTTGTAGTTGACTAAAAAACATTCAATTTCCCGGCCATCGACTTGCAAATAGAATTTCTTGGTCTCTCCGGGGGGCACGTCGCCAACGCGCGCTACTTCGACGGGGGGCACATAGAACACAGCAACCTCCTGTTTCCTTGCGAACTGGTGGTTTTGTAGCATAGACGACCGGGAGGAAGAAGAACGGATGGTGGGAAAAAACCAAGAGAGCAAAAGGCAAAAGGCAGAAGCAACCCCAACTCGTAGCGCTTTGCTTGACATCTGTTGCCTGTGGCCTGTGGTGTTGAGCCAACCTGCCGTAACGCAGGCGCAAGACACCGCCGCCATGTTGTCCCTGGAAAACGGCGCACTTTTCGTATTCCACCCTTTCTTTGTGCACTTCGCCATCGCACTGCTCCTCTTTGGCTTTGCCGTAGATTGGCTTGGCAGCATGTTTGAACAGGAACAGGCGCAGTATGGAGGGCGACTGTGTTTCCTGGCGGGAGTCGCGGCGTTAGGACTGGCCGTGATGAGCGGGTGGATCGAGCAAGAGCTGCCGCGCCCACCGAGCGTGTTTGATGACGCCATGCAGACCGTGCTCTTCCGCCACGAATATCTGGGCTATGGATTGTTCGCCTTCTTTCTGGTGCTCGCGGTGATCCGGTTACGAGTTCCTGGTCGTTTGCCTGTACTCTATGTAGCGCTTGGCATGCTCGGCGCCATTGGCGTTGTCATGCAAGGCTATCTGGGCGGCGAATTAGTTTACCGCTATGGCGCTGGGGTGCGCGCGGTGCAGGTGTTGAGTGAGCGGGTAACAAGCAGTGAACAAAAACAAGCCCTGAAGCGATGCTCCAAGGCTTGTGCTGGTGGACAAATCGGAACGGCTCACCCAGCGGTTTCTTCTGCTTTGAATCCGACTTTTTGATGAGTGCCGTCACAGAACGGCTTATTCGCGGATTGCCCGCAACGGCACAGATAGATAGGATCGCCTTGCCCTTTGAACTCGTTCCGTTTCTGATCGGTGACCTTTGGTCCCCCTGTGACCTCGTAGGGGCCGTTCTTGAGCGCACGAATTGTGACTTCCGCCATATATTTCCCCCTTTCCGAAAAAATACGTTTCTGCTCTGTCCAGTTTCGGCAGTATGCCACACGAGGCGCTGCGGCGCAATGTTGTACTACAGGGCTCTCTACAATGAGCCGTCAGCTTTTCGCTCTTTTGAAGTCGAAGAATCGGCGCATCGGAGATCAGTGAAGAAAAAACTCCTTTCTGTCTCCGATTCCCTTGCTCTCCGTTTCTCCGGTTCTCTCTTTTCAGTCCGCCTCATCCGGCGACTCATCTGCCGGCGGCGGCGGCAGGGGTTCGCGCGGCAGCGCGAATGGCTCTAGTGATATCGAAGGCCGCCCTGTTGTGATCAGCTCGCAGATCAGTTGTCCGGTGATGGGCGCCAGGACAATCCCATTGCGATGATGGCCAGTAGCGAGAATCACGTTCTCCAGGCCAGGAGCGCGACAGAGAATTGGTCGTCGAGTGGGAGAGTAAGGACGCAGCCCGGCCCAGAAACGGTTGAGCGGCGCGGTGCGGATGGCGGGAACCAGATCCACGGAGCGGTCAATCAACGTCCGTACTGTCTCCAACGACACGTCTTTATTATGGCCAACAAATTCTACTGTAGACCCCATAACGACTTCGCCGTTTTTTCGGGGGACGAGATAATGCTCGCTCCACGAGATCACATGACGCAGCAGCGAAGAGCGCACGGTGATCATCTGGCCTCTAGCCGGTTCGACTGGAATGGTCAGTCCAAATATTTCTCCCACCTGGCGTGACCATGAGCCCGCGGCGATAACGACTGTGCTCGTATTCACCCACGCGTCGCCAATATGCACCGCCGTCACCTTGCCATTTGCAATACGCGCCTCATTGACCGTAGTTCCCGTCAAAACCGTGGCGCCGCGCTGCGCCACAGCTTTTGCCCACGCTTCGGCGAGGTTAGCGTTGTTGAGGTGATGATCATCCGCGAAATGCACCGCGCCGCGAATATCCTCAGTCAGGCTTGGTTCAAGACGGCGCGCCTCTTCCGCTGAAAGCCAGGTGGCAGTATAACCTTGCTCCCGGCGCAGCTCATAGAGCTGTCGGTATTTCTTTTCGTCAGCGTCGGTGCGAATCAGATCAAGCACGCCTGTGGTTTGATATTCGAGGTCAATGCCCGTGCGCTCTTCCAGTTCGCGCACCAGGGCGGGATAGAGCTCCTGACTCGCCCGTTTGAGTTGATACATGGGGCCGCGTTTCGACCGTCCGCTGGCGACGGCAAGAATACCGGCGGCGGCGGCTGAAGCCTCCTTGCCAGGCTGGTTCTTCTCTACCAAGATGGTCTGTTGGTTGTGGGCAATGAGATGCCAGGCAATGGCGGAGCCAATCACCCCGCCGCCAATAACGACTACATCAGCTGTTTTTGTCATGGTTTGTTATTGTAGCGAGAGAGCGGAGAAAGGAAAGGCAAGGGCTGCTTTAGCGCCACGCGCTCGCGCCTTATTCTCTTCTCTATGGAAAGGACCGCTATGCAGAGAGTCCTACTCCTCCTTTTTCTGAGTGTTCCAGCTTTCCTCTCCTATCCTCCATTCTCCCTGGCTGCTGATGATATTGTGTTCTTGGAGACATTTGAATCGTATCTGCCCCTGGCCTTTCCCACGCCATGGCAAATTCGTGGAGACTCAGCCGCCGCGCGGCTTGTGGATCGCGTCCTGGAAGAAGGCGGCAATCGGTTTCTCCATGCGGCGACGGATCAGTATGCCATTCAACTTGGGTTGGCGCATGGCTTTTCGCCTGCTGAGTTTCCCGTGTTACGATGGCAGTGGCGTGTATCCCAGCTCCCTGCCGGCGCTAATGAGGCCCGGAAAGAGACCCATGACTCGGCGGCTGGCGTGTATGTCCTTTTCGGCCCGTGGTTTTGGCCTCGCGTGCTTAAATACGTCTGGAGCACGACGCTGCCAGTTGGCGTTCGCGTACCGAATCCCCTCTATGGGCGTGGACGGATCGTGGTCCTGGAAAGTGGGCCCCTCCATCTGGAACAATGGCGTCAGGAAACGGTGCATGTGGTAGAGGATTATCAAGCGCTCTTTGGGCAGCTGCCCGGGCCAGCGCTCGGAATTGGCCTCGCTGGCAGTGCGAGTTTCACCCGCAACATGGCAGAGGCCGATTATGATAATTTTCTGTTGTTGACAGAGAAGGCGCTCCGTGCGGAGCAGGCGACGTCCTCGGTCCGAGAGCCAGGGCCAGTTCTTCGTAACGAGCAGTAAGATAAGGCTGAGCAATGCATGGACAGAAAACAGTGAGCACGAATCATGCGTATTTTGGTGGTTGAGGATGACGAAAAAATTGCCGCCTTTCTCACAACAGGCTTGCGGCAGGCTGGGTTTGCGGTTGATCACGCAGCCGATGGGGAAGAGGGCTTCGGTCTGGCGGCGACCGAGTCGTATGACGTCGCCGTGGTGGATCTGATGTTACCCAAGCGTGATGGGCTCGCGCTGATTGAAGAACTCCGTCGGCGCAAAGTGAATACTCCCGTGTTAATTCTCAGCGCCAAGCGGTCCGTGGATGATCGCGTTAGAGGACTCCAAACGGGGGGTGATGACTATCTGACCAAGCCCTTCGCTTTTGCGGAGTTGCTTGCGCGCGTGCAGGCGCTCCTGCGTCGGGCGAGTGGGGCGACCGAACCGACCCGTCTCACAGTAGGAGATTTGACGGTAGACTTGCTCACTCGGGAGGTGACGCGGGCGGGGGAGCGCATTGAGCTGCAGCCGCGTGAATTTTCCTTGCTGGAGTACCTGATGCGCAATGCGGGCCGGGTCTTGTCCAAAACCATGATCCTTGAGCATGTCTGGGACTATCATTTCGATCCGCAAACCAATGTGGTGGATGTCTTGGTCAGCCGTCTCCGCAGCAAGGTTGACAAAGATCACCGTGAGAAACGGATTCACACCATCCGAGGCGTCGGGTATGTGTTGCGCGCCAGCGCGTCAGCAGGATGAGTAAGTCGAGCAGTGGGGCGCTCCACGAGATTCCGTTTATTCTGCTGGTTTCCGCGCGCCTCTGGGCGCTTCTCTCAGCATGATGACATATCTCCCCTTGCGGAAAATCTACGCACCATTCTTCTCTCCGGTGCGCCCAGCATCAGTCTGCTCTTTCTAATGGTTTTTTCTCTCCTCACTTCAGAAGACGTGGACAAATTCTTCTATTTCCCGCGAACCTTTCAGCATTGTCATGATTTCGTAACCTTCCTGCAAGGTTCCAGTAGTCTGTTTCTCTGTGCTCTTCCTGTTGAACCACCCCGTAGGGGACGGCGCTCTGCGATCATCCGCCTCGGCCATGTCTTGTTTCGCTCTCGTGATGTGCTCTTTCCCTTGATCTTTCTTGTACTCGTACTGATGCGCCTGTGTGTGAAGTAATCATGTGTGAGAAGTGAGCGCGCTGGTCAGGAGCAACGCCTTCAGAGTATCGTGGGGGTGGCTATGTTTTTCGCATCCTTGAGACGCTTGCGTCACACAACCGGCGTTCGCTTAACCTTGTGGTACTGCGGGGCGTTTATGGTGAGTACGCTGGCGGTGTTGAGCGTCGCGTACTTTTTGCTTGCCTCCACCTTACAACGGAAAGATCGAGAGGCGATTCAGTTGCAACTTCAGCAGTGTCTGCTGGCGTATCAACGCGGCGGCGTCGCGGCGGTGGAAAATGAAATCGCGACGCAGAAAAATCAGGCGGGCAAGATTGTCTTCTTTGTCCGGGTAGCGGATCAAGACCGCCACACGTTGTCGATGACCATTCCCAGCAAATGGGAGCGATTTGATCTCTCCCAGCTTGACGTGGAGCATGAAGGGAAGCCCCAAAAGTGGATGCAGATTCCTGCTCGGGGAGAGGACGAAGTCTTAGAGGTCGCCTCCTCGCGTTTACCGGATGGCGTCCTGATCCAAGTGGGATTGAGCACGGAAGAACGAGAGGATGTTCTTGAGGATTTTCTCGGCGTCTTGGCTGGCATTGTTCTTCCGGTGATGCTGGTTGGTCTTGGCAGTGGCGCGTTTTTCGCCATGCGCGCCTTGCGTCCTCTGCGCGCCCTGACGCAGACGTTGCAGTCCATTCTGTCTACTGGTCAACTCACGGCGCGCGCTTCGGTTAGAGCGACCGGGGATGAACTCGAGGAGTTGAGCGCGCTGTTCAACAGGATGCTCGATCGTATTGAGGTGCTGATCGTGGGGATGCGGAGCGCTCTGGATAATGTCGCGCATGATCTCCGTACGCCCATGACGCGGTTGCGCGGCATGGCGGAAATGGCGTTACAGGAGCATGGCCGGGGAGAGGGTGCACACGCCGCTCTGGCAAACTGTATTGAGGAGTCGGATCGAATTCTGGCCATGCTCAATACCCTCATGGACATTTCCGAGGCGGAGACGGGCGCCATGCGCCTGGACCTGCAACCCGTGCGCGTGCGGGAAGTCGTGGCGCAGGTGGTGGACCTCTACGCGGATGTGGCGGAAGACAAGGGGGTAACCGTCTCTCTGGCTATTCCGGAGGCGCTTTGTATTGTCGCCGATCCCAACAGGATACAACAGGTTTTTGCCAATCTGCTTGATAACGCCATCAAATACACGCCTCCTCACGGCGCTGTGACGATCTCGGGTGAGCAGCACGACTATCAAGTGATCCTGACGGTGGTGGATACTGGTATGGGAATTGCGGCGGAAGATCTGCCGCGCATTTGGGATCGCCTCTATCGAGGCGATAAGAGCCGATCGCAACGAGGCTTGGGCCTTGGCCTGAGTCTGGTGAAAGCGGTCGTTCACGCGCATCAAGGAGAAGTAACGGTGTGCAGCCAGCCTGGCGGCGGCGCTCAATTTTCTCTGTCATTCCCGAGCGTCAGTTCTTCGTAAGCTTCTGCCTCGCCACTCTTGCAAAACTGTAATGTTCAGGAAAGGCGCTCGTAATCATGCTGGTGTCTATCTCTCTCTTAACGGCAACGCGATGGAAGCCCGCACGCTGCCGTATGTCCATACCCAAAGGAGGGAGGCTCGATGAAAAGCCACCACACCTCTCAGACGCGGAGAGCGCCGCGATGGTGTCTTTGGAACAAGGGTGTTGCTGTGCTGCTCACAGCGTTCCCCGTGCTCGGCGGCATGACCAGCGTTCAGGGCGCTGAGCAGCAGCCTGAGCACGTTGGAAAATCGTGCACACAGACGTCCGGAGACGCGCATCTCTCGTGCCTGTTCAACAGCAACAGTGATTTTTGGCTGGCGCTAGCCAAGTGCGCCAATCTCCTTACGGCGGACGAGCAATGGGCGTGTCAGCAGACCGCAAGGGAGGATAAGAAATCAGGAGATCAAGACTGTCAAGCGCAGTTTGCGGCGCGCCAGGCGATCTGCGCGCAGCTGGGGGAAGCGCCGTATCATCCGCTGAGTGACCCAAAGAATTTTACCACGACCATTGACAATCCGTACTTCACCCTGACGCCGGGAACGACCCTCATCTACGAGGGACAGACCGCTGCAGGATTGGAGCACGAGGAGTTCGCCGTGACCCATCGCACCAGGAAGATCCTCGGGGTGAGGTGTGTTGAAGTGCACGACACCAGCACGGTCAAGGGTAAGCTGACCGAAGATACGCTGGATTGGTTTGCGCAGGATAAAGCAGGCAATGTCTGGTATTTCGGCGAAAACTCCAAGCAGGTGGCCGGTGGGTTAGTGGTAGGTCTGGAAGGCTCCTGGATCGCTGGAGAGGACGGCGCCCAGCCAGGCATCATTATGGAGGCGCATCCGGCGGTGGGTGATGTGTATCGGCAGGAATTCGCGCTCGGGACGGCGGAGGACCTCGCGGAAGTGGTGAGTCTCAATAAGTCCGTCACTGTGCCCGCTGGGTCGTTTACTCACTGTCTGGAGACCCAGGAGACGACCCCGCTTGAACCGGATGCGCTGGAGAATAAGTTCTACTGCTGTATCAAACAAACAGGTAACAAATGCGACTTCGGCGCCAACGTCTTGACAAAGGACATCACGGCCAATGAGAGCCTGCTGTTGGTGAACATTATCACAGGACCCTGAGACATGCGGTGAAGACGCGAAAAGCGAGAGACGACGTAGTCATCGACCTTGAGCCCACTGCTGCAGAAGCACAGGAGAAAAAGGAGAAGCGATGAGGGGAAGCGCTTTCTCCTTTCCAAGCTTTTCCAATTGTGAGATACCGGTTATCTTTCGACCGAGTATGCTACCATACGCAGGGAAAGCTGCTATTCAGAGAAACAGAAGGCTGAAGAACACACGCCGCAATGTTTGTCGTTGGTTGTTGCTGGGAAAGGGGTGGAAATACTATTTGTTTGCTGCATTCCTTCTAGCGGCGCTGTTCTTGCCCGAAGTTCTCTGGGCGCAGGAAGAGAGGCGACCCCTCACATTGCCAGAGGTTGTGCAACACGTGCTCTTGGCGCACCCTTTGACGCAAGCGGCGGCGGCGCGTGTGCAGACAGCACTCGGCTTGCTGCGACAAGCCGGTGCGTATCCAAACCCTACCTTCACATTCGAAGACAATGATCCATCGCGTGAGCATACCTACACCCTGAGACAGCCGCTCGAGTGGCCGTTTAAGCGGAGCTATCGCATTAGTGTTGCTGCGGCGGATGAGCGCATTGCAGAGAGCGAACAGAGCAGTGTCCGTCAGGATCTGATTGCTGCGGCGCGCGAGGCGTTCTTTCGGCTCCTGCTGGCGCAGGAAAATTTTCAAAACATCACGGCGTTTGTAGCTACGACAGAGCAGTTGTTGCACTCCACCACCAGGCTGTTCCAGGAAGGAGACGCGCCAGAGTTCGATGTCACTAAAGCCAGGGTGGAAGCGCTCCGCGTCGCCACGGAAGCCGAACGACTGCGAGGGCAAGTGGTCGCGGCCCGTGCCGCGTTGAATCTGCTGTTGGAAAGAGAAGAAGGACGCCCGGTGACTCTTACTGGCTCTCTCTCAACTCCCCCGGTTGTGCCGTCCCTGGAGGGTTTAACGGCGCAAGCAGAGGAGCAGAATCCGCAGCTTGCAGTGCAGCGGCAAATAGTGGAGCGAGAGCGCTTGAACGTCAAACTGGCATGGTCCGCGCTCGTGCCTGATCCTGCCATCGACATAGCAAAACGAGACAACTTAGGACCGGGAGTGTCCGGCCCTATTATCGGTCTTTCGTTTGTCGTGCCGCTGTGGGATCGCAAAGAAGGGGCGATCGCTGCTGCTCGCAGCAGACTGGCGGCGGCTGAGGCGACGTTGCGCGCCAATCGTTTACAAGTACATCAAACACTGCTGACGGCGTACCGCAATTGGGAAACCGCATCGGGACAGGTCACCCTGTTCTCTCAAGGGCTTGTCTCGCAAGCGGAGGAGGCTGCGACGTTAGCGGAACGGCGCTACCAGGAAGGAGAGGGCGACCTGCTTGGCGTGCTGGACGCGCGGCGCAGCCTTTTGGCTGTGCGCCGCGATTATGCGCAGGCGTTATTCGATCGACTGATGGCGTGGATCGCATTGGAGCGCGCGGCGGGGATTGGGACAGAACACTGAGAGTTCATGGGTAAGAATGCTATGCGAGGAACCGGGCAATGGTATTGGGGGCTCGTGCTTCTAAGCATCATGAATCTTGGATGCCGAAGACCTGAACCAGAAGCGAACCCTGATAAGGCGCAGGAGGAACAGGGCGCCTTAGTCGTGACTCTTACTGCCGGGCAGCAAGCAGCGATTGGATTAACCACGGCGCGGGCGGTGGAGAAAGAAATCCAACCGGTGCTCGAAAGCTTTGGCCGCGTGATTCCGCGCCTGCAAGGGCGGGTGCAGATTACCTCGCCCGTGGCTGGCCGCATCACGCCGCAAAGTATGGAGCGCATTCCTGCGCCAGGAGCCGCCGTGCGCAAGGGACAAGTGTTGGCCGAGGTGGAGCAAACGTATACCGCCTCGGAGCGTGTGCAGCTCGGGGTGGGTGAGGAGGGCGCAGGAGGCGCGGCGCAGGAAGCAAAAGCTGCGCTCGCCGCCGCCGCCGCGGAATATCACCGCAGTGAACGCTTATGGCGCGAGAAAATCGTCTCGCGCAAACGAGTAGAGGAAGCCAAAGCCGCGTGGTTGCAAGCTCAGAGTCGTTTTGAGACCGCGCGGCGGCAGGAAAAGCGCTATCATACCGCCACGGCCGCCGGCAAGGAAAGTCTGCGGCGCTTCCCCCTGGTCGCGCCAATTGATGGAGTGGTGGTGCAAGCCGACATCACCGCCGGTCAGCAAGTCGACGTCGCAACGCCGCTCTTTATCATCGCCGACCTGTCCACGGTGTGGGTGGAAGCGCCGGTCTTTGAGGGAGACATTGACAAAATCGATGTGAAGCGTCCAGCCGCCATTCGTGGAGTCGGACACGGCGCGCATGCTTTACTTGGACGACCGATTTACGCCGGGGAAGTCGTGGACCCGCTCAAGCGCACCGCCAGCCTGCTCTATGAAGTGGAGAATACTGACGGCGCGCTGAAGCTCGGCATGTCGGTGACGGTGGCGCTGCCAACGGGAGCGCCACGCCTGGCGGTGATGGCGCCAGCGGCGGCGCTGATTGAGCGCGAAGACGGCAAAGGCGTAGTGTATGTCCGGCAGAGTCCCACTACGTTTGTCGAACAAACAGTGAAGATCGGTCCCAGGCAGGATGGGTTCGTAGCCATTGAGAGCGGTGTGTCTGCTGGTGCGGAAGTCGTGGTGACTGGCGCAGCCGAGCTGTTTGGCGCAATGCCGGGCCGGTTGGCGGTTGAGGAGTAACAAGGGCGCTGGTGTGGTAGCCAAACTTGTTTTATTTTCACTGCGTAATCGGCTCATTATCCTCAGTCTAGCGGGGCTGCTATTGGCGGTTGGCGTCGTAGCGGCCAGCCGCTCTCCCCTGGATATCTTCCCGGAATTTGCCCCCCCCCAAATGGTGATTCAGACTGAGGCGCTCGGGCTCTCGGCGGAAGAAGTCGAGGCGCTGATCACTATCCCCTTGGAGTACGCTCTCAATGGGACGAACGGTCTGACGATGCTGCGTTCTTCCTCTGCCCCAGGCATTTCTGTTATCACCGCCATTTTCGCGGACAGAAGCGATGTCTTGCTTGACCGCATGTTGGTAAACGAGCGGCTCGCGAGCGTGGTCGCCTCGCTTCCACAAGGCGCTGGTCCCCCACGGTTAACGCCGATGACCTCATCAACCGGCACGTTAATGTCGCTTGGGCTCACCGCTACTGATGTGTCACCGATGGAGCTGCGCACCATGGCGGACTGGACCTTGCGTCCTCGACTGCTCTCTGTTCCTGGCGTCGCCGGGGTCGTCGTGTACGGCGGCGAAGTCAAAGAGTATCAAGTGCTGGTGTCGCCGGAGCGCTTGCGTCGATTTGACCTCACCCTTGAGGACATTACCACAGCGGGACGGGAGGCGGTCGCGCTGCTTGGGGCTGGCTATCTCGATAGCGTCTCGCAACGCTTGCCGATCCGTGGCGAGGGTGGAGTGGAAGCCATTGCGGACATACAGGCCGCCCTGGTCGGGCTTCGCGACGGTGCGCCATTAACCTTAGGGCAGGTAGCGGACGTGCGTATCGGCGCCGCGGTGAAAGTTGGAGACGCTACCGTTGGCGGCGAAAGCGGCGTCATGCTGATTGTCACAAAGCAGCCGGGAGCTAACACACTGGAGGTCAGCCAACGCGTGGACGCCGTACTGGATGAGCTGCAGAGCGCGATGCCAGCGGGCGTGCAACTCCATCGCAACCTCTTTCGCCAGTCGACATTTATCGAATCCGCCTTACACAATATGCGCCGCGCGCTTGTGCTCGGCACTGTCCTGGTCATCAGTGTCCTGCTCTGTTTCCTGGCCGAGGCGCGCACTGCAGTCATCAGTCTGACGGCGATTCCTCTGTCATTGCTTTCGGCCGTGGCGGTGTTGTGGGCCTGGGGCGTGCCGCTGAACACTATGACGCTTGGGGGGTTGGTCATCGCCATTGGCGAAGTGGTGGATGACGCTATTATTGACGTGGAAAATATTCACCGCCGCCTGCGAGAGAATGCCACCTTGGCGGCGCCGCATCCTGCGCTGCGCGTCGTATACGAGGCGTCAGTAGAGGTGCGCAGCGCGGTAGTGTACGCGAGCTTTATTGTCGCTGTAGTAGTGCTGCCGCTGTTTGTCCTGAGCGGCGTGCAGGGACGCATTTTTGCGCCGTTGGGCGCGGCGTATGTGTTGGCTATTCTTGCGTCGCTGCTGGTCGCCCTCACCGTAACGCCGGCGTTAGCGCTCGCGCTGCTCACACAGGAGCGCACCGACGCATCTGAGGGAAGGCTAGCCCGTAGTCTCAAAACGTTGTACGCGCGTCTGCTGCCCATATGCCTTGCGCAGTCACGATTCGTCATGGGGATCTCCCTGTTCCTGGTGATAGGGTCAGGGATTGCACTCGTTTTTTTGCGGAGCAACTTCTTGCCGGAATTCCATGAAGGAAATCTTATTGTGCAGATGACCGGCGTTCCCGGCATGTCCCTGGACGAATCCGTGCGCATGACCAAACGCGTCAGCCAACTGCTGCAACGCATCCCTGGTGTTGTTTCTCTGGCGGAATTCACCGGGCGGGCGAGTCTCTCTGAGGATACCTGGGGACCGGAAGCGAGCGAATTTCATATTGTGCTCGATCCCCAGCGAGAACAGTATGCGGAAATTATTGAAACCATTCGCGCTCAACTGGAAGAGGTTCCTGGGTTCTCCTTTAACGTGTTGTCGTACCTGAAAGAGCGCATGGAGGAGGTCATGGCCGGCGCGACCGCGCAGGTGGCAGTCAAAATCTTCGGCCCTGATTTGGCGATCTTACGCGCGCTGGGTCAACAAACAGCTCACCTCATGTCGGCAGTGCCGGGCGTAGTGGATCTCGTAGTCGAGCCACAAGTGGATATTCCGCAAGTGACGTTACGCTTTGATCGGCAGGCTCTGGCGCGCTACGGACTGACCGTGGGGCGGTTGAAAAATTTGGTGACGACCGCGTTTTTGGGCGCGTCCGTCGCACAGGTGTACGAGTTCGGAAAAGTATTCAATCTTGTCGTCCGTTTCAGCGAAGCCGCCAGGAATGAGGTTACGGCTTTAGGAAACGCCCTCATCAGTGTCCCTGGGGGCGCGCGTGTGCCGCTTCGTACATTGGCCGCCGTGCAAATCGAGCCGCGTCCCAATGTAATCAACCGAGAAAACGCTTCTCGTCGTTTGGTGGTGCAGTGCAATATCGCCGGTGGAAATGCGGCGGGAGTGACGCAAGAGATCGAACGGCGATTGCGCGAGAAAATTGTACTTCCACAAGGCTACTATCTTGAAGTGGGTGGGGAATACAAAGAACAACTGCTCGCTCGTCGAGAACTGTTGTTATTAGGAGCCGCTGCGCTCTTGGGCGTCTTTTTGTTGTTGTACGCCGATTTCCACTCGGTGCGAGACGCACTATTAGTGCTCGGTAGTCTGCCGCTTGCGCTCATTGGCGTAGTGTGGACAGTGGCGCTCTCAGGCGGGGAATTGTCGCTTGGTTCCGGCGTGGGAATGCTCGCGCTGCTTGGCGTCACCGCGCGCAATGGCATCATGCTGGTGGCGCACTACCGTCGCCTGCGGCGCGATACTGTTTTGCCCTTTAGTCGAGAACTGATTGTCCAGGGATCGCTAGACCGGCTCGTGCCAATTTTGATGACTGCTCTCGTGGCTGCGTTGGGGCTACTGCCGCTCGCGCTCAGCGGACAGCGAGCAGGGCAAGAGCTTGAGCACCCACTCGCTGTCGTGCTATTAGGCGGGTTGTTTACTTCGACACTGTTGAATTTGGTTGTTATGCCCGTGCTATATCTGCACTGGGGAGACAATAGTGCGGAAATTGAGGGAGGTGGTCTGCAGTAATGCGCCCTTGTAGCGACGCGCTGCAGCGCGTCGCTACCGGCAGCCTGGTTACTGAGACAGGGCGTTACTTGTTGCTCTTTGCTTCTAACGCCGCCAGGCGGGCTTGCCTCTCGCGTTCCTGTTGCCAGCGCTTGGTGACATCGCGCATGATCGCCGCTATCCCCCTGAGTCGGTCTTGTTCATCACGCACGAGCACGATGGAAAATTCCAACGAAATGCGAGTCCCGTCTTTCCGCAGCGCTGGCACGGCGAGGAGATCCGCGGCGCCATAGCGTGTGACGCCGGTCTCCATCACTCTGCGATAGCCCTCCCAATGTCTCCCACGGTGACGCTCAGGAATAATGAGATCCAGGTTTTGTCCCACGGCTTCTTCAACAGAATAACCAAAGATGGCTGTAGCGCCCTCATTCCACAGACGGATGACGCCCTGCTGATCCGCAAAGATAATCGCTTCCGGCGCCTTGTGGACAATGTGTTGACTTAACCATTCAGGGGTCAGTGTTGGCATGAATACAATCCTCCCTTTCTCCAGCGTACTGGGCGAGGCAAGGTTGCGCAACAGAGCAGCGCGCACAACCCTTTGCTTGCAGCAGCGCCCATGATAGGTCGATCTGGGTGACAGCAGAAGGAAGAATCGATGTTGCGTCGCGCCTATTGCAAATTTCAATCGAGTGTATTACTTGCCCGCCAAATAAAAACTGCTGTCAAGGGACAAAGTAGATATAGATAAAATAAGGAGGATGTCGTGGCCGAACTTGCCTATCTATCAGCCGTTGAGCTCGCGAGGACAATTCGTCAGCGCGAAGTCTCGAGCCGGGAAGCGACTGATTATTTCCT
This sequence comes from Candidatus Methylomirabilota bacterium, assembly GCA_035575235.1. Classification (GTDB taxonomy): domain Bacteria; phylum Desulfobacterota; class Binatia; order Bin18; family Bin18; genus SYOC01. The sequence goes on from DATLYA010000243.1 coordinate 14,484, forward strand.
GGCTCGGGTCGCCGCACTCGATAAATCTATCAACAGCGTAGTCACTATTGACGCCGAGCGGGCGCGTGCGGAAGCGGACGCTGCGGACGCCGCTCTGGCGCGGGGAGAGGCGCGTGGTCCATTGCATGGCGTGCCGATGACGGTGAAAGATTCGTTCCAAACCGCGGGGATGCGCACGACCTCCGGCGCGCCGGAGTTGGCGGATTTCGTCCCACAAGAGGACGCCTGGCCGGTGGCGCGCTTGCGGAAAGCTGGAGCCATTATTTTTGGCAAGACCAATCTGCCGATTTATGCCGGCGACTTGCAAAGCTATAATGCCGTGTTTGGGACCACTAACAACCCCCATGATCTCACGCGCACGCCGGGCGGTTCGTCCGGCGGTTCCGCTGCCGCGCTTGCGTGCGGTTTTACGCCGCTCGAATTAGGCAGTGATATCGGCGGCTCTATTCGTTTGCCCTCACATATGTCTGGCGTCATGGGGCATAAGCCGAGTTACGGCATTGTGCCGGCGCATGGGCAGATTCCTGGTCCTCCTGGAACGTTGACGCTGGCGGATCTTGCGGTTGCCGGACCGATGGCCCGGAGCGTTGAGGATCTGGAGCTTGGCCTGCAGGTCCTGGCTGGACCGAATCGCTGGGAACAGCCTGCCTGGAGGCTTGAGCTGCCGCCGCCCCGGCGCAGCGCGCTCAAGGAGTATCGCATTGCCGCCTGGCTTGATGATCCCTACTGTCGCGTCGAGCCGGAGGTGCAAGCCTTGTTGGAGAACGCCGCGCATGTCTTGGAACGCGCTGGGGCTGCAGTCGATCCCGCTGCGCGACCGGACTGCAGTCTTGAAAAAGTGTACCAGACCTTTTTTGCGCTCTTGCAGGCGGCGCTCGCCGGAGGAACGGATCGGGACCGTATCGAGGTCTATGCGACGGCAAGCGGTGATACGCCGCTAGCCGTCACGCGACGCTTGCTGGCCATGCGACATCGTGAGTGGCTCAGTTACAACGAACGGCGCCTACAGATGCGCAAGCGCTGGGAGGAGTTTTTCCAACACTGGGATGTCATGCTTTTGCCGGTGATGCCGTGTCCGGCTATCCCGCATGATCACTCGGAACCAATGGCGGCGCGGACAGCCGTAATAGGAGGAGAACAGCGTCCCTATTGGAGTCTGCTCACCTGGATGGCCCCAGCGGGGGCGTGTTATCTGCCTGCGACCGTCGTGCCTGTGGGGCAGCTTGCCAACGGATTGCCGGTTGGGATTCAAATTGTCGGGCCGTATCTGTATGACCGCACAACACTCGATCTGGCAAAGCACTTGTCTATGTTGACAGGCGGTTGTCCTCGGCCACAGGGATTTTAAGCTGGCGGAAGGGCGCGGCGACCCGCGCCCCTTGTCCTCACGCCACAGCAAGGGATGGAGCTCTTCCTGCGAGCAGAGTGCTGAGTTCTTTTGCTGGGAAATGCAGCCCTACATAGAACGTTCCAAAGAGACCATAGACCGCGCTGGCTTCATCAAAGCGCATTTCGTAGACGAGTTTCTTGAACACGAGCGGATCATCGGCGAAGAGATCAACGCCCCATTCCCAGTCATCGAATCCGACTGAGCCGGAAATAATTTGCGTGACCTGCCCGGCATAACGCCGCCCGATGAGTCCGTGTTCGCTCATCATCTTTTGCCGCTCGGCAATGTCTACTTGATACCAGTTTTTTTCCTCCCCACGTTTCTTGTCCATCGGATAGAAACACAGATAGCGGCGCGGCGGAATGTCTGGATACAGCCGGGCAGCCATCGTTTGTCGTAACCGTGCAACTTCTGCTGCGATGGCCTGCTCCCATTCCGGCGTGTAGGGCTGCACTCCTTTTTCTTTGAGAGATGCATACAAACGCACAGAGGTCTCGTACAGACCAAGCTCGATAACAGAGAGATAGGATGTCGTTGGCTCAAGAAATTCTGCGAGTCTCGTGTTCGCCAGTCGCAGTTCTGCATCATTGAGGTCATCGAACGAGCGGCGGAAATGCAATGCCATGACGTCGCCCTTATGCCCGAGCAGAGAGAAGAGGCCGCTTTGTCCGGCCTCTCTACGCTCCCACTCATGAAACAGGGCGGCGGTTTCGGTAATCGCCTCTTTTTGCGCGCTAGCGGAGAGCGCTTTCCAGGCCGGCCAGCGCAGGCGAAACATCTGGTGTAAAACGCTCCAGCCCTCAAGGGTGAGCGGAACAGGGGGAATCTCGCCAGGCGACGTTTGTACGGTCTCGGGGGTATGTGCGTGCTTCATATAGTGCTATCCTTGGGGCGTGAGACGTGAAACGTAGTACGTGATGCGTGGGATTGCTCACCTCTACTCGTTCGCGATCTCTGACGCCGTCTTATATAAATCTCTTCGCCTCTCTAACGGGGAACTTAAGGCCGCAAAAAAACAACCAACTGGACCACAAATCTATCAACTCAAGATTACCCTGCTCGGTATTAAACCACCAATCTGGCGACGTTTCCAAGTGCCCGGTGATATGAATCTGGCGAAACTGCATCAGATGATTCAAGAGGTCATGGGGTGGAAAGAGGGCCACATGCACCAGTTCAGAGCAGGAAAAATCTATTACGGCGTGACGTATCCGGACGATTTTGACGGCAGGCTGGAAACGCGTGATGAGCGCAAGGCGCGGCTGAACGAATTAGTGACGCGCCCAAAAGCGAAATTTGTCTACGAGTACGACTTTGGCGACAGTTGGGAGCATGAAGTGGTGCTGGAAAAAGTGCTGCCGCCTGAGCCTGGAACAAAATATCCCGTTTGTCTTGAAGGTGAACGCGCCTGCCCGCCGGAAGACTGCGGCGGCGTGTGGGGGTATGCTGAGCTGCTGGAGACGATTCAAGACCCCGACCATCCCGAGCACGATGATATGATGGCATGGCTAGGAGAGGGGTTTGATCCGGAGAAGTTCGACGTGGAAGCAGTGAATAAGGCGTTGCGGCGGATCAGATAGATTAAGTCATTTTATCATTGAGTCATCGGGCCATTGAAGGATTGCGCCATCGTGTGATCGGGCCATCAGGCCCGCGCTGTGCCCCCTGCGTCGCACGAGCGCATGCCTTGCTCTCGCAGCTCCTGCACGATCTCTCCCATGAAGAACGGGTTGCCTTCGGTTGTGTCGAGGATGAATTGATGGAGGGGCGACCGGCCGGTCGCCCCTACGGGTCCGCCCACCCCCTCATGCCGGTACTCGGGACGATAATTCACCAGGAGCAACCTCCGAGCAGTCGCGATGCTCTCTCGCTGAGCAAACTCAGAAACGCCAGAGGAGTTTTGCTGTTCTGGTATGGCTGAGAAAGGGGGTTGAGCCGGAGAAGTTTACGGTCGTCTTCAATGTGAAGGGAGCTGTCATTGCGAGGAGCTGGAAGCAACGACGCAATCTCTTTTAAGACAAAGATTCCTCCGCGGAGTTTATCCTGAGCCAGGCGAAGGGCTTGCAATGACTCGATGGTGTCACTTTTTAGACAACCTCTCTCCAGCCGCCAGCGTTTACTAACGTGAGCTCCGATTAAAGCGAAACAGCATCTGGTTTGCGCCAAACGGCATCTGGTTCGCGCCGAAGGGCATCTGGCTTGTACCAAACGGCATGTGAGTCGGCGCTGGCGTGGAAAAACCAGGGGAGAGTTGCGGCCCCGCTCTCCTTGGGGTTTGGAGCCGTCCTCCTCGCCCCCTATCATGGCGGTGACGCCAAGAAGGAGGGCCGCCCACAATCACCGGTGCAGGAATGTACATCGGCTCTCTAATCACTTCAATGACCTGAGGCGGCTGCTGTTCAATAATAATGTTTGCCTCCTGATCGTAAGCTGCTTCCTCCTCATCTTGTGGAAGTAGTTGTGGAGGCTGAGCGAGAGGCGCCGGAGGCAGGAAAGAAGCGGCGGCCTGGCGCACAACAGCTTCTGCTCCGTCGGCGGATAAGGAAAGACGTCGCGATTCCGCCGCTCGCCGCGCGGCAGCAATGATCTCATAATGAGCTTCTGGCGTGAGTGGGTCGTCTACGCTCCAGCCGCCAGCCGGCTGAATACCTGCGGTGTTGAGGGGACCAAGGGCGTCTTCATGAGCGCTTTTAATCAAGCCTAGATCAAGCGCAAGTTTTTGCGCGAATGCTCCTTGACTGTTTTCCGCGTACGCGCGGCTCGGCGCTATGAGATTCGCCGCTGGGTTTGGTGTCTTCGGCGCACGATAGGTCTTTACTTTGCCGCGATATGCCTCTGGAATCGTCTGTGCATCATCCACGACGTGCGTGACGCCTTGAGCATCCGTCCATTGATACAGATCGGCCCGTGCTGTGGCGGAGCCAGAAAGGAGGAGCGCGCAAAGGAAGGCAAGAGATTTCATTCTGCTGATAATAGACGAAAAAATTAAGGGACAATAGACAAGCCAACTCAAGGAATCGGAAAAATGGAGAATCGAGGTATCGGGGAACCGGAGAAACGGTGAGGAGGAGGGCTGGTCTCCGCTTCTCCCCGTCTCCGGTTCATGTTTTCACGTTTCCCGTTTGCCCTCTCCGCTGCTTCCGAGCAGAGCCACTCAGCTAAGGCAGCAACCTATTGACCCTCAGGAGGTTCCAGGGCATAAGAGATTCCTATTTCCTTGTGAATGGAACGGTGAGGTGGACGCACTCATTCAGAAAGCGGACACGCTGCTCGAAGCGTTGCCCTATATCCAGAGATTTTCAGGCAAGACGCTCGTCATTAAATATGGTGGTCACGCCATGGAAGACGAGGACCTGAAGCAGCGCTTTGCGCAGGATATCGTGCTGCTCAAGTATGTCGGCATGAACCCTGTGGTTGTGCATGGCGGCGGACCGCAGATCGGCGATATGCTCAAGAAGCTTGGCATCTCTTCACGGTTTGTGCGCGGCATGCGTGTGACCGACTTCGCCACCATGGAGGTGGTGGAAATGGTGCTTGGCAAAATTAACCAAGAAGTGGTGTCGTTGATTAACCGCCAGGGCGGTAAAGCCGTGGGACTGAGCGGAAAAGATGGAGAGCTGATCGTTGCGCGGAAAATGCTCGTCACGGTGGAAGAAGAGGGCAAACCGCCCACAACCCACGATGTTGGGTTAGTCGGTGAGGTGGTGGGCGTGAATCCACGCGTGATCAATGCCCTGACCGAGGCGAACTTCATTCCGGTCATTGCTCCTGTCGGCGTCGGCGAGAACGGGGAAAGTTATAACATTAACGCTGACCTGGTCGCGGGGAAAGTCGCCGAAGCGCTGCAGGCGGAAAAATTGATTTTGTTAACGGATGTGGAAGGCATTAAAGAGAAAAACGGCGCGCTGGTGTCGACGCTGAACAGTGCTGAAGCTGAGCGATTGATCAAGAACGGCACGATTGGCGAAGGCATGATTCCCAAAGTGGAGTGTTGCATTGCGGCGCTTCATGGCGGCGTCAAAAAAACGCACATCATTGATGGCCGTGTGCGTCACGCCACGCTGCTGGAAATTTTTACCAAAGAAGGCATTGGTACGGAGGTGGTGCGATGGACGTCCTAAGCAATAAGCATATCATTGACCTCAACGCCAAATACCTCTGCACCACCTATGCGCGCTTTCCGGTCGCATTTGTGCGAGGGCAGGGCTGCCGGTTGTGGGACGCCGACGGCAAAGAATATTTAGACTTCTTCGCCAGCCTGGCGGTGATGAATCTGGGCCAGTGCCATCCCGCTGTTGTAAAAGCGGTGTGCGATCAGGTGTCAACCTTGACGCATATATCGAACCTGCATCACACGCTGCCACAGGCGCGTCTTGCTGAATTGCTCTGCGCCCATTCATTTGCTGACAAAGTGTTTTTCTGTAACAGCGGGGCCGAGGCGAATGAGGCGGCGATCAAACTGGCGCGGAAATACGGCAGCGATAAGCGTGATGGTCGCTACGAGATTCTGACGACGTTAGGCTCGTTCCATGGTCGCACCATGGCCACGATTTCAGCGACCGGCCAGGAAAAAGTGCGTCAGGGATTTGCGCCGCTCCTGGAAGGGTTCCGGTACGTACCGTTTGACGATCTGGCGGCGACAGAGGCGGCGATTTCTGACCGCACGATCGCCATCATGGTTGAGCCGATTCAGGGCGAAGGCGGCGTCAACGTACCCCAGCCCGGCTATCTCAAAGGACTGCGCGAGCTGTGCGACCGCCATGGCTTGTTGTTACTTCTTGACGAAGTGCAAACTGGCATGGGACGCACAGGAAAATTGTTCGCCTATGAGCACGAGGGGGTAGAGCCGGATATTATGACCCTGGCGAAATCGCTGGGCGGCGGCCTGCCCATTGGCGCGATGCTGGCGCGCGGCGCCGTGGCCGAAAGCTTTAATCTTGGCAGTCACGGCTCGACGTTCGGCGGCAATGCGGTCGCGTGCGCTGCCGGGATCGCCGTGGTGAATACCCTCTTGGGTGGCGTACTCGAAAACTGCCGTGTGTCTGGCGACTATTTCTTCAAACGGCTATTGGCCCTGCAAGAGAAATTCCCTTTCATTAAAACCGTGCGGGGGCGTGGACTTATTCTTGGGGCGGAACTCGATCGTGAAGGCGCGGCGAT
>DATLYA010000244.1:0-14645 GCA_035575235.1 Candidatus Methylomirabilota bacterium
CTTTGTCAGCGTATCGTTTTCTACTTGCACCCGCGTGGGCTTCAGCGACGAGGGCGCGAGAAAGCCATATTCCTTTTCCTTCGGATGCGGCGGGTAATTCCGATAGAACCACTCTTGCAGTTTCTGCACCGCCAGAAACGCCAATTCAGCGGCGTTAATGCCGTTTTGCGGGAAACCGGAATGAGCGCTTTTCCCCTCCACCACGAGCCGCCAGACGGCCATTCCGCCCGTGCCGATCGTCGGTCCGAAGTCAGCACTGTCTATCCAATAAACAGGTCCATTTTGTAAGTGAGCAAGTTTGCCTTCCTTGACCAGACGGTGAATGCCGACCCCGTGCGTGTTCGAGAGTTCTTCGTTAGCAATGATGACAGCAACGACCGTACGGTCTAATGTGACGCGCTTCTCAGCGAGCTGAGCGAAGAGATCGGTGAGTACAGCAACATGACCGAGACAATCGGTCACCCCACGACCATATAAGCGATCTCCTTCCACCTGCAGCTCGAATGGCGGGCGTCGCCACTCTTTCGGGTCAGCGGGCACGACATCGAGGTGCGCGCCAACGAAAGCAACCGTCCGGTCAGTACGGCCAGGGTAGGTGAGAATCAGGTTGCCGCGATTTTCTACATAGCTGACATGTTCAATCAGCAACTGCCCGCCGCGCACGAAGGGCGCAAGCGCTTCGCGAACCACGTTGCCGGCTAAGTCTTCCTGTGGAGGAGGCGCATCTTGCAGAGGCGAATTTTGCAACCGCTCGCCATGCGCCATCATAGCGCCTAACACGCGGAGAAAACGCTCGTCGTTTAATCGCCACTCTTTGAGGTTCACGGTTTCGAGTTCCCAGGAAAAAGAGGCGAGAGACCTGTCCTCTCCTCGCCCAAGCTTCCCGTTTCTATGATTCAATGACCCGCAGCCGCCTGTTTCTGGCTGATCGCTGAAAGCTGACCGCTATCTTTCTTCTTATCCAACACACGATTAGCGAGTTGATTGACGTGTCGTTCCAAAGGAATCGTACAAATAGTAATGGCGGCGATAATAACGCAGCCGACAAGGGAGGCAGTCAACATAGGCAAATCGCGCAGTCGCTCGCCAAAATAGATGACGTATGGCTGGTGCAAAAGATAGACGCCATAAGAGAATGCGCCGACATAGGCCAACATGCCGCCCAGGCGACGCCATAAGTCCGCCCAGATGGACATATGGGCAAGAACAATGAAGAGCCCCGTGCCGATCAATGCATCAGTGGCCGGGTAAGTGAATATGGAATCGTAACTGTACAAGCCTAACATGTAGGTGGCGACGCCGGCGAAGAAGGTCCGCCCTGTAAACAACCGCTCCTGGGCGGCGGCTTGATTACGACGGTAGCACCATCCCAGCGCCATGCCCGCCGCGAATTCCCATAACCGCGAGCCAAAAAACGCTCCTTGCACATAATACCCATGCGCGCCAATAACGAGGAGCAAAACATAGCGGCTCGCCAGCGTCACTGCGCCACAGAGCACCAGGAACCATACTGGCCCCAATTTTTGCAACAACCGAAACAAGATTGGGAAGACGAGATACAGTTCAAGCAACAGGCCGAAGTACCACCAGGCAGGATTCATATAGTAGAAAATCGAGTCCACTGGCCAGACTCGATCACCAAGCAAGCTCAAGAAAAATCGATAGTCGAGAGGTTCAGGGCGCGAGACAAATGGCGAGATAACATAAATGAGATGCGCCAACCAATACATGGGAAACAGCCGCAAGAGGCGCCCGCGATACCATCCTAACCACCCGCCCTCGGGCTCTCCGGTTCTCACCAGCGAGTACGTCAGGCCAAAACCGCTGAGAATCAAAAATACCGCCACAGCGTGAAAACCAACGGAGGCGACAGCAACAGAGAAGCCTTTGACGGCGCAGCCAACTGTTTCAAAGAGAGACGCAGGCGCGCACTGCTGGAGGAAAGAGGAAAAGTAATGCGGTTCCAATGGCGAGGGGAAACGGTCGTTATTGTACGCCCCGAAGAAATGGAAAAAAGCGATCCACAGGATGGAAATTCCCTTGATGCTGTCGAGCCAGGACAGCCGGGTTGCTCCTGGGGCCGGTTGAGCGGCAGTTGCCATGACCTTCTCCTCTTCCCTTCACAACCTGCCTGCCATTCACTGTGGTTGTCAAGTGAGAGGAGCAACATCATCCCTTCACACGAGACTGGCGCTCATCATGGTCAAAAAGCGGCCGAGGGAAGAGACAGTTCCCTACCGCACCTGGTGGAGAAGGTCGAGGAGTCCTGCGACACTCTCAAGAATATAGTCTGGTCCTTCCAGGTGGAGCACGTCATGGGGGCTCGTGCCGGTCAGCACGCCAACCGTATAGACGCCAGCGGCTTTTCCAGCGCGCACATCGATCACTGAGTCGCCAATGTACGCGGCCTCATGAGGATCAAGCTGCAAATGACCAAGGCATTTGAGAATAGGTTCGGGATGAGGTTTGCGGCTTTCCACATCTTCGCGTCCCACGATGCCGCCAAACAAATGACGCACACCCCAGCGATCGAGAAACGGCAAGGTCCGCCCTGATGAGGTGGCGATGCCCAGCCGTAGTCCTCTCGCTGAGAGCTCGTGGAGGAGTTCGACGCTGCCAGGAATCGCCTCGGTCTCATCGTGATACCGACGCATCCACTCGTGCATACGCTCATCAACGATACGCTTCAGGGTTGCTACAGCATCAGGAAAATCTGGCGGGAACAATTTTTCCAGCGGCGCCGCGTCACCCAGACGCATTAATTCATACACACGCTCCTGTGATACAGGCGGCGCTCCAGCCAGACGCAAAATTTCCAGAGCGATCTCGTAGAAAAACCCCACCGAGTTCGCCAGGGTGCCATCCACATCGAAAATGACCCCTTTTACGCGCAGCAGGTTTCCCACGCGATTCGCTCCCACACTGCTTGAACCTTCTTCATCAATTCTTCACGCGATCCATCATTGACGATCACCACTTGAGCGTGCTTGACCCGTTCTGCATCAGAGAGCTGGCTAGCGATACGCGCTTCCGTGTCTTTCGCCGCGAGACCGCGTTGAGCTGCTAGTCGGTTGATGACCGCATGTTTGTCGGCCACTACAACCCAGACCTCGTCGACCAATGGCAACCAGTTTGCCTCAATGAGAATGGCGGCTTCGACAACGATAGGCTTGGTAAACCCTTCCGCGCGTTTCTCATCAATGCGCCGCCGGATGTCGTGAAACATCAGCGGATGCACGATAGAGTTTAGCGTTTTCCGCGCGTCATCACTACCAAAAACAATAGCGCCGAGCTTTTTGCGGTCAATCGTTTGGTCCGGCGCAAGGATATCAGTTCCAAAAGCAGCGACGACCTGTGTCCAGGCTTCTTTCCCCGGCGAATAGATTTCATGGCCAACCTTGTCCGCATCGATGACAAACGCACCGAGTTCGGTGAGGATCTGTGACACGGTGCTTTTTCCCGCGCCAATGCCCCCAGTCAATCCTATGGTTTTCATCTACTTTTGCTTCCCTTCGCACGTAAAAGAGCTAGCGATATACGCCACGTTGGTTGTGTCAGAGATCTCCTGGTTCTGCAAGAACTTCTCGGCAAAAACGGGAGAAGCCTGTCGTGTGTTTCGGCAAACCTGGTTTGACAGCCTTGACAGGCTAGGCTATAAACCCCCGGTACACAGCGGGACAGGCACGGCCACCTTTTTCGTTCCTGTTCATACTATCTTCGTCTCAGTAATAGATCTCCCATTCACATCAAGGATTCATTCCATGCCGCGCTATTGTCAGTGTCTTTTTTCATTGACCCTTGCTTTGCTTCTTTGCCGCCCGGTTCTCACGCTCGCCGCGAGCCGATATATGATGTTAGACAACCCCATGCGCATGTCTTTTGGCGGATTTGCGTCAGCATTGGCCACAGTTGGCGATATCGATGGCGACGGAGTCACTGATTATCTCATCGGCGCGTACGATTATCAGGTGCGCTATGATCCCCCCGTGAATCTTTCAGAGCATCAGGGTCGCGCATTCGTCTTCAGCGGACAAAGCGGCAAGTTGTTATTTACGCTGAATACCCCGGTTCCCATGCCTTATGCCGCTTTTGGGTTTGCCGTATCGGGTGCTGGCGACGTGAATAACGATGGAACGCCGGATTTGCTGATCGGCGCGTTTGGCTACGGCGGCACCGGCGACTTGGGCTATGGTGGGAGCGGCCGTGCGTTTGTCTTTAGCGGCAAAGACGGGAAAGTGCTACACACGCTCCAAGCTCCACAGCCGCAGATTGGCGCTGGCTTTGGCTGGTCAGTCTCCTCACTTGGCGATCAAACTGGCGATGGGGTTCCAGACCTTTTGATTGGCGCGTTTGGCCAAGACGGCGAAGGCAAAGCATTCGTCTTCGACGGGTTCACGGGAAAACTCGTGCGCACCGTGAGTTCGCCGGAATCGCCGAGTGGCGCAGCGTTCGGCTGGTCAGTAGCGAACGCCGGCGATCTGAATAAAGATGGCGTCTCCGATATGCTCATTGGCGCACCCTATAGTACGGTCGGCGTGACAACCGTGCAGGGACGCGTCTATGCGTTCAGTGGCAAGGATGGGAAAGTGCTCTTCACCCTTGATGATCCTCAACCAGCCGCCGGTGAAGTGTTTGGCTGGCGCGTCACGTCAGCAGGCGATCTCAATAAGGATGGAATTCCTGATATTCTTGTTGGCGCCCCGTATAAAGATGTCGGCTCGAACCCCGCGCAGGGTGTGGCGCTTGTCTTCAATGGGGCAGACGGCAAATTCTTATTTGCCTTGAACAGTCCAGCGCCCAAGCCGTACTCGTGTTTCGGGTACACGATTGCCCAAGGGCCGGACGTCGATCAAAACGGCGCTCCAGAAATTCTGGTCGGCGCTCCGTTTCAAACGGTAGATGTGGATCATGTAGCGGGAGAAGTGTTTCTCTTTAATGGCAGCGATGGACGCCATTTAACCACGTTTGATGATCCGTACCCCCATCAAGGAGCGAGTTTCGGGTACTCGATCGCGTCGCCAGGAGATGTCAACGGTGACAAAATTCCAGATTTTGTGTTCGGCGCTTCCGGCCAAGGCGTCATGGATAAAGTCGCCGTGGGTCGTGTGTTCGTCTTTCTGTCGCAGCCGTAGGCGTATGGGAGGGGCGCTGCGCCGGGAATCGCACCCCAGAGAAAGAAAAATTTGAACCTTCTTCCATTTTGTCGTACGGTGAGGCCAATCTTACAAAGACTATTCGCAGCGGATCAGAGATCGTCTTTGTTCAGGAGGTTGATATGCGCCCTCCATCGACAGTCAATATCCTGACCATCTCTCACCAATACGGCAGCGGCGGCAGCCGGATCGCCCGAGAACTGGGCCGCCGTCTCGGCTGGTCAGTCTGGGAAAAAGAGATCGTCCGGCAGATCGCCTCGCAGTACAAAGTGTCGGAAGAATACGTCGATGCAAAAGATGAACGCGTTGATTCTTTCATTGAACGTATGGTCGGGTTGTTTGGTCTCGGCGGGTTCGAATCCGCGTATGAGGTGCCGCCTCCGCTCTGGCTCAATGACGCTCAGCTCGTGCGCATGACAAGGGGCATCATTGAGGACGTCGCGAAAGAAGGACGTGCGATCATTGTGGGCCGAGGAGGCAATCATATTCTGGCGAAACGGCCAGACGTGTTGCACGTCTTCCTGTTCGCGCCGTTGCCCGTGCGCATCGAGCGCGTCATGCAGACGGAAGGGCTCGCACACTCCGCGGCTGAACATAGGATTACCGGTATGGATAAGCTTCGTGCAGATTATGTACATACCTTTTATCATGCGGACTGGCGCGACCCGCAGACATACAATCTTCTCATCGACACCGGCGTCTGGGGAGAAGAAAAGACGGTCAACATGGTCCTCTGGGCCCTAGAAAATATGACGGAGCGCTGACCTGCTTATGTGGAATTAGTATGAGGCGGGTCTGAGACCTGCCCTGACTAACCAAGCAGGATATTTCCACGTACGATTCCCGCCGGTCAACCAGTAGCAGCCCATTCGATTTCCTCCCTACTATTTTTCATCTTTTGCCTTTCTGCTTCGTCTCATTCTCTTAGAGGCATGGCGTCCCATACTATGATGAGAGAAAATGCAAGAGCGTGTTTGTCTTGGAAGGAGTGTTATGCGGTCTGTGGTATGTGCTCTCATTTTTTCCACCGTTTTCTCCCTCTCCACACGAGCGCAGGAAGAGTCTGCTCCAGCTGCACCTTCACTGACTTTGCAGGAGGCAGTGGACGCCGCCGTGCGCAATCACCCGACGATTCGCATGGGGCAGGCAACTGTCGAAGCCGCACAGCAACGGGTGCACCAACAAATTGCCAGCTATTTGCCAAGCGGCAGATATACCTATACCTACTCCCGTCAGGAACGTCCTTTGACCGCAGCCGTTGGCGGCGTGCAGGTGGGCGGCGTTCAACAACAGCGGGCCACTTCTCAACTCTTCAACTTCCATTCAACCAATTTTCAACTGAGCCAACTCCTCTTTGATTTTGGGCGTACGTTGGATCTGATCCAGTCCGCTATCGCGTCGGTGGAAGCCAGCACCGCCGATCTCGAAACGACGAAGCAAACGGTCATCTTCAATACGAAACAGGCGTATTATGGCGTGCTCTCGGCGCAACGACTTCTAGGCGTCGCGGAAGAGACCGTGCGGCAGAATCAGCGGCATCTCGAAGAAGCGCAGGCGCGTTTTGATGTGGGTGTGGCCCCACGGTTCGATGTCACCAATGCGCGGGTACAACTCTCAAACGCCGAGCTGAGTTTGGTCCAGGCTCGTAATAACGTCGCCTTGGGATTCGAAACTCTGCGCAGAGCAACAGGACAACCAGAGCCTTTGCGGGTGACGCTCGTGGATTCGTTGGAGCGACGTCCACTCTCTCTCGTCGATGACGCCATTCTGCAGCAAGCGTATAGACGGAGACCGGAGTTAGAAAGTTTGCGGGCGCAACAACGCGCCTTATCGGAGCAGATTGCCGCCCTTCAGAAACAGTTTCTTCCCTCGGTGTCCGGCACGGCGCAATATAACTGGACGGGGCGTGAGTATCCACTGCAACAAGGATGGCTCTGGGGCGTTACGCTCACCATGCCGCTCTTTGACAACATCCTCACCTACTCTCAGCTGGGGGAGACCCAGGCGAATCTGCGGAACTTACAGGCGCAGGAAGAGAATATCCGCCAACAGGTCACGCTGGAAGTCAGGCAAGGAGTGCTGAACCTGCGGCAGGCAGAAGAGAGCATTCGCGTCAACGAACAGACCGTTGTCCAGGCCAAAGAGAACCTTGACCTTGCCGAGGGCCGATATGCTGCGGGCGTCGGCAACATTATTGAATTGACAGACGCGCAAGTTTCCCTGACCTCTGCTCAAGCAAATCTGATCGGAGCTCTGTACAATTACAAGACGGCGCTGGCCCAATTGGAAAAAGCGGTCGGCTTTCCTCTCGAATAAGATATGGTGAAACGATTCCTGACGTTTGTCCTTTTTTTCTTCGTTGCGGCAGGCCTTACTTTTGGCGCGTGGCGCTATTTCAGCATGGATGAACCGCCGGTCAGTTACCGCACGGCGGTGATTGAGCGCGGTCAGATATCACAAATTGTCATAGCAACGGGAACGGTCAACCCCGTCAGCACGGTCCAGGTTGGCAGTTACGTCTCTGGTCCCATTCAGGCCATCTTCGTGGATTTTAATTCTCCGGTCAAACGCGGCCAGCGCGTGGCGCAGATCGATCCTCGTCCGTTTGCGTTTAAGGTCAAACAGGCGGAGGCAAATTTAATCACGGCGCAGGCGCAAGTGGAGAAAGACCAAGCAGACCTTGACTTCAAGCGGCAGGTCTTAAATCGCATGCGAGGATTGCTAGAGAGAAACCTCATCGCCAAACAAGAGGAGGAAGCCGCGGAGCGCGATTATATCCAGATGCAAGCGCAACTGCAGCTTGACCAGGCCCGCGTCAACCAGGAGGCGGCGGCGTTAGAGGAAGCGCGCGTCAATTTAGAATACACCGCGATTGAGTCTCCTGTGGATGGCGTTGTCGTCTCACGCAACGTCGCTGTGGGACAAACTGTCGCCGCCAGCTTCCAGACGCCAGTGTTATTTCTCATTGCCCAAGACCTCACCAAGATGCAGGTGAACGCCAATGTTAGCGAGTCGGATATCGGCCTGGTCGCCGAACGGCAGCACGCCTTTTTCACTGTGGATGCTTATCCGGACCGACAGTTCTGGGGGGAAGTGGCGCAAGTGCGCAACGCTCCGCAAACCGTCCAGAATGTCGTGACCTACGATGTTGTCGTTAATGTAGATAATTCTGATCTTGCGCTTAAACCCGGCATGACCGCCAACATTTCTATCGTCAGCGCGTCGCGCGAGAATGTCCTCAAGGTGCCGTTGGCTGCCCTGCGCTTCCGCCCGCCGGCGCATGAGAAGCATCGCGAGAAGCCGCCCCCTCGTCAGGAGACGGCGGCGCCCGCCGGAGACGGAACAGCCCCGCTTGAGCCTAAACAGGTGTGGGTGCAAACCGATGGACAAGCGCTGAAACCAGTGACCGTACGAACCGGCATCAGCGACGAGCGGTTCGCCGAATTGCTCGAAGGCGAGCTCACCGAAGGCATGCATGTGGTGACCGCGCTCAATACCGCGCCGCAAGACGGCGCGTCACAACCGACGCTCCCAGGCTTTGGCATGCGGTGGAGACGGTAATGTCCCAATCGTTTTCTTTCATCGTCGTCAATCAGCTGACGAAAATCTATCATCTCGGCGAAGTAGAGGTCCATGCATTACGCGGCGTGTCGCTGACGATTGCGCGGGGTGAGTTTGTCGCCATCATGGGCGCCTCGGGCTCAGGAAAATCCACCTTCATGAACATTCTCGGCTGTCTCGACCGTCCCACTTCAGGACAATACATGCTTGATGGAGTAGATGTTTCACAATTGACCGCCGATGAACGCGCCAGTATCCGCAGCGCGAAAATCGGTTTCGTTTTTCAAAATTTTAACCTCCTGCCGCGCACGAGCGCGCTGGAAAACGTAGAACTGCCGCTCATGTACAGTAACATTCCGTTAGCTGAGCAACGGCAGCGCGCCTGGGCGGCGTTGAGAACCGTGGGGCTCGAAGAGAGAGTGCATCATCTGCCCAATCAACTTTCCGGCGGGCAACAACAACGGGTCGCGATCGCCCGCGCGCTCGTCAATCATCCGGCTGTCATTCTGGCGGACGAACCGACCGGGAACCTGGACAGCGTCACCAGCGCCGAAGTCATGGAAATCTTGACCACATTCAATCGTCAAGGCATGACGATCATCCTCGTCACGCACGAGCCGGACATTGCCGGCTACACCCAGCGGCGCATTGTGTTTCGTGATGGTCTGATTGTCTCGGATGAGAGGCGAGCCGCGCCTCCTGTCAGGAGCGAGAAGGCCACGCACGTCTGAGGAGAAAGAAGGAGCAGCCGCTTACCGTAACCCGGCTTTTTCCAGTGCATTCACCACTTGTTCTACCGCCGCCGGGTCTTGAAACGGTATTAACTTTTTCGTAATCGCCAGGGAATAGCGCGGATTAATCCGCAGCATCTCTGCAGCTGCAGCGCGCGCTTCTTCCTCTCGTCCAAGCTCATAATAAATCACGGCCAGCAACATATGCGCGGCAAGATAATCAGGGTTGCGTATGACGGCCCGCCGTAATACTGTAGCGGCCTCTTCCCGCTTTCCCACCAGGCGGTATGCCTGGCCAAGCGACCATAGATACGTTACCGGATAACGCGGGTTGAGCCGCATCGCTTTCTCAACCAGCGTCAGGGCTTCTTCGCCACGTCCGGCGAAGTTCAGAATATCTCCCAAGGTTTGATACGCGTCCGCTGAATTAGGGTCAAGGGCAATGGCGCGCTCCGCTGCAGCGATGGCTTGCGCGTGCTGTTTCTTGGCCAAATAGGCGTAGGCAAGCGTCTCATAGGCCGCCGGCTGGGCGTCATCCAGCGCAACAGCGTGCTGAGCGATCGCCAAGAGCTGGTCAAGCGCGCCGGGATCTTGGGTCCACTGCGTGGTAATTTCCGAGAGTTGCGTCAAACCAAGCATCGCATGCGCGACGGCAAAATGCGGGTCCAAGGCAATCGCCCGCTCAAACATCCGCCGCGCCTGCGCGTTGGCTTCCTGCGTGCGATGAGAGCGATACTCCAATCCGCGCAAAAAACAGTCATACGCCTCCAGGTTATTTGTTGGCGGACGCTTGACGCGTTCCTGCTCACCGGCCGTGAGTCGAACTTGCAGTGCAGAGACGATCTTCGCCGTCACCTCGTCTTGCACGGCGAAGATATCTTGTAGATCCCGGTCATACCGCTCAGCCCACAGGTGGTACCCGGTCGTTGCGTCAATCAATTGTGCGGTAATACGCACCCGATTCCCCGCCTTTCGCACGCTACCCTCAAGCAGGAACCTTACACCGAGTTCCTTGCTGACCTGCTCAGGCTTGACGGCCTTTCCTTTATAAAGAAAAACAGAATTCCGCGAAATGACAAAGAGGCCAGACAGTTTTGAGAGGTCGGTAATCAGGTCTTCTGTGATGCCATCGCTAAAATATTCCTGTTCGGCGTCGCCGCTGAGATTGAGAAACGGTAAGACTGCGATCGATGGTTTATCGGGAATAGTGAGAGGCATTGGCGTTTCCTGAGTGTCCTCGCTGGCCGCTGCAGGCTCCCATAACACACGAAAGACCCGTACAGGTCTGGCGATATTTTTGACCGTTTGCTCACCAAGATCGACGTAGGTGAGCGGCAATTTGTTCTCAATCTGGTCGTGCACGGCGCCGGATATACAAATGCCGCCGCCCTCCGCCAGGCTTTCCAAACGAGCGGCAATGTTGACGCCGTCGCCATAGAGGCGTTCATCTTCGACAATGACGTCGCCGACATTCACGCCGATGCGAAATTCCATGCGCCGGGCAGTGGGCAAGTCGTTATTCTTTTGTCTGAGTTCGCGTTGCACTTCCACCGCGCATTGTACGGCATCAACAATGCTGGCGAACTCCGCGAGCAAATTATCCCCAGGGGAGTCGATGACCCGCCCTCGATATTGTCCGATTCGCTCCGTCATCAGAGTGCGGTACGCGGCCAGTGTGCGGATAGTCGCCACCTCGTCATCCCCCATGAGACGACTGTACCCCTTCACGTCGGCGCTCAGAATCGCGGCGAGCTTCCGGATTATCCTGGGGTGCACGGATCGATCATTCGTGTCGGCAGTCGTCATAACAGCTCAGCAATAGGAGAATAAAAAGCGAAAATCAAGAGGCAACCTGAACAACGCAAATAGGGCGATCTTACACGTTATTTTGTCGCTTAGGGGCTGAGATACTCTGCGCTCCTTGCTTCCTCTATCTCTCTTCTGTCACAATGTCGCCAACATTTCGCGAGCAGTGCAGCAATTATGACAATACCTCCAGTTATTCCCACACGTGGGTTACGTCACGTGGCGTTGAACGTTGCAGACGTCGCTGTCTCTGTTGAGTTCTACACTTCTTTATTCGGCATGCAAGTCGTCTGGCAACCTGATCCTGAGAACGCTTATCTCTCGTCTGGCTGTGATAATCTGGCGCTCCACAAAGCTTCCGCCGGCATAGCGCCGCAAGGGCAGCGGCTTGATCATCTTGGGTTCCTCGTGGAAAAACCGGATGATGTGGATCAGGCGGCGGCGGCGCTCGCAGCGCGGCGCATTCCACTCCTCAAGGAGCCGCGTACGCATCGCGACGGCAGTCGCTCGCTCTATTTCGCAGACCCGGACGGGAACGTTATCCAAATCTTGTATGAACCGACCCTCAGCCCACAGCATCTCAGCTGAGGCGGGTCACGACGCGGCGCATCCCCCTTCTCGTTTACACCGAGCCGCAGCGTGGGCCGTACACGCGTATACAGCGTCTGGAGCGGTTGCCGGCTTTCTTGTGCTACAAGCGACCTTCGCCAATCAAGCGCGTGAGGCGTTTTTGTGGATGCTTGTGGCGGTGCTCATTGATGCAACGGACGGCACGCTGGCGCGCGCGCTCAAGATTAAACAGGTGCTGCCGGGGTTCGATGGCGCCAAGCTTGATGATATTGTTGACTACTTTACCTTTGTCATCGCCCCGGTCGTCTTTCTCTTCCAGATGCGCCTGCTGCCCTCGTCCGGTACGGTTATTTTTGTCGCACTGCCGCTCCTGGCGAGCGCCTACGGGTTCTGTCAGGCTGCGGCAAAAACTCCGGACTTCTTCTTTACCGGGTTTCCCTCTTATTGGAATGTGGTAGCTTTCTATCTCTATGTATGGCGGCTGCCGCTGTGGGCGAATGGCGTACTGATCTGTGTATTATCCCTCTGCGTATTTATTCCCGTGCGTTACATCTACCCTACTCGTACAGTTCCTTTCCGACGCTTGACAAACGTTCTTGGCGTAGGCTGGGTGGGCGTACTCCTCGCTTTACTGTACCAATTTCCCGCTCCCTCCGGTTGGCTTGTGTTCTGCTCTTTGTATTATCCTCTGTACTACACCGCTCTATCCTTCTATCTCCACGCCACATTGGCAAAATTTGTTCCGCCGTCTTGACATTCGCCTGATCGGACCCAAATTTTCTCTCTATCAAGGTTTACCTGCGAGGAGCATAAAGAATGGAATCTACAAGTAATCGCGGGGAAAAACCCGCAAATAGAGAGGAGAGGGCGGCAGAACTGTTTCGTGCAGCATATCAAGCGCAGATGAAAGGGGACCTGAGCAACGCAGTTCGTTTGTATCAAGAATCGCTGCATCTGCATCCCACAGCTGAGGCGTACACGTTCCTTGGGTGGACGTATAGTTTCATGAATCGCTATGCCGAGGCAATTGAGGAATGCAAACACGCCATCGCGCTCGATCCCGACTTTGGCAATCCCTACAATGACATCGGCACATATTTGATGAAGTTGGGACAACTCGAAGACGCCATTCCGTGGTTCGAGCAAGCGATAACAGCCAAACGCTATGAAGCGCGTCATTTTCCTCATATGAATCTTGGCCGTCTCTATCTGGCCAAAGGCGACCAACTCAGCGCGATGCGGGAATTTAGCAAAGCCATGACGCTTGAGCCGCGGTATCTGCCCGCACGCTTCGCCGTCGCTGCGCTATCTGCGCAACTTAATTAACCTACTTTCTCTTGACTTTCTGAAGGCGCACCCAAGCGTGCGCCTTTTTTATTTGCACTTCTGACTTCTCACCTTAAGAACGCCAACTGCTGCTTCCCTACGCTCATCGCCGTTTGGCCCATCCTTGATGCGGCGGTTCATATGGCGGTGCCCTAGAACCTGTGATAGGGGAAGGGGGATATGCCTATTTACGAGTACCATTGTCAGAAGTGCGGGAAAGACCAAAGCTTGCTATTCCTTTCGCAGCGTGATCTACAATCCCGACCGCGCTGCAAGCATTGCGGCAGTCGCCGGTTAACCAAATTGCTCTCAAAGTTTGCGTACCATCAAACTGAGACCGCCCGCCTGCGAGAGTTTGACACAAGCGCTCCGCGTGATGAGTCGTTCTATAAAGACTCGCGCAACGTCGGCTTGTGGGCAAAGAAACGAGCGAAAGAAATGGGAGTTGATCTCGGAGCGCAATTTGAAGAGACCGTTGAAAAGGCTCGAAGTGGGAAAATTCTCGACGATCTCTAAACGCCGCCATTTTTTCCCGCTAGAATACCCTTATGATTCGTACAACCGGTTACTTGCTTTGGCGTCTCTTCCGGATCATTTGCGGCTTTCTGTTACTCGGCGCAGGGGTATTCCTCAGTCTTCCTGGGATTCCTGGCCCAGGCATCGTGCTTATTGTGTTAAGTTTTGGCATTCTTAGCCGCGATTTTCACTGGGCAAAGCGAGCGCAAGAGTATATGCACCGTAAATGGCATGAGTTACGAAACCGCAAGGAACAATCTGCGAGAGCAAAGGAGTCTCACCATGGATGAAAAAGACCGCCTCGGCGCGAAGCTCCGGGACAAAGAGAGAGCGGAAGAAGATCGTTATTTCGCGCAACGCGACAAAGAGTTAATTGAAAAACTGAAGCAGAAGCAGATTTCTGATCAAGAAGCGGCGCAGCAGCTGGCGCTGATGCGTTGTCCTAAATGTGGGACAAAGTTAAATACTATCACGCATCATGGCGTGACGGTGGAAGAATGCCCCTCCTGCCAGGGCATGTGGCTTGATCGCGGTGAGTTGGAAGCGTTGGCGCAGCGAGAAAATGAAGGATGGCTCTCGCGTTTCATTCGCCGTAACGTGTTCCATCAGGAATAGATGTGACGCGAGAGGCGTTTTTCCGGCGAGTACGCAAAAGGAGGTAGTCCATGCTCAAGCTGTATGACTTTCCCATGTCTCCCAGAGCGCGCAAGGTGCGAATCGTACTGGCGGAGAAGGGGCTGCAGTATGAAAAAGTCACTATTGACATCACCAAAGGAGAACAGAAAAAGCCGGAATTTCTCGCGATCAACCCCTATGGCAAGGTGCCGGCGTTGCAAGACGACGGCGTGACGCTCTACGAGTCGACCATCATCATGGAGTATCTCAACGATAAGTATCCGCACCCGCCGTTGCTCCCGCTTGATCCCGGACAGCGTGCGCGCGCGCGCGTGCTAATGCATTACGCAGACAATCCCTATGACAG
>DATLYA010000245.1:0-10373 GCA_035575235.1 Candidatus Methylomirabilota bacterium
GTGGCGTACGCGTAAGTGTACGCGCTGCCGGCAATCGGAATCATCGAGGCCATTTCGGCGTAACACAGCCCCGCGAAGGCACAGGCCACACCAGAGAGAATGAAGGACAGAACGATAGCTGGTCCAGCATGTTGCGCCGCCGCATGGCCTGTCAGTACAAAGATCCCTGCTCCAATAATTGCCCCGATGCCAAGCGCGGCAAGTTCGAGCGGGCCTAGCGCTCGCCTGAGTCCCTCTCTGTCCTCGGCTTCGCGGGCGAGGAGTTCTATTGGCTTTGTAACAAAGAGTCCGTTTTTCATCGCCCCACCCACACAAAAAAGAGGGCGGAACCTCGTCCGCCCTCTTCACTAAAAGTGTCCCGTCATGAGAGACTACTACCGCTGAGCTCTTTTAGCTCTTCAGTTGCTGAATCACCGTATTCGCGTCCCAGTAATCATGCTGCGAAGCGATCTTGCCGTTTCTGAGCGTCACGATCGATACGCCTCGCACCGTGGTTTGTTTGCCTTTTGCCGGGACACCCATGAAATCAGCGGCATGTTTGGCCTGCCAGGTCCACTCGACCGCGCCGCCCTCGGACCCGCCGGCGTAGGCCGTGACCGTGAAGACGTTTTCTCCAGCGTTGGGAGAGGAGAAAGCAGCGAAGAATTTGCGCAGGTTAGCAAGGCCGTTTTCCTTATGCGCAAAGACCACATCTTCAAACTGCACATCTTCGGTATAGTAATTCCCCATTTTGTCGAGTCCAGATGGACTACTGAAGATACTGAACCACTCTTTGGCCCATGAGAGATTCATCACGCACCTCCTTATATTGATTACGTGTTGCGTATTTATTCCGGGTCGTATTTGACCAGCGTGCGCGAGCCGTTGGCCAATCCCTCGCGAAAGTTTTTCTCATAAGAAGTCCAATCGTTGCCGTATTTTTTCGCGAAGGCCTCAAAGAGCGCTTTATTGACCTCCGGATCTTTGACCAGCGAACCTTTCGCCTTGAACGATGGACCATCCGGCTTGCCAACCGCAATCTTTGCTTCTGTCTTTCCGGCCTGGATGCGTTTAACTCGATACGTAGTGGTTGGCGAGCACACCCACACGGCGCCGTTATGCACCATGAACCAGATTTCCGCCGGCTTGCTCAGCGCGCCGTCCTTGCGGGTGCTCTGCACGTAAATGTATTTGCTTGATTCGAGCGTTTTCTGCAGTTCCGGAGAAAGCGAACTGCTATGAGCAGGAGTCGTGAATACGCCTACCCAGAAAGCAATCAGTGCAAACATCCATGTGTACCAACGCATGCATCACCCCTCCATTGAGAAAAATCGTTACGACTTGCCGTCCGACGCCACAGTAACGGATTTGATAATCACCGGCTCAACCGGCACGTCACTATGCATTCCTCTCCGTCCAGTCTGGACCCTGGAGATCCGGTCAACCACATCCATGCCTGCGATGACTTTCCCAAAGACTGCATAGCCAACGCCATCCTGGGCACTGGCTTTATTGAGGAAGTTGTTATCTTTGACGTTGATGAAAAATTGAGACGTCGCGCTGTCCGGCATGGACGTGCGCGCCATGGCGATCGTGTACGTGTCATTCTTGAGGCCGTTGCTCGATTCATTTTTAACCGGCGGCTTTGTCGGCTTCTGTTGCATCTCTGGCGTAAACCCACCGCCCTGAATCATGAACCCTGGGATCACGCGGTGAAAGATCGTGCCGTCGTAAAACTTATCGTTGACGTATGACAGGAAATTTTTCACCGTCTCGGGCGCTTCCTTTTCAAACAGTTGGATTTTAATGTCGCCCATCGACGTAGCCATGAGCACCACAGGACCACCTCCTTTTGGTTCATTGCCGGCTTGTGAACACGCCGGCAAGGTGAATAAAAGCGCCGCCGCCAGACCAAAAAATGCTGATGCGCCTCGCATCGTCTTTCCCTTTCACTCACAGATATCGGCATGCTACTGCCGTGAGTCGTTTTAACCCAGGGCGCATAGCAAAGAAAGACCCTGACAGCAGAGAAGGCGGAGCCGGCGAATCGGGGAATCGACGCCAAGACCAATCTGCCTTCGTGCTTCTCCGCTTCTCCCCGTCTCTGGGTCTCCGGTTCAAGAGAGATTTTCTAGATACTCAATCACTTCACTGACCGAGACAACATCGCCGTACTTCGCGCCGATGTCGAACACATTGGCTTCGTGGGGCTCGCGCGCGCGGTCGCCAATG
Organism: Candidatus Methylomirabilota bacterium; assembly: GCA_035575235.1. Taxonomy (GTDB): domain Bacteria; phylum Desulfobacterota; class Binatia; order Bin18; family Bin18; genus SYOC01. The sequence goes on from DATLYA010000245.1 coordinate 2,212, forward strand.
GCTTCGAGGGGAACAATCGGACGAAAACCATGGTTCAAGGCGTCCATAACGGTTGCACGGACACAGCCGCTAGTGGTGCAGCCGGTAACGATGAGCGTATCGACTCCTTTCATTGTTAATGTCGAGCCCAGGTAGGTGCCAAAGAAGCCGGAGGCGTATTTCTTCACGATCACCAAATCCTCTGGTCTACGGTCGAGGCGCGGGTCGAGCTCAACCAGTTCACTGCCCAGCGTGAGCAGCCGCAAGGAGGGAACTTTCTCAGGCCACAGACCGGCATCATCTTGACGATGGGGATCGTAGCCGACCACGGTGAACACGATGGGCGCGTTCTTCTTTCGCGCTACAGCTAGCAGCCGGTTGGTAGCCGCAACCTCGGCGTCGAGATTGCCTGCCAGCGGCGACAGCTCCGGCTTGGTGAAGCCGATTTGAAAATCCACGACAACAATGGCCGGGCGTTTGCCATAGCCGAGCTTATGGCCAAGTTGCGCGCGCTCATAGATGGCGCGCGTCTCTTCACTGTGAGGCATCATTTCCTCCTGCTTGAGCTTTTAGCTCTTAGCTTTTAGCCAAACAACAGGCGGATGAGAAGCAACCGGCGTTCCTGGAGAATCCCTCTTATATGAACAGCCCTGGTCTCGTCTTGCGAAGCGCTAAGCGCTAAAAGCTAAGAGCGAATCGAGCGAGAAAGGAGGAACGTTATGGCCGTCAACACTGACCTGACCGAAGAGCAAGTACGCGAATTTTTTACTACGTTGAGCAATTGGGGGAAATGGGGACCGAGCGATCAACTCGGCGCTTTGAATTACATTACGTCGGAGAAGCGGCGGCGCGCTGCCGCGGAGGTGCGCGAAGGCTACTCAGTGTCGATGTCGTTGCCGCTGGCGACTCAGCCCGGACCGGATAATCCAACGCCAGTGATGCATCTGATGATGCAGACTGGCGCGCCTGGCGAGCAGAGTATGGTTCCAGTGCCATATAGTGCGGATTACTTCGCCATCGCGCCGCACGGGTTAGCGAACACCCATCTCGATGCGCTGTGTCACGTGTTCAATCAGGGGAAGATGTACAATGGCTATCCATCGAGTGACGTGACGGTGCAAGGCGCGAAAAACGGCGCTATCGATGCATTGAAAGACGGCATTGTCTCTCGCGGTGTTTTAATCGACATTCCACTCATCAAGAACCGCGAATGGTTGGAGCCGGGTGAGGCGATTTCTCCAGCCGACCTTGAAGCCGCGGAAATGTATGGTGGGTTTCGAGTGGAAGAGGGCGATGTGCTGTTCGTGCGTACGGGGCGTCATGCACGGCTGAAAGCGAAAGGCTCGTGGGACTCGTTCAAAGAGGGGCTCGCTGGACTTGGCGCCGCCTGCCTTCCATGGCTGCACGCCCGTAAGGTTGCAGCTTTAGGATCAGATGGCGCAAGCGACGTGGTGCCGAGCGGCTACGCAAAGATCATGCTGCCGATCCATGCAGTGGCGATTGTGGCGATGGGCATTCACTTGCTTGATAACTGCATGCTTGATGCGGTCGCTGAAGCATGCGTGGCGCGGAAACGCTGGACTTTTCTCCTTGTCGTCGCACCACTCGTGCTCGTGCGCGGCACGGCGTCGCCAGTGAATCCGCTGGCGATGTTTTAATGATTCGTTCTCAGTTCGTTCTCAGTGAAAAGCCAACCATGAGCGAACAGCTCATAACTGTTGCAAAAAGGAGCATTGCATGGAATATCGTCCATTTGGCCAAACCGGCATCCAGATTTCCGCGATCGGTATTGGTTGTTGGGAAATAGGCGGTGGGTACGGCAGCATTGAGGAAACTGAGTTTATCAAAGCGGTGAATCGGGCGCTTGATCTCGGCATCAATTGTTTCGACACCGCTCAAGCGTATGGTTTCGGCGCGTCGGAGCGCTCACTGGCGAAGGCGCTGGGCTCACGGCGGAAAGAGGCGGTGATTACCACCAAATTCGGCGTTGGCTACAAGGATGCGCCGAATTTCCGCGACAGCAGTCGAAGACGCATCATGGAGTCGATTGAGAGTAGTCTGACCGCGCTCAACACAGATTATGTCGATGTCTACATGGTGCACTGGCCGGACGTGAACACGCCGTTCGAGGAGACCATGCGCGCGCTCGATGAGCTTGTGCAGCAAGGAAAAGTGCGCGCCGTGGGCATTTCCAACTTCCGCCTCAGTCAGATTGAAGCCAGTATGAAGGTGCGCCGCATCGATGTTGCGCAGTATTGCTGGAATATGTTCGACCGGCGCATGCAAAAGGAGATTTTCCCGTACTGCCGTGAGCACACCATTGGCGTGATGGCGTATGGCTCGCTTGCGTATGGGTTATTGACGGGCGCGTTTACTGAGGACACGAATTTCGAGTCGGATGACTGGCGGTCGCGGCGTGGACGCATGGGCGGGATCAATCTGTTCCAGCATCTGTTCGGTCCGGAATATTTCCCCAAAAATATCCGCGTGGTCGAAGACCTCAAGGGTGTGGCGAAACGCTACGGCAAGAGCCTGCCGCAATTTGCTCTGCGGTGGACATTGTCAAATCCAGTCGTGAGTACGGCGTTGGTGGGTTGCCGGAATGTTGCGGAAGTGGACGACAATGTGGGCGCGTTAGGGTGGTCGATTGCCGACGCGGATATGAAAGAGATTGACGCGATCTTTGCGCGGCATGGGGTCGATCCGGCGCCGAATCTTTGGCTGGAGAGAGACTGAGAATAGTCCTGAGTGCTGAGTAAGGAGTGCTGAGTAAAGAAAGTCCTGAGTGCTGAGTAATGAGTTCCGGGAGGGAGAGGGCGATGGAAGGAGCTAAGATAGAAAAATTTGAAGATTTGATCGCGTGGCAGAAAGCCCGGCTTCTTACCAAAGCCATATAGCGCGCAACTCAACAAAGAGCTTTTGCCAGAGACTTTGGATTGTCAGATCAAATTCGTCGAGCCGCTGTCTCGATCTTCTCAAACGTTGCTGAAGGGTTTGAACGAGGCGGCTTGGGAGAGTTCCATCAGTTTCTTTCTACAGCAAAGGCTTCATGTGCTGAGTTGCACTCTCAACTCTATGTTGCTTTTGATGTAGGCTATTTGCCGCAAGTCGACTTTGAGCAGTTGCTCGCTCAAGCGGAAGAAGTGGGAAAATTGTAGGCGGTTTACGAGCCTCCATCGAACAACAAAGGAGGTTAAAGTCCTAAGCATAGCGGGAGAACCGTAGGCTCCCGCTCTTGTTGTACTCAGGACTCAGGACTTAACTCTCAGGACTTATAGTCGACTGCGCACCGCCCCGTCTATCCATATGACTTGTCCGGTCACGAACCCGGTGGAATCCGAGGCGAGATAGACTGCTGCAGCGGCGATGTCGTCCGGTTGCGCTAACCGTCGCTGCGGAATGTAGCGCATCAATTGTTGCTGTAACGCCTTGTCGGCGATCAGGCCCATGCCCTCGGTCCACCCTGCGCCGATGGCGTTCACCGTGACGCCTTGCCGCGCCCATTCCAGCGCCAAGGCGCGCGTAAGATTCAGGACTCCTGCCTGCGCCGCGCAGTACGCGCTGCCATTTATCATCCCGCGTTCGCCCAGCGGCGAGACGACATTAATAATGCGTCCGGTTCCGCGCGCGAGCATCGGTCCAGCTACAGCGCGGCACGCCAGATAAGGGCCTGTCAAGTTGATTTCCAACACTCGCCGCCATTCCCCCAGAGAGATGTCTGTGACTGGTTTTGCAAAGGGCAGATCAGGGGCGTTCACAAGGATGTCCAACTGTCCGAGTTCTGTGACTGTGCGCTGTACGAGCGCGTTGACCTCGTTTTCGTTACTCGCATCAAGTGTCTGCGCTATGGCTTTGCAGCCACGCGCTTGCAGTTCACTGCAACACAAGCTAATTGCTTCCGCCTCTCGTTGATGTGAGAGCGTACTCGCGACGGCGATATCGGCCCCGGCTTCCGCGAGCGCGAGCGCAATGGCGTGTCCGATTGCCGTAGAGGCGCCGATCACCAAAGCGGTTTTTCCTTGCAGAGTAAACGCCTCCAGGCTCATTCGCTTTCTCCTTCGAGGGGGACAACCGGCGCAAAGCCGGTTGGGATTTGACCGCCGGCAAAGCCGCCGCCCTCCAGCGCAATCAGCTCGCCGTTCATGTAATCCGACGCATCCGAAGCCAGAAAGACGCAGGCTGGGCCGAGTTCGTCATCTTTACCCACACGACCAACAGGGATGAATTTCCCGTTTTGCCAGAATTGCATCATCATGGGATCGTCGTGCGGGAATATGCCCGGCAGGATAAGATTGATGCGAATATTCTTGTCAGCGTAGTTGAACGCCATGGCGCGAGTGAAATTAATCATGCCCGCCTTAGCGGTGGCGTACATATAGTTGTGACGCATAGCGCGCACGCCCACACCAGAAGTGACATTGATGATCTTCCCGCCGCCCTGGCGCAACATATGTGGCAGCACCGCGCGACAACAGTAGAAGGCGCTGGTCACGTTGAGGTCTATGCCCCCGCGCCATTGTTCGTCGGTAATCACCTCGACCGGCTTATTCCAACCGGATGACGCGCCGCCGGCATTGTTGATCAATACGTCGATACGGCCAAATTCAGTGATTGCTGCATCAACCATGGCGTTGACTGCCGCAGAATTGGTGACATCCGTTGACACGGCAAGACAACGGCGACCTTTCGCGCGCACCAGCGTCGCCGTCTCATCGATTTGCGCTTGCGTACGCGCAGCGACGACAATATCCGCTCCTGCATCCGCGAGCGCCAGCGTCATCGCCCGGCCAAGGCCACGCCCGGCGCCGGTCATGATAATGACCTTGCCGTCGAGGCGCAGTTTCTCCAGAACATTCATAGAGGTGCTTCCTTTCCAAAAGGAGCTACAGTCAAGCAGTCTTTCGGTCAGACAGCCTTTCAGTTTCACAGCCTGATTGACTGAGTAACTGTACGACTGAGGGACTGCGTCATTGATAGCTCGCCACTGACATCCCATCGCTCGGCGCCGTCACTCAGCACTGAGAATCGCCCACTGCTCCAGCGCCCCAGCGACATCCATCAGACTTAAGGCGAGCCGCACCTGAGCTAAGCGAGCTTCACGGGCGCGGCGTGCTTGCAATGCTTCCTCGATGCTTACGGCGCGGAAGCGGATTTTGCCGCCAGGGGAGGCTTGAGCAACGCGGTCGAGATCGGCTTTGATTACAGTGCCAATGGTCGTGTACCCGCCGCCAGTCACGGCATCGTTCATTAAGAGGATGGCTTCGAGGCCGCCGGGAATTTGAATCGATCCCACCGGGTACCCCAGGTCCACGACATTCGAAGGATCTGCGCCTGCGCCGAACGGCTGCGCGCCCTCTTTAAATTGAAACGTCGGCCCCTTGAGCCGATAACCGATGCGGTCCGCTTCAGTCGAAACCTCCCAGGTTGCAGAAAGAAAATCGGCGAGACTCTCGTCTTTGACCCGGTAACTGCACATGCCCATGACGATGCGCACTTCAAGGTCTTTCGTCAGGGGCGGGATGAGGGACCGGTCCAGCACCCTGCCAAGCCGCGCTTCGCTCTCCGGCGGGAATGCGCCGATAGGGAGTTGATCTCCCTCCTGCAGTTTTCTGCCTTCGAGACCGCCAAAACGGCCAAGCATGTAAGTAGAGCGGCTGCCTAAGAGGAGCGGCGCTTCAATGCCGCCGGCCACACACAGATACGCGCGCGCCCCACGCGTGACAGTACGGAGAGCAATACGGTCGCCAGGGCCGACCCAGTGCGCCTGCCACAGCGGCGCGGGCGCATCGTTAATTGATAATTGTATTTCCCCGCCCGTCACCGCGATGATGGTTATCTGTGTCACTTCGAGTGTGGGGCCGGTATAGGTCATCTCTAGCCCAGCGGCGTTTTCTGGGTTCCCCACCAGGAGATTACCCACGCGGAAGGCGAAGTTATCCATCGCTCCGGATGGCGGCATGCCGATATGGTACCAACCGAAGCGGCCAAGATCTTGGATGGTAGTAAGGAGTCCAGGTTCGAGAATTTTTAACATCTCTACTTGCCGTTCAAAAAAGGGTTGCCTCCTCTTGGAGCTGTTTGAGGTACCCGTCTGGATCGCTCAGGTAAGCGCTCGGACGGAACTCCTGTTCAATGATGCGATACCGGTAGGTTCCCGCCTCGACCTGTTTGCGAATGTCGTTGTACTCGTCCAGGTCGATAGGACGGAACTTCCAGCGATCACCCGCTTCAGCCAGAATGTATCTTCCACGCAGGTCAATTAAGTGTTCCTCTGGATCGTAGACCGGCACGGCTGACATGCCGATCAGTTGGTAGCCGCCTGGGCCGCGCACGGGATAGATGCATAGGAACACGCCGCCGTGCGCAACCGCGCGTTCTGGCGTATCCGTGCGCGGGCGGATGTATTTCGGCGCTTGAATGGCTCGCTCTGGCGGCGCCATGCGGTAGCACCACGCCGTACCTGGGACAAACCCCACCATGGAGACCCAATACGGCCTGTCGCAGTAGGCGGTGATAAACTCATCCTTGGTAGAGTATCCATTGATGCGCATCAGATATTCGAGGTTCGAGACCGAGGGATCTTGGTGACGGTCGGCGAACCGCTGCGCGCACTCGCGGGTCCACGGGTCGTCAAACAACACGGGGATATCCACCAGCCGTGAGCGCAAGGAATCCGCGTATTGCACTTCTTGTTCTATTGCTTTGAGTTGACGAATCAGTTCATGCGGGTGCACTTCTTCCGGGCGAAAATGGACAAGATAGGAAGCGTTCGCCGGACAGGTTTCAATGACGCCGGAAACGCCCTGCTGTTTGATCGTCTGGCACACGGCCTGGATCTTAAAGTTCGTAGCGAGATCCATGGCGTCATTGAAGATAACGAGAATGTACTCATCGCCGCCGTATTCGTAGCGTGTCCCCTGCATCGGTACTGTCCTATTTCCTCAAGGGGGAAAGAACCCTATTGGCAAAGCGGTCGCTTACGCGCTCGCCCGCCGCCGCAGGGGCAGCACCTCTTCACTCGCAGCGTAAATCGCGCTGCGCACTTCAATGCCTTCGCGCCGCAGGGCGGCGTGTAGCCCGTCGAGCACTTCCGGTGCGTTCACCACGTCACCGTGCACGCACACGCTGTCGCCTTCAACGTCGATGACTTTGCCCGTGGTCGTGGTGGTCTTGCCATCGAGAGCGAAGCGCAACACCAGATCGACAATCTCTGCGACGCTCTCCGTGCCGTAGCTGCGCTTGACCGTGATGGCGCCCTCGTCGTTGTAGCTCAAGCCGGGATAAAACTCCTTGACGACGCGAAAGCCCATTTTTTCTGCCGTGGCGATGAGCGGGTAAGAGGGAAGAGCGGGAAGGTAGAGAACCAGGCTGGGATCAACAGCTTGAAAGCCTTCGAGCACCGCACGCGCATTCTCCTCGGAGAGAATGCTCCAGGAATAGAAAGCGCCATGCGGTTTGGCGGCTTGGAGCTTGACGCCGCTCATCTCACAGAACGCTTTCAGTGCGCCTGTCTGATAGACAACATAATTCGTTGCTTCTTGCGTAGTGATATTCATGAGGCGGCGTCCGAAGCCCATGAGGTCCGGAAAGCCAGGGTGCGCGCCGACGGTAACACCGTAGTGCTTGGCCCACTCCACCGTGCGCCGCATCCAGGTCGGGTCTCCGGCGTGGAAGCCGCACGCGATATTCGCGTGCGAGATGCGTTTCATGACCTCTTCGGGGCGGCCAAGGACAAAGTTGCCGAACGATTCGCCCATGTCGCTGTTGAGATCGATCCAGGTGCGCATACGATCCTCCTGTTTCTGAGGCAGAGTGCTGAATCTTAGTCCTGAGTCTTCAGTTCTGAGCGCTGAGAAAAAGGCGGCTTCTTCGGGTTCGCCAATTGCCTCTCTCCCTACGTTACTCAGGACTCAGCACTCATTACTCAGGACTTAAAATGTGGCATCACTTCCTTCGCAAACAACCGCATAGCGCGCAGCGTCTTTTGATGATCCGCGCCGGGGTAATGCATCCAGCAGATCAAATAGTCCATGCCAAGTTCGCGCTGATACCGTTCAATTTCCCGGATGCAATGATCCGGATTGCCGATGATAAACCGTTCCCGGTGTGACTCAAAGGTCACCGTGGCGGGATTTTCCACAAGGCGGCCTGCATCATCCCGCAGCGGACGGACGTTGGCCCAT
>DATLYA010000246.1:0-17688 GCA_035575235.1 Candidatus Methylomirabilota bacterium
AGGCTGTGACCAGCAACGGAAATCAAGTCAGTCGCAACCGCTTGGCAAAGACGGTTCACCAAAGGTTCCTTCGGACGGCCACCCCGCCCCCGCGAGGCATCCGTCTGCCCTCTTGACATCGTCGGCCTGATAGGGGTTAGAGAGTTCTTCTATTGTGACACCGCCACGCCCCAAGGCAACTCGCCTGCGGCGATCATGGTCAGCACTTTGTTCGCCGCCGTATCGATGACCGCAACCTTATTCGCACGGCCAACCGTCACATAAAGTTTTTTCCCATCCGGCGTCAGCGCCGCCCACCAGGCGCGTTCGCCTTCAAGCGGGATTGTCGCAGTCACTTTGTTGGTCGTCGTATCAATGACACGCACATCATTGGCTCGCCCATGGGCGACGTACGCCTTTGTTCCATCTGGCGATACAGCAATGCCTACCGGCCGTTCACCCATTTGAATAGTCTCGACAACCTTGTTTGTGGCGGGATCAACTACCAGCACGGTATTGGACCGCTCATTGCTAACGTAGAGGCGTTTCCCATTGGGTGTAAAAGCGACGCCGCGAGGGTTCTCTCCAGCTTCAATGGTTCCGACGACAGCGTACGTAGTCGTATCTACAATTGTAACATTGTGAGAACTCTCGTTTGGCACATAAGCTTTGGCGCCGTCAAGAGAGAGCACGACGGTTTCTGGTTCGATGCCGACTGCGATACGTTTAAGGATCTCCTTCTTTGCCAGGTTGAGAACGAGCAACTCTCCGCCGTTCTCGCTGACAACATACAGCCGAGAACCGTCCGGACTCAAGGCCAAACCTTCTGGATCTTCTCCCACAGGAATGGTGTCAACGACAGCATTTTTTTCCGTATCAATCACCGAGATGTCATTGGAATTGCCGTTCGCAGTGTAGACGCGTTTGCCGTCGGGCGAGACGCGCACCCCCCGGGGCCTTTGACCAACTTTTATCGTGGCGATGACCTTATCACTGGCAGTATCAATAACAGTCACATCGTCGGATTTCTCGTTTGTGACATACGCATGGGGCTGCGCCAAGGCGGCAACAGGCAGGAAGCAGTAAGCGGTAAGCAGAAGCCAGCCGAGAGCCAAGCGTTTCATGTATATAGTCCTCCTGGCTGATAAAAAATGCTGCTCAATGCGCCGGCGCGGCAGATTGTCCCTCTTTGCATTGCGAAGCCGAACGAAGGTAGGCCACAATTTTCCAGAGCATTTCATCTGGAAGCCGCCCCTTGAACCCTACCATCTCTGTATTAGGGACGCCGTTGTTGATGGTGTTGTAGATGTCACCGTCCGTGCTGCCATGTTTCCATTCACAATCGAACAGGTTTGGGCAGCGGCTAGCCCGGGTGGCCGTGGCGGTCGTATGGCAATAACCAGTACACGTCGCTTCATAGAGAGTCTTGCCAAACGCAATCGCTTCCATATTGCCGGCGAAGGGATTTTTTCCGTCTGCGGGCGGCTCTCCTTCTGCCTGTGAGTTGAGGATGACAGCCAGAGCACAGGTTAGCGTGAAAGATAGGAGGAGGTTACGAAGGGAGGGCTTGCTGGCCATGCTCGTACTCTCTCAGTATAGTTTCTGCATTTCCGCGAAGCTGTAGGTGGTGGAGAAAGGTTTATGGAGCGGTACGCCATAGCGCTGAGAAAACTCTTGCAGCACACCGGTCTCATCAAGTTTCTGCAAGGTGGCGTCGATCGCCTCGCGTAACTCGGCATCGGTTTTTCGTGTCGCCACATGCTCATTCCACCGCACTACCGCCGGGGGCTCGTAGCCATGGACAAAAAACAATTTGAGCTCTGGATGGTTGCGGAGATGCCAGCCGGCGGCTGGTCCCCATAATAGAGCGAGCGTCGCCTCGCCTGTGGCGACGCCGTTTAACGCTTCTTCTGTCGAAAAGAACGTGCGCAGCGGCGTCTTGCGCGCATGAAGAACAAAGTTCGCGATCGTCTGCGATTGGATTGCCACCGGGGTGTTACCCAGCGCCGCGAGGGTATTGGGCGCGCTCGGGTCCTTGCCAATCAACTCAAACGCCGCTCCATAGTACGGCGCGCCGAGCGCCAGCTGTGGAGCATCCTTCACCGCGTCTGGTCCTGGAACGCTGAAAATGGCGTCACATTCATTTCTGGCCAATTTCCGCGTGGGAAAATCGCTCTCTTCAATCTCATCAATTCGTGTCGAGTTCTTTATCCATACGGGAACAAACGGTTTACCGAGAGCCTCAGCCACCGTCTTTGCGGTGTCGACATCGAATCCAGAATTACCCTGCTGCGATGAATACGGAAGGTTGTTGGCGAGGAAACAGACCCGCAAGCCGGTTGATTCCGCGGTAAGGGCGTTGCTGAAAGACCAGAGCACCAAGCTCAAGCAAGTGATCCCTTGCAAGATGGATGTGACTCGTGAGGGAAAACGTTCAAAAGATAAAGTAGCCATAAGGAAAAAATACCGATGACGCGCCACGGAGCACATACACTGCATGTTGCATGCGGAGGAGTACGCTTACGTGGCATGTCGAGCGTCATGTGTGCTGTATCTTGTTATTGTGATAGCGCAAAAACGGTGACGGCGCTGCCTTTGGTGCCGAGAGGGTTCTCGCCCACGAGGCTCACCGCTAGACCACCGCCGCCGCTCGGAATAGCAACGTATTGGCGGTTGCCGATCTTGTAGGTGATCGGTTGACCGCGTACAGTCGAGCCGGTTTGAAATTTCCACAGTAATTCGCCGGTAGTGTCATCAAACGCCAGGGCATAACCGGTTTGATTCCCAGTAAAGACAAGACCTCCTGCAGTAGCCAGCGTGCCGCCGACCATCGGGTACTCATCGACGTACCGCCATTTAATTGCGCCAGTCGTTGGATCAATTGCGCTCAGGTGCCCATATGACGATTGATCTTCAGCTTGAGTCGCGCCTGGTCCGCCACCCCAGAAAGGAATGCCTTGAATAAAAACTGATGTCCCTTTTTCCATTTTGCCGCAGCTTTCGATAACCGGAACGTAAAGGTATTTGGTGTTCGGACTGTAGGCTGCCGTGTACGACCCGTTTTGGCCGCCCACATTGCCAGGGCAAATGAATTCGGGGTTTCCGCCCGGCTGCGGCAGATATTTGGGATCGACTTTCGGTCGGCCATTCTCATCCACACCTGTTGCCCAGTTTAACTTGTCAACATACTGCGCGCTATGGAGATATTTCCCGGAGGTGCGATCAAGCACATACAAAAAGCCATTCCGGTTCGGTTGCGCCAACGCTTTCACTTTCTGGCCGCTGCGCTGAACGTCCAGGAGGAAAAGACCGTTCGTGGCGTCATAGTCCCAGACATCATGCGGCGTAAACTGGAAGTGCCATTTCAACTCGCCAGTGTCCGGATCAAGGGCAAGCACGGAATTGGTGTAGAGATTGTCTCCTTCACGGCTATCGCCATTCCAATCCGGCGAAGGGTTGCCAGTTGCCCAGTAGAGCACGTTCTGTTCGGGATCATAAGCGCCGGTAACCCACGCCGGGCCTCCACCAGTTTTCCAGGAATCGCCGGCCCACGTCTCTACGCCTTTCTCACCGGCAGTAGGGATAGTGTAGCGTCGCCATTTACGTTCGCCACTTTTCACATCATAAGCGTCGATAAAACTGCGCACGCCATATTCACCGCCGGCTATCCCGATGATGACTTTGTCTTTGATGACAAGCGGCGCGGCGGTGGAGCTATAGCCGACGTTATATTCGTCCATTTTGACGTTCCACACCACCGCGCCGGTTTTGCGGTCGAGCGCCACCATGCGCGCGTCAAGCGTGCCAAAAAAAACCTTATCGTCAGCGATGGCGACGCCACGGTTAGTCGGGCCACAGCAAATACGGAGATCATCAGGCAGTGGATGATCGTACTTCCAGAGCGGTTCGCCAGTGACAGCGTTCAGGGCGTAGACATGATTAAACGAGGCGACGAGGTACATGATCCCGTCAGCGACGATGGGGGATGCTTCGAGCTGGCCGGGGATGCCAGTCTGGAAGATCCACGCGGCCTGGAGTTTCTTAACGTTCTGCCGGTTGATGTCTTTCAGCGGACTGAAACGCCAGTTGTGATAATTGCCGCCATACATGAGCCAGCTTGAGGCGTCATCCGTGCCTTTGAGCAGGCGTTCTTGAGTAACAGGTTTCAAGCCGTTTCCTGAAGCGCCGTTCTGCTTCTCTGCGGCAGAAGCATTCAGGGAAAACACCAGAGATAAGGCGGTTACACTGTAACCAAATCGCCGCCACCAGGACGTCTGCATGGATATTTCCTCCTCAATATGGTCAGGAAGAGACCAAACGCGGTCGCAACGTACTGGCTTTTGGAGAAGGGGTCAAGGGAAGGGAAAAGCAGCAGCGAAGCATCGAGGCACAGAAGCACTGAATCGGAGAATCGGGGAACCGGAGCAACGGCGAGGAAGAAGGCCAGTCTCCCATTCTCCGATGCTGCCGAGCGTGGCTACTGACGACGAGAGACGCTACTGCGGCAAGGCAAACACAACCAGCGCACTCCCTTTACTGGCCAGCGGCGGTTCTCCTGTAATAGTTGCGATAATGCCACCGCCGCCGCTTGGCATCGCCAGATATTGCCGACCGCCAATCTTGTAGGTTGACGGCTGCCCGCGGACAGAGGCGCCGGTCTGAAATTTCCACAGCAGCTCACCAGTCGTGTCATTGAACGCCATGGCGTATCCTTCCTGGTTGCCGGTAAACACCAGGCCGCCCGCGGTGGCGAGCGTGCCGCCCAATAAGGGATAGGCTTCAGTGTGCCGCCATTTGATGGCGCCGGTGGTGGGATCAATCGCCGAAAGGTGCCCGTAGGAAGATTGGTCGTCCGCCTGCGTACCCTCCCAGCCGCCGCCCCAGTAGGGAATTCCTTGAATGAACATCGCCGCAGCTTTTTTCATCTGCATACAGCTCTCAATCACAGGAACATACATTAACTTTGTCACTGGACTGTAGGCGGCGGTATACGAGCTGTTCTTCCCTCCAGCAGCGCCGGGGCAGATCCATTCTTTTCCTTGCGCTTGCGGAACAAAGTGGGGATCGACGATCGGTCTGCCGTTTTCGTCCAGGCCCTTCGCCCAGTTGAGTTTGTCAACATATTGCGCGCCGTGCAAATACTTTCCGTTGGTGCGATCAAGCACGTACATGAAGCCATTGCGATTGGGTTGCGCCAGTGCTTTCACTGTTCTGCCGCTGCGTTCGACATTCACCAGGAAGAGATCGGTATTGCCATCATAATCCCACACATCATGGGGTGTGAACTGAAAGTGCCACTTCATCTCCCCTGTGTCAGGATTGAGCGCAAGTACGGAATCGGTGTAGAGGTTATCACCTTCGCGCACATCGCCGTTCCAATCCGGTGAAGTGTTGCCCGCCGCCCAATAGAGGACGTCTTGCTCGGGATCATAAGAGCCAGTGATCCAGGTTGGACCGCCGCCGTTCTTCCACGAATCGCCGGCCCAGGTTTCCACGCCTTTTTCGCCGGCGGCAGGCGTCGTGTAACGCCGCCATTTGCGTTCGCCAGTTTTTACATCATAGGCGTCTATAAAGCCGCGAATGCCATATTCGCCGCCGGCGACCCCGACGATTACTTTATCTCTCACCACCAACGGGGCTGCGGTAGAACTGTAGCCGTTCGTGTATTCTTCAATCTTCGTGTTCCAGGCCACTGCGCCAGTCTTGCGATCAAGCGCTACCACGCGGGCGTCGAGTGTCGCCATGAATACTTTGTCGCCGGCAATGGCAACGCCACGGTTAGTCGGGCCGCAGCAGATACGCAAGTCTTCCGGCAGCGGGTGGTCATATTTCCAAATGGGCTCGCCTGTCGCCGCATCGAGGGCATACACATGATTGTACGAGGCGGTCAGATAGAGAATGCCGTCCGCGACGATTGGCGAGGCTTCAAGCTGTCCAGGGATGCCGGTTTGGAAGATCCAGGCGGGCGCGAGTTTTTTGACCGTCTGGCGGTTGATGTCTTTCAACGGACTGAAGCGCCAGCTCTGATAATTTCCGCCGTACATCAGCCATGAAGACGTGTCTTCCGTGCCTTTGAGCAGACGCTCCTGGGTCACGGGCTTGAGGTTATACGTTTTCTTGCCGTCTTGCTGCGCGTGTGCGCCTGGGGAGAGCGCGCACGCAAGGATAAGCGCATACGCGCAGGATCGCCATGTCCACCATTGCCGCATATGTTGTCCTCCTTCGGTGAGCAACTGTAGCAGGTTGCTGAGCACTGCTGTAGAGGCGGCCCGACTAGACCTGAGGAAAGATTCCTGCCATCGTTGGCTATCAGCGGCTGACAATGCACTCTCAGTCAGAGCGGAGCCCTTCTGCTGAAGGTGTTCTCTCTTTTCGCTCCGGCTGGAAACTATGAAAAAGGAGGAACGCCGAATGCTGCAAGTTTTTTCCATGCCGTGTGGATTTTTGGAATTTGACGCCTCCCTGTTTTTCCCTAATCGTCCGAAAGGGAACCTCATTACCATTCCCGTGCCGAGTTATCTGATCACACATCCCAAAGGCAATGTCGTGTTTGATACCGGGGTGCATTGCCAGGCGATTGACGACCCGGAGGGGCGCTTAGGTGAGATCGCCCGCCTGTTTGTTTCACGCACAAAACCTGGTGAGGAGATTGTGACGCAGCTCGCGAAATTCAAGCTCTCGCCGAAAGATGTCAAATATGTGGTCAATTCCCATTTCCATTTTGATCACTGCGGCGGGAATGAGTTTTTCCCGGATTCGACGATCTTCGTGCAGAAAAATGAGATGCACGCCGCGCGCGATCCGGAACTGCGCAAGAAAGCGTTCTTCGATCCCAAAGACTACGATCACAAACTGCACTATCAAGAGGTCGATGGCGAGTACGATATTTTTGGCGACGGCTCGCTTCTCATCATTCCTACGCATGGACATACGCCGGGACACCAGTCGCTGCGCGTGCGCGTCACCAAAGGCGCTGAGGTCGTGTTAACTGGCGATGCGTGCTACACCAAAACCAACATGGACGAAGACCTGTTGCCGTCGGTCGCTTATGACGAACAAGAGATGTACCGTTCACTCGGTAAACTACGAGACTTAAGAGACAAACAGGGCGCGACCATTATTTACGGACACGATCCCGAGCAATGGAAACAGATACCACACGCGCCAGAGCCGCTGGCATAGATAGTCCTGAGTTCCGAGTGCTGAGTCCTGAGTCGTAGGCTGCGTTTCGCTGTTGCCCACGAATTATAGGATCATGTGTGGCCAAGTCTTCCCCTCTCCCTTGAGAGGGAGAGGGGGTCATAGAAATCGTTGGTAGTAGGGAACCTGACCACCCCCTCTCTCTCTGGCTCTCTTCCACGAGGGGAGAGAGTACCCAATACCGCCTGGGGATGTGACTCGAATATTCCGCCGCACTGGAAGCCTGGTTGAAGTGATCATCGAGAATATTCCGGCGGAGACTTGCCTCACTCACTGAAGCCCCGCTCTGTGCAACAAAACACCACTGTCGCTCACGACTGCCATGCCTTCCACACCTCCGGGCAATACCCGACTGTCGCCTCTTTACCGTTGCGCACGATTGGCGTGCGGAAGAGTAGGGAATCTTCAAGCAGGAGAGCCTCAATTTTGTCAGCATCGAGCCAGGCGTGCGCTAGCCCTTTGGCGGTGAAATGTGGGCTCGCACGGTCGAGTAGTTGATCTGGCGGCACTTTGGCGGCGACCGAGCGCAGTTCCCCTTTAGAGAGTCCTTTTTCCGTGAGATCGACAAACTGAAAACGGATGCCACGCTCTTTGAAGAACCGTTGGGCTTTCCGCGTGTCCGCACACTTCTTGACGCCAAAGATCTGAACGTTCATTATACTGCCTACACGCATGGACAAGAGAATATTGGCGATATAATGTATATAGCTAGCAAAGGAAAGGAGGTGTATCCCGCATGACATGGACAACCCCAGAGTTCGTCGAAGTGCGCATGGACGCCGAAGTCAGCTCGTATATTTTCGTCGCGGAATAAATAATTTTTCTGACGTTTTCTTAAAGCGGGCTTCTTCTCAGTCTCTGAGGAGAGCCCGTTTTTTATTCCTGCCTGAAATTCACTGTGACCAGCTTGCAGTGCATCTCCAGAGGAGCGCTACGTGCGCGTTAAAGTGTTAGGCTCAGCTGCGGGCGGCGGCTTTCCCCAGTGGAATTGCAATTGCGTAAATTGTAAAGGTTTTCGCGCTGGCGCGCTGCAAGCGCAGGCGCGCACTCAATCCTCCGTCGCGCTGAGCGCTGATGGCGGTCGCTGGTATTTACTGAACGCCAGTCCTGATATGCGCCAGCAACTCAACGCTTCTCCCTGTCTGTTTCCTCGTTACGAACCGCGGGACACGCCGATTCAAGCCATCTTGCTGACAAACGGTGAGATCGACCATATTGCCGGCCTCTTGTCTTTGCGCGAATCCCAACCTCTTTGTCTCTACTCGACACTCCAGGTGCAGCAGTGGGTGCTGGAGACAAACGCCGTCTTTCGCGGCCTCTTCCGTCCCCCAAGTCAAAGCGTCTGGAAGATAGTCAGTGCGGCTGAACGGCAAGAAATCATAGGGATCGATGGGAAGAGCAGCGGGTTGTTGTACGAAGCGTTTATCGTCCCGGGAAAGCCGCCGGCGTATCTCACCGGCCTGGTCACGGAGTGGAGCGAGGCGACCATCGGCTACAAAATTATCGATCTGGCTACTGATCGGTCTCTTGTCTATCTCCCCGCTATCAAGCACATTGACGATGCTGTCATGACCATGCTGGAAAGTTGTGATTGCTTCTTTTTCGACGGGACGTGTTGGTCCGATGATGAGTTGGTTCGTCTTGGACTCTCGCAGAAGACCTCATTATCAATGGGACATGCGCCGATTAGCGGACCCGGTGGGAGTCTGGCGCAGTTAGCGGGTTTGCGGCGTCCGCGAAAAATTTATACACATCTGAACAATACTAACCCCCTACTTGTCGAGGATTCACCCGAACGACGAATCGTGGCTGAGGCTGGGTGGGAAGTAGCCTTTGACGGCATGGAGTTCGATGTATGAACTGACTATGGAAAACTGAGCGACGGGGAGAAGAAACGCATATGAGCACGAGCGAAAGTCAGGCCGAGGACCAGAGGTTGTTAAGCCGTGAAGAGTTTATCCAGCGGCTCCGCGCTGTTGGTGGGGAAGGATATCACGATAAACATCCGTTCCATGTATTGATGCATGAGGGAAAACTCACCCGGCGGCAGCTCCAGGCATGGATCGAAAACCGCTTTTACTATCAAGCCATGATTCCGAAGAAAGATTCGGTGATCATGGCCAAGATGACGACGCCGGCGGAACGGCGCGCGTGGATTCAACGGATCATCGACCACGATGGCGCGCCCGGACAAGACCCCGGCGGCATTCAGAAGTGGCTCGTTCTTGGCGAAGCCGCCGGCCTACGCCGAGAGGACATGGAAAGCTTCCGCTTCGTGCTGCCGGCTGTCCGTTTCGCAGTGGATGCGTATCTGACGCTTGTACAGGCCCATTCGTTAGTCGAAGCTGTGGGGTCGTCATTAACCGAACTCTTTGCGCCTACGCTGATGGCGCGCCGACTGCCGGCCTTTGAAGAACATTATCCGTGGGTGAAGAAAGAAGGGCTCGAATATTTTCGTTCGCGGCTCATTCAAGCGCCGCGCGACGTCGAATACGGCCTTGAGTATGTCGTGACGCATTGCACGACGCGTGAGCTGCAGGAGCGAGTGGTGCGCGTCTTAACGACGAAATGCCATATCCTCTGGAGCCTGTTGGATGCAGTGCATTTTGCGTATGTCACCCCGGGATTGCTGCCGCCTTTGTGGGGAAAGTGAGCGCAGATGCTATGGCTGAACTTCCTGCCGACTACCGCCCGCGGCTTGCCGCCAAAGCGCGGTTGCGTTGGGACAATGTAGAAAAAAAACACATGCTGGTTTTTCCCGAAGCGGCGCTGATCTTAAATGACAGCGCCGCGGCGATTCTGAAACTGTGCGATGGCCAGCGTGGGATCGAGCAGATTGTCGACGCCTTAGTCGAGCAATTCACCGGAGCCGAGCGCGGTGTGATCGCCAATGAAGTGACGGCCTTGCTGATCCGCCTGCGGACCCGCGGCCTGCTGGAGACCTAGAAGGTATGACTGCTCCTCGTCCTTACACGTTGGTTGCTGAGCTGACCTATCGTTGTCCGTTGCGCTGTCCGTATTGCTCCAATCCGATCAATCTGCGCTTGCAGGAAGCCGAATTGAGCACAGAGCAGTGGCAACGAGCCTTTTCCGAAGCGGCGGAGTTAGGCGTAGTGCAAGTGCATCTGTCTGGAGGCGAGCCGATGGTGCGCAAAGACCTGCCTGCCCTGATTCGCCATGCGCGCCAGTGCGACCTGTATACCAATTTAATTACCGGCGGCACGCTGCTCACAGAGGAAAACCTGCGGCAGTTCCGTG
The DNA here is from genome assembly GCA_035575235.1 of Candidatus Methylomirabilota bacterium. GTDB lineage: Bacteria > Desulfobacterota > Binatia > Bin18 > Bin18 > SYOC01. The sequence continues at coordinate 10,438 of DATLYA010000246.1, forward strand.
AGTGCGGACTCGATCATATACAATTGAGCATCCAAGATACCGATCGCGAGACGGCGGAACTCATTGCCGGCGTGCGCTCGTATGACAAGAAGCTTGAGGTGGCGCGGCTCATCAAGAAGCTCGGGTTTCCCTTGACGCTCAACGTGGTGATTCATCGCTACAATATTGAACATATTCCCGAGCTGATCGCCCTCGGTGTGGAACTCGGCGCGCAACGGCTCGAACTCGCCAATAGTCAATATTATGCTTGGGCGCTGGAAAATCGCAGTGCGTTACTGCCGACGCAAGCGCAACGCGACAAGGCGGCCGGCGTCGCCCGAGAGGCGCGGGAGCGCTATCGAGGCGTGATGGAAATTGTCTTCGTGCAGGTGGATTATCTCACCAAAGAGCCCAAACCCTGCATGGGGGGCTGGGCGCGCACCTACATGTGCATTACGCCCACAGGCGAAGTCTTGCCCTGCCATGCCGCGCTTAGTATCCCGAATTTGCGCTTTGATAATGTCAAACAACAGTCGCTCGCGACGATCTGGCGAGCATCGCCTGCGCTCAACGCTTTTCGCGGCGATGCGTGGATGCAGGAGCCGTGTCGAAGTTGTCCAAAAAAGGAAGTGGATTTTGCGGGTTGCCGCTGTCAGGCTTTTTTGCTGACTGGAGATGCAGCGGCGACTGATCCTGTCTGCCATCTGTCTCCCCATCATGACATCGTTGTCGACGCGGTCGCTGCCGCCGAACAGGGGCCTGCCGCTCCCTTTGTCTATCGCGACCAAAAGAATAGCGAACGGTTATTGGCTCGCTTATGAGGAAGTCCGTAGAAGGAGAAACCGCAACTACGGCAGGCGCAGCAGCAACGGCAAGGTCGACGAGTCCAGCTGGCGCACGGGGCCGGCAAAAAAGGAAGAAGGGCGTGGATTCCTCCATTTGGGTGATGGGCGGTTTGACGTTGGTGATGATTCTCTGGGCCTATATAAAAGGTCCAGACTTACCGCTACGCGGATTTCAGGCCACGTGGGGATTGTTACAGGATGTGTGGCTGCCGCTGCTGTTGGGATTTTGCCTTGCCGGATTTTTCGATGTATTGGTCCCCCGTGAGGTCCTCGTCAAATGGATGGGCGAACAATCTGGCTGGAAGGGAATCTTGATCGGTTGGTTCATTGGCCTCGCCATGCCAGGTGGGCCCTACGTGGTATTCCCCATCGCGGCCTCGCTCTTCAACCAAGGCGTCGGCGTTGGTCCTTTAGTGACCTTTATTACCGCCAAATCCTTGCTGTCGCCGACACGCTTGTTTTCCTGGGAAGCGCCATTCTTGGGGTGGCCGTTTGCCGCCGCCCGTGCGATTCCGAGCCTGCTGCTTCCTCCGCTGGTTGGTCTTCTTGGCCAGCGACTTTTCGCTCTTTTCAATCGTTAGCCGTCGCGGCGAGCGCGAGCAGGCCGCTGCCGGCCTGGATCGCGACCAGCTTCTGCAGCGGTAAAATGTGCAGCGTGCTTTCCGCCTCGATCTGCGCCATGCGCTCGGTGATATGCTCGCGCATCTCCTCCGCCCGGCCTTGCTCGCCTATTGCCGTGGCCAGCCGGTACATTTCTCCTAGATAGAGCAGGCAATGAAAACTGCGGCACACTTTTGCATCGAACGCCTGCGCGCGAGTGGCCTCCTGTCCATACAGGGGCGCTTCAAAGGCCTTTTTCTGGGCGGCAAGCCGCTTGGGAGTGCGCCGCAGGTATTCGGCAACTGAACGGAACAGGCGATCCTGAGGCAATTGCTCGCACAAGGCGAGAAAGTGCGCTTCCAATATGTGCACGGTAGCTTCAGTCCGACTCATCCCTTCGGCCATTGCCTCACGCCGAGTGACCCCCGCCAGTGTTTCATCTTCAAGAACAGGATCGGTGTAATAAGGCAATTCACAGACAAACGAGAGCGCGGTGGGCGCCAGGGTTTTGAGATAATCATCCGAACTTGTCCCGGTAGAAAGATACGGAGCCGGATCTTCGCCAAGGTTTTTTTCCAGAAAATCATATCCCTCCCGCGCGCCAAAGAGGGGATAGATCGCGCGGTCCCACGGCTGAATGTACGGCGCTTCCGGTTCGCCGCGATGCAAGGGAAGCGCATATTCAGCCACTAGGTTATGGAGCCGCGGGAACAATGCTGGCAGGCGGCGAGAGAGATAGAAGTACACGCCGCAGAAGCTAGCGTTGTGAAGACTGTAGAGGAAGTCGGGCCGGTATTGCTCCATGAGACGCATCACTGCCTGTGTTTCCGCTGGGGGAGTCGTGAAATGCAGCGTCTTATAGCGAATAGGAAATCCCCACTCCACCTGTTCATTTTGCGGAGGGCGGTAGTAGTTCAACGCATATCGCAGTGGAGAAAAAGCGCCTTTGAACCAACTCTCGTTCAGCGCCAACCCGTCAGGATCGGACGCCTTGACGATCAGAAAAGTACAGTCCAACTGCTCCCGCAGATCCGCCCGTTCACAAAATAGACGGCTCAAGAACTCTAACGTAAGGATGCCGATAGGCTCATTGGGATGAGGCGCGCCAAGGAAGAGCGCCGCGCGCTTTCCCTGGCCAATGGTCAGCAGTTCGATTGGCCGCCCCTCTGTAGAAGCGCCTATCACTTGCAGTTGGGCAAGTCGCGGGAATTCTTCGACCAGCCGCACGGAACTCTGATGCAGTTCCTCTAGGGTGAGAAATTCTTGATAATTGGGAATTCTTTCAAGAATGTCGTTGAGGTTCATTTCCTTCCCCTTGTTTTCTTTCTAACGCTATGTCATGCCTCTAAGATTCTTGAGGAGAAAAGAAGGAGGTATTTATGCGTCTCGCGTACATGCCTGATACACATTTTGGCGGTTATGATCAACAAATTCCTGGACACCGTGAAGTGGCCGAGGCGATGGAGCACTTGCTCATTGAGGCTGAAACTGCCGAACGCGTTGGTTTTGATGGCGTCTGGTTGCCAGAACGCCACGCACGAACTGAGACGTTTTGTCCCTCCACGGTTATCCTGGCGACCGCCATTGCCGCGCGCACCTCTCGCGTGCATATCGCTTCCACCGTGATCCAGCCGACGTACCATCATCCAGTCCATCTCGCGGAACAACTTGCCTTAATTGATCAGTTATCGAAAGGCCGGCTGATTTTTGGCGCTGGCGTTGGGTATCACGCGGATTATTTTCGCTTATTCGGCGCGCCGATGAAGCGCCGCGGGGCGCGCTTTGAGGAAGCCATACGGGTGATCGAGGGGGTGTGGACGCAGGACAATTTCTCTTTCCAGGGACAATTTTACGAATACGATAATATCATGTTGACCCCCAAACCATACCAACGCCCGCGTCCGCCGATTTGGGTTGGCGCATTCTATGACAAGGCAATTGCACGGGCGCTCGACTGGGATGGCTGGGTCTGGTGGTTTCCTCCTGAGCTCGAACGTGCTGCACAGAAGATCAATTACTGGCGCGAACAAGCATACAAGCGCGGAAAGAAGAACTGGCGCGTGGCGCTCGCCTATGAAGGCTGGGTCGGTGAGGACGAAGCCGAACTGAGAAAGTTACATGGTCATCGCTGGGTGCGTGAGCTCAGCTTTTATGAGCAACATGGCATGACGTCAAATGCAGAAGAGCACCCGGTAGAAAGACTGGAGCGCCAGTTCCTTATTCTGGGGCCGCCGCAGAAGTGGATTGATAGACTGGGTGAAGTGCAAGAACGCCTGCAACCCGACTTTGTGTGTATTCGGACGCGCAACCCGCGGCCTTCTTCAGGTCATTATCCCAGCAAGGCGGAATTCCTGGAGTGCCTCACCAGATTAGGAGAAGAGGTCATTCGTTACTTTCAAAAGGGCGCTGTCAGATGAAGAAGGCCTCTCCGCCAGGTACTTTGAGACAAATGGGCGAAGCTTGAGGGGAATGTCATTGCGAGGAGCCAAAGGCGACGAAGCAATCTCTGTTTGCGGGCAAAGATTGCTTCGCTGCGCTCGCAATGACATGCTCCTCTGACTTTTCAAACGCCCGCTAGATGGCCAACTGTCAGCGCGTCTCAGCCAAACCATCCGCCAACTGCTGCGCAGCCTTCTCGACGACCGTGCCCTGAAAAAAGTTTCGGTTGGTCGATGTCCAGAACTTGACGGGGCTGGTAAATACCATGTCCCGAAAGTCCGCTTCACTGAGAAGTCCCTTCTCGACCAGCTCATACGCCTCGTGTGCTGCGTCGCTCATGTCCGGCACGTCCCAGTGACCCAGGTCAGAGCCGTAAATAGCGTAGAGTGTGGCGTTAAACGGCGAGCCCTTGGCGTCGAAGGCCAGGGCGTTCAGCGGATCATCCCCCTCGCAGCCGAAATAGAATTGTTGCGTGAAGATGTCGCGAATCTCTTCAGGACTCTGAATGCCGCTTGGCGCCCATTCGTCAAGCAGCGCGGGGTCTTCGCCGCGCGACATGAAGATTTGATAACTGCGTAGCACCTCTTCGGCCCGGCCTTCGAGGAGCTTGCCGCCATAACGCTGCGAGAGATCGAGGAACACGTTACGGTCAATGGCGGCGGGATTGTACTTCTGCACTGCTTCCCAGTTGCGTTTCTCCCAATGTGAGAGCAAATCGCAGTAAAGAGTGCGCGCCCAGGCCACGCCGCCCTCCATAAAGGCGAAGGTCAACGTGGGAAAACGTTTGGGCACGCCGCCTAAGAACAGCCCACGGCACACCGCGTCGGCGCTGGAGGCGAAGTTGCCCAGGTGATTGTGCACATAGTTTGTTGGCGTCGCTCGGCTGCCCCAGCCGTAGCCCACGGAATGAAAGGTTGGTGACACGCCCAGCTCGACGCACTTCTTCCACACCGGATCATAATCGTATTCACTGTCGAGGCCGTAAGTATCCAGCCAATACGTGTACCGAGCAGCTTCGGGTGAGATTCGCGCGGCGGCTTTGATCTGCCGACGCACATAACTGGCCATCATGATCGCACGCAGTCCGAGGGTGCGAACGGCATACTCCAGTTCCTCGATCGCTTCTTGCGGCGTATGCATGGGGATTGTTGCGACTGGCAGGAGGCGGTCCGTATATCCGGCGAACATATCGGCTTTCATTTTGTTGAGTGCGCGCGCCGCTGCTCGCCGGACCTCGTCATCCACAATTTGTACGATGACCAGACCAACAGTCGGGTACACAACCGACAGATCAATGCCAAACTCGTCCAGCCGTTCGTGGAACAGTTTGGGATAGAAAGCCGTCGCCAGGTCTTTCGTGTTGCGTGCGGGCGAGGCCCACCAGGTGGGTCGCATGCTGCGGCGTTCGTGACGCTCTTGCGGCGAGAGCGTCCACCACCCTGCATCAGCATAGCCGTCCAGCGAAATGACAGGGAACCGCTCGGCGACCTTGGGGCCGGCTTCGGCTTTGAGATAGTCAAGGAAAATCGGCCCCATCTCGACCTGATGGCCGTCAGAATCGATGATGGGGTGATTCACGCGGGCGCGAACCGCGGCAGATTGGCCTCCGTGTGTCGATGACATAAGTAATCTCCCCGTATGGGCTCGTTATTACAACGGCATAATTCAAACGCTTTATCTGAGACTCCGCCGTCTGGCAACACGATCGAACAGCCAGTCGAATTGACGAATTCTGAACACCACTACTCTCCTCGCATCCTCGCGCCGAACCCGATGATCTTACGCGGGCGCCATGACCGAAGTGGTGAAGAAAGCCAAGTTTCTCACGACAGCCAGATGATGTGTCGGTAAGCAAAATTGCTTACACGCGTGGCGGTGAGCTCGGACGCCGCAGGTCGTGCACCATCCTGATCGCCGCCTCGCGGCCGCTATAATAACCGGGAACGTACTGGCGCTCTTGATACCCCAGAGTGCGGTAAAACGCGCGCGCGCCCATTTGTCCCGCGCGCACTTCCAATGTCACGGTAAACATGCCTCCAGCCCGGGCTGTTTCCTCGAGCCATTCGACCAGGCGGCGGCCGAGGCCGCCGCGGCGATACGCGGGTTCGACGCCGAGCAAATTCAAGTGTGCATGTTCCTCAAAGTATTGCATGATGGCGAAGCCGACGAGGCGTTCTTGCGCCCAGGCGGTCAAGACGTTGCTGTTTGACGAGCGGATGTGAGCAGCAACTCGGCGAACCGTCCACGACCATGGCAAGCCAAACTCAATGAGATCGCGGGACATCTCCGCAATCCGCTGCGCATCCCGCACCCGCGCGAGTTTGAGTTCGATATGCTGCTGACTTGCCGGCGTACTCATGCCTGGTACTGTACTGTTTCTTCTTGACACAGGACAGTCCTTCATGCTTTCCCTTGTGGCATGGCCGATCTTATTTATATCAACCGAAGTGAGGCGGCGTATCCGCCGGCGCTGCATCTCTACTTGGCCGACGATGCTCCGGTTGGTCTGGCCATACGGGGCAATGTAAACCTTCTGCGCAGGCATCCTCTTGTGGCGTTGTTTTGCTCGGTGCAGTGTACCGAATCGATTATCGTACAAACCTACGAACTTGCCCGCGCCCTGGGCGCGGCTGGGGTGACCGTAGTGGGCGGCTTCCATGCGCCGATGGAGAAAGAATGCCTGCGCCTGTTGTTAGAGGGGGTCGCCTCCGTCATTGCCTGCCCGGCCCGGAGTCTGGAGCAGTTGCGTTTGTCGGCGGATTGGAAGAAGGCGCTCATCCAAGACCGTCTCTTATTCGTGTCGTCTTTTGCGGGAGAACAGCGGCGGGCGACCACGCGCCGTGCAGTGTTGCGGAATGAGCTGGTCGCCGCCCTTGCTGATGTTGTTCTCATCGCCCACGCTATCCCAGGAGGAAAGATTGAACGGCTTTGCGAACGCGCGCTGTCCTGGGGAAAGCCGGTGCTTGCATTAGAGAATGGCGAGAATAGACGCTTGTTGGCCCTTGGGGCGCAGCGCGTATGGATTGAGCATATTCGGAATGGAGAAGCATTTCTGAACTACTAAAAATTCTCTACCGACGGTCGGATATCGAATTCGTGCATCCAGGTATCGCGCGGCTGCGCCACCGCTTGCGCTACAATGCGAGCAATGGAGCGTGAATCAAGCATACCCGGTTTGACTTCGCGCTCTTCTCCAAGTGGAATGTCGTCGATGCCGCCGTCGATAATGACATGGAACACGTGGATACCCTGCGGACCAAACTCGCGGGCGTTGCATTGGGCTAAGGCCCGCAAGGCAAATTTGCCAGTGGCGAAGGCCGATGATTTGGCGTAGCCCTTTACGGAACTTGTCGCGCCAATGTAGACGACTGTTCCGCCGCCGTGCGCC
>DATLYA010000247.1:0-10425 GCA_035575235.1 Candidatus Methylomirabilota bacterium
CCGGCGGTTGATGGAATGGGTGTGTGAGGAAGGCTTTTGCGACGCCGCCACGCGCGACAAAGATTGGGTGGCGATGGGCAAGGTCTTCTTTGGCGAACCGGAAGCCCTGGCGGAGTATGAGCAACTCAAACTTTTGCTTGAACGGTTTACCAAAAGCAAAACCAAGGCTGAATTGCTCCAGGCCGCCCTCACTCGCGGACTGCTCATTGCGCCAATTCTGACAATCGATGAAGTGCTGCAGAGTGAACAACTGGCCGCACGAGGCTATTGGCAAACGCTCGTTCACCCAGAACTCGGTGAAACTATTCGTTATCCCGGTCCGTTCGCAAAATTCAGCGTGTCTCCTATCAAATACCGCCGTCGCCCGCCAACGATTGGGGAACATAATCACGAGATTTATGTGAACGAGCTGGGATTGTCTGAGAGGCAGGTGGCGGAGTTGCGCAGTAAGGGAGTGATCTAATTCCGTGAGACGTGAGGCGTGGTGCGTGAACTTGGGAGGAGCGGCCTCACACCGAAAGTATCACGCCTCACGTCTCACGCGCCGCATTTCGCGCACCACAAGCTTACAACAACGGAGTATGCACATGTCGAACAACCTTCCTCTTTCCGATGTTAAAATTCTCGACTTCATGTGGGTGATTGCTGGGCCGGCGTCGACGCGTATGCTCGCCGATTACGGCGCGACCGTTGTGCGTATTGAATCCGCCAGTCGTTTCGACGCCACCCGTACGGTGGGCCCGTTTCATAACGGTCAACCGGGCGCCGAGAGTTCCGGCCTGTTTTTCAATATGAACGCGGGCAAACGGATGATCACGCTCGATCTCTCGAAGAAAGAGAGCCGCTCCGTGCTGTTTGACCTGGTGCGCTGGGCGGATGTAGTGACAGAATCGTTCTCCCCAAAGGCGATGGCTGCTTGGGGGCTCGATTACGAGTCCTTGCGCGCCATCAAGCCAGACCTCATCATGCTCAGTACGTGCCTTATGGGGCAGACTGGACCGCTGGCGCGGTTCGCCGGTTTCGGCAATCTGGCGGCGGCGATCGTTGGGTTCACTAATTTGGCGGGCTGGCCGGATCGCCCGCCTGCTGGTCCTTTTGGGGCCTATACGGACTATATTTCGCCGTGGTTCAACGCCACCGCGATTCTTGCCGCGTTAGAGTACAAACGCCGCACCGGCCAGGGGCAATACATCGATCTGGCGCAAGCGGAGGCGGCGCTGCATTTTCTCGGCACAGCGTTATTGGACTGTGAAGTGAATGGCCGTCCACAAGAGCCTGCAGGCAACCGCGATCGTCACTATGCCCCTCATGGAGTCTATCCAGCGGCGGGAACGGATCGGTGGATTGCGCTTGCGGTGACGAATGACGCGCAGTGGCGGGCGCTCTGCTCCACGATAGAACGGCCTGATCTCCTGCAGGATGAGCGTTTTGCCACCCAGATCGCTCGGTTAAGCCATCAAGAGGCGCTAGACGAAATCATCGCCTCCTGGACAAAAAACAAAGATCCTTTTCAGATGGAGACTGCGTTGCAGGCGCATGGCGTGCCCGCCAGCGCTGTGCGGACGATCCTGGAGCTGGCGGATGATCCTCAACTTATCCATCGCGGGCACTTCGTGCAGCTTGATCATCCAAAGTACGGGAAAACCACGGTCGAAGGATCGCGCTTTCGCCTGTCGCGCACCCCGGCGCGGATTGAGGGCTCGGCGGCGACGATGGGGCGTGATAATCAATATGTCTTGGAAACCCTTCTCGGTTATAGCGAAGAGCGCATTACGGAGCTGGTCGCCGCAGGGGTATTGGAATAAAGATGAAAGGGACTGAAAACGGCAAGAGCGACGAAACAAGCATTGCGTCGGGATAGCAGCCTGGAGCATTGCTGTAACAGTGAGTGAGAAGCCTGTAAAAAAAGAAACATGTTGGAATCCAATGGGGGGGATATGGGCACTGCGATTGTATGTACGGCGCTGTTAGGGGTGCTGGTTTTTGGTCTCGGCTTGGGTGTTTCGGCGACCAGGGGGAGCACAAACACAATTGCCGGGTTTAACCCGGATCCCACCGACCGCCTGTATAAAATGGTGCGCGCGCACGGCAACACGACCGAGTATGCGCCTATGCTGGCGGTCTTGATGTTGTTTCTTGGCGCGCGCAATCCCGCCGCCTGGATATTGTGGACGATGTGGATCGTGACTGCCTGCCGTTATTTAATCGCTGTCGGCATCATCGTTTCGCCGACGCTGGCGAAACCGCACCCCTTGCGCTTCATCGGCGCTTTGGGCACGTATCTTGGCGGCCTCGCGCTGTGTGTCGCCGCCTTCATGTCTCTTTAAGCAAGGTCCAGTGACATAAGAGAGGAAAATTATGCGATTCGGGTTTTTCGATCAGCTGCCGTGTGCGGACACGCAATCAGAGAGTCAGCGCCTGCAGGACCTCATTGCCCAGATTGTATTAGGGGATGAAATTGGATTTGCCACGGTATGGCTGGGAGAGTTGCATTTCGGTCGCCGTTCCTCAGTTTTAGCGTCACCGCTGATGGTGCTGGCGGCGGCGGCGCAACGCACGAAGCGCATTCGCTTAGGGACGGCAGTGTCATTATTGCCTTTGCATAGTCCGGTGAAAATGGCGGAAGAGGCTGCGACGGCGGACATTCTCAGTAATGGCCGGTTAGAGTTCGGCGTGGGCCGAGGCACGGCGCCGATTCATTATGTTGGCTATAACATCCCTCAAGAAGAGAGCCGTGAGCGCTTCGAGGAAGCGCTCGAGGTGATTCTCAAAGCGTGGACAAGCGAGCGCCTCTCTTACCATGGCAAATACTTCCACGCTGACGACCTTGCCGTCGTGCCAAAGCCGTTGCAAAAACCCCATCCGCCGATCCGTCTGGCCGCCAATAGCCCTGACACGTTCGCCATTGCTGGACGACTAGGGTTGCCGATCTTCGCCTCACCGCTAATCAATCCGCCGGATAAATTACGCGAGTACCTTGGGGTCCATCGCGAAACGTTGCAGCCTGGCGCCCGTCAGGATGTGGCGTTGATGTTCTCCGTGCATGTATCGGACAGTCGTGCGAAAGCGCGTGAAGAGTGTGAGGCCAGCTTGATGAACTTCTTCAAGGCGGCAGGCGAGCGGCTGCGGCCCTTGGGCGAGACGACAATCAAAAGTTATGAAGCCTTCCGTGACGCCGTCGCCAAGCTGGAGCGGGCCACCTACGAAAAAGTTGAACGCATGAGCGTCTTCGGCGACCCGGACTATTGTGTCGAGCGCATCCGAGCATTGCAGCGTGAGTTTCAGATGGATGAATTCATTGGGTACTTCAATCAAGGCGGCTTAGTTGAGCCCGCGATTGTGAGACGCTCGATGGAGTTGTTCGCGAGGGAGGTGATGCCGCACTTTCAGTTCTGAGTAACGAGTGCTGAGTCCTGAGTAGGGTATAGAGAAAAGCAACTGGTTAACCGATAGCAGTTGACATCCATATGAAGAGGTTATTTTTGGATCCTCTCTCCCCTCGTGGGAGAGAGACAGAGAGAGGGGCCGCTTGAATGCGGAATTGGCGACCTACGGGATGCGGAGCGCCGCAACACTCGGTTTCTATACTCTCTTCCACATTCGCCACCCCGCACTCGGATCCCCCTCTCCCTAACCCTCTCCATCAAAGGAGAGGGGAAGATCGACCTGTAGGCGATCCAGGGAAAAACATTGAGCCGGACATTATTGATCGTCCCTGGCAATGGGGAAAAAACTTGCAGGCGCCGCCTCAGATTGAGGCGCTACCATCTACACCAACACCCCACCGCCGTCAATCGTCAACGTAATGCCGGTCACATAACTGTTTTTCATCAAAAACAACACAGCATCAGCGATCTCCTCTGGCGTGCCGATATGCCGCACCGGCAGACGCTTCGCGACCGCCGCGAGAATCTCTTTCTTCTGACCGCCGAGCACATCGTCCAACAGCGGAGTATCGACAAAACCAGGTTGAATAGTGTTCACCCGGATCGGCGCCAGATCAACCGCCAGCGCTCTGGCAAAAGCTTCAACCGCGCCGCACGAGGCCGACGCTACTGACGCGCCTTCCAATGGTCTTCGCGCCGCCGTGCCGGACATAAATGTAATTGACCCCCCGCTGCGGATCTTGGGCGCACTATACTTAGCGGCGTACAAAGCGCCAAGGAAGCGCGTATCCATGGCGGGGCGCAACGCCGCGCTGGCGGGCGACAGATGGGTGTCTTTGACCAGCGTTCCAGCTGTGAGGAAAAGATGATCCAATGAATCTAATGCTTGAAAGAATGACCGGGTTCCTGCTTCGTCGGCAACATCCAGTACGACCGTGCGCGCCGTCCCGCCAAGCACAGCCTGCGCGGCCTCAAGCCGCGCCGCAGAACGTCCGGTGATAATGACAGATGCGCCCTCGGCTTGGGCGGCCCGCGCCGTCGCGAGGCCAATGCCTGAACTGCCGCCGAGGATGACCACAGTAGCGTTCTTGAGCGTGAATGGCATAGCTGCTCCTTATTGTTGCGGAAAACCCATGGCGCGGATACGAGTCGGCGTGAGCTTCAATACGGTGCGTTTGTCCATAACCGCCGTCTTTTTCCATCCTTCCAACGCCTCGCCAGTCAGATAGTGTTCGGCTAATCCTTTGTAAAAAGCGACCGGATCGCGAGTATCGATAGAAAGCCTCCCATGGACGATCACCCATTGGTACATGTTAGAGGGGTCTAACACGGTCAGGACGGCGCGAGGGTCCTTTTGCATGTTGCGAAACTTAATGCGGTCTGTTGTCGTCGTGAATAGCAGCGCGCCGTTTTCATATCTGAACCACATAATCGTGACTTGCGGACTGCCGTTGGGGTTGATAGTGACAAGTTGTGAAGCGATTGGTTGACGCATGAAGTCAACTACCGCCGGTGGGAACGTTTTCACCTCCAGTATTTGACGACTCGAGGGCATGGAGTGTTTTTGCATTGAAGAGGCCTCCCTGGCTTGTTCACTATGAGCGAGAGTCGAGAAAACAAGCAATGCTGCAAGAGCGAGGCTGGAAGTAAGGGTGGAAGAGCGCATGCGAATTCCTCCATGTCTGGAGTAGGGCCTGGTCACGGGCCGTGACGACGTTATTCTCTCTGACGACTGGAATGCTATGGCAACTCCAAATATGTGCGGTCAATAAAATTTCGGCGTTCCATGCATTGCTTTTCCTCCTTTTTCCGTTTGTGAGCGCACACTTACCTAGCGTAACTGATGCGGTAAATAGCATCCGCGAAGTCGTCCGACACCAGCAAAGCGCCGTCAGGCATCACCTGTACATCAACCGGACGCCCCCAGGGGCGACCATGTTGCAGCCAGCCTTCAGCGAATACCTCGTACTTCATCGCGCCGGCGCCTGTAAAGCGTCCAAGGGTAATGCGATAGCCAATTGGCGAACTACGATTCCACGAGCCGTGCTCGGCGATGAAAATCTGCCCGTGGTACTCGGTGGGAAACATAGCGCCGGTGTAGAACCGCATGCCCAAGGCCGCGACGTGCGGTCCAAGCAGCAGCGCCGGAGGAGTGCATTCCTCACATAATCGTTTCTTGCCGAACTGTGGATCAGGGATAGCGGCGCCGTGGCAATAGGGGAAGCCAAAGTGCAGTCCTGGTTTCGGGGCTCGATTGAGTTCATCCGGGGGCGAGTTGTCACCGAGCCAATCGCGTCCATTATCGGTGAACCATAGTTCTTTCGTTTGTGGATGCCAGTCGAACCCTACCGTATTCCGGATGCCGTGCGCGAATATTTCCAGCCCGTTGCCGTCTGGTTTCATGCGTAAAAGCGAGGCGTACCGCTTATCTTCTCGCTCACAGACGTTACACGGCGCGCCGACGGGGACGTAAAGGAAACCGTCTGGTCCAAAGCTGATAAATTTCCAGCCGTGGTGGCGGTCATTCGGTAAACTGTCATTGACGACAACAGGTTTGGGCGGGTCGCTGAGCTGTTCCTCAATCTCATCAAAGCGGAGAATACGGCTAATCTCCGCCACATAAAGCGCGCCATGGTAGAACGCGACGCCGTTCGGAGCGTTCAGGCCGCGGGCGATGAGGTGAATTTCCTCGGCTTTGTTGTCTTTGTCGCGATCTGCGAGAGCATACACATTTCCTGCGCCCATCGAGCCAACAAAGACCGTGCCGTTCGGGCTCAACGCCAGCGAGCGGGCGTCCTTGACGCCTTCGGCATACACGCCGATGGCGAACCCTGACGGAAGCTTAATATTGTGAAGTGGTAAATCTGGGCTGCCTGCGGCGGTGCAGCGGCTAAAAGTAAAAGTGAGGAAAGCCCACCAGGAGAGAAGCCGGCGAAGAATCCATGCGCCAGATATGCTGTCCATAGTGGCTTTATTAGAGCAGCTTCTCCATGTCCTTACCAACCCCACCACAGACAGCGTGCAGGCTGTACAATGGAGAGAGATCTCCACAGCTCCGTATTATTGGCTATGTATCGCGTTGTCCATCTTTAAAACTTCTCTTTGAAAGGACGGACATCGATTTCGTGTGTCCACGCGCTACGGTCCTGATGGGCGAGGTGCCAGTAGACGTCAGCGATGGCCGACGGTTTAAGCATGTCCTCTTCTTTGAGATTGGGGAAACGTTGCCTGATCGCAGGCATATCAATCGCGCCGTCAATATTGACGTAGGCAACATGAACGCCTTGCGGGCCTAAATCGCGCGCCAGGACCTGGGCGAGGCCGCGGAGCGCAAACTTGGCCGGACCAAAGGCGGCGGAAGTTGGGAAGGGTTTGACCCCGGCGGTGGCGCCGGTGAAGAGAATGGTTCCTTTTGCTCTTGCTTGCATATCAGGCACGACGTGTTGCGCACAGAGAAAAGCGCCGAATGCGCTCACGCGCCAGGTGGTCTCAAACGTGCTTGGTTTCGTTTCCATCAAACGGCCAACCGGGCGCATGGCGGCATTGTAGATCAATATCTCTGGCGCGCCGAGTTTGTCGCGAATCGTAGTGAAAGCTGCGGCAATCTGCTCCTCTTTCGCCACGTCCGCGGGAATCGCGAGAGCGCGTCCGCCCGCGCTTTCGATTTCCTTCACCAGGTTCGCGAGATAGTCTTCTTTCCGTGCAAGCACGGCGACGGTATAGCCTGCGGCAAAGCGGCGCGCCAACGCCGCGCCCAAGCCCGGACCGACGCCTACAACCACGGCGGTGGGAGAATGGGAGGTTTCACTCATATCACGTCCCTCTTTTTGTTCTGAAGAAATAGGGTGGATTTCTTTGCTGCTCGTTAGAGATCTGACTGGCGGAGAGAGGAGTTTCAAACCCGCCTCTTCAGCTCTTGCTGTAGCGATCGTAGACAATCGAGAATCGCCATCGTTTCCAAGCGATGTGTGTAATCGGCGTCTACGAAGGCGAGTTTCACCGTCCCGTCTTTGGCGATGACATAGGTGGCGGGAATCGGCAGTTCCCACGATTCATCGCCATTGTACGCGGGCAAATCTGCGCCGATCTGCTTATAGATCGGTCGCAACACGTCAGCCACAGAAAACGCCAGGCCAAACCGGCGGGCGACGGTGTTGCCTTTATCTGTCAAAACCTCAAATTGTAGGGCGTTCTTCTCGGTGGTGGAGAGCGACTTGTCCGGCGTCTCCGGCGTGATGGCGATAAGCGAAGCGCCTAAGGTTTGCATTTCGGAGAGATGTTTTTGGTAGTCCCGCAACTGCAGGTTACAGTAAGGTCACCAGCCGCCGCGGTAGAAGGTCACCACCGCGTGACCTTTAGCAAGAGCGTCGGAAAACTTCACAAGCTGACCTTTCGCATTAGGGAGGGTGAAGTCCGGCGCTTTCGCGCCTTCATGCAACGCGCGCTCGGCAATCCCTGTCTTGATGAGATCCGCCGTGGTCTTTTCGAACGTATCGCGGATCTCTTTCGGGATCCTCGGCAACATCTGTTGTTGAAACTCGCGAATCTGCCGTTGCAGTTCGCCGTTAAGCCAATTGGCTGGAGTGACCACGTGAGCACCCTCCTTCCACCGGTACATTATGCAGCCTACCCGTATCTGGGCGGCAAGGGTGAATCAATCAGGCTTACTTTCCCGTAAACTTCGGCGCACGCTTCTCCAAAAACGCGGCAATGCCTTCGCGTCCATCGTGTGTATGCGCGCGAACCGCGATGGCCTGAGCTTCCAGCTCCATCTGTGTCTCTAATGTCTCATTCCAGCCGCTATGCAGTAGCCGTTTCGTTGCGCCAAGGGCGCCGGTGGCGGCGGAAGCAAGCTGGACAGCAAATGCATCGGCTTCTGCCTGG
The DNA here is from genome assembly GCA_035575235.1 of Candidatus Methylomirabilota bacterium. Lineage (GTDB taxonomy): Bacteria > Desulfobacterota > Binatia > Bin18 > Bin18 > SYOC01. The sequence continues at coordinate 8,271 of DATLYA010000247.1, forward strand.
AGATTTGCATCTGGTACAACTTTTGTGACAATGCCCCATTGTTCCGCTTCTTGCGCAGTGAGCAGGCGGTTCGTCAGCGTCAGTTCAAGCGCACGCTTGAGACCAACAATACGCGGGAGAAAATACGTAGAGGAACCGTCTGGCGTTAAACCGGCGCGGGTATAGGCCATGGTAAACTTGGCTGATTCCGCCGCCAGGACGAGATCGCACGAACACGCCAGGCTCATCCCTGCGCCCGCCGCCGTGCCATTCACAGCGGCAATGACCGGCGCGTCCATGCGTGTGAAGCGCGAGACAGCGGCATGGAGATACGTTGTCACTTCTTTTAAGTGGTAGGCGAGTTTTTCTCCCTGGGCGGCAAAACTCTTGAGGTCGCCACCGGCACAGAACATCCGTCCGTTGCCGGTCATGATGACCGCGCGAATCCTGGCATCTTCACTGCACTCCAGCGCGACCTGCATGAGTTCTTTGCTCATCTCAAGGTTCAGCGCGTTCGCGGCGTCCGGCCGATTCAGCGTGATGCGAGCAATACTGTCTTTGACGTCAAACTCTAGGGTTGAGTATGGCATGGGTTCCTCCTCATCAAACCTGAGAATACAGGGCAATCGATATCACGTAACATGCATCACGCACCACGTAGCACGTATTGCGTATGACGTAGTGCTAACTTGAAAAAGTCTGTAAAAACCTCGCAATCGCCCGGCCAATTTCAGCAGGCGAATCTTCCTGAATGAAATGCAGTCCCTTGACGGTCACCTCTTGTTGATTCGGCCAGGTGCGACAGAACTCACGCTGCCTGCCGATTAAGATCGCGCCAGGATCGGCGTTGATGAACAGTTTCGGTATGGCGTTGGCGGCAAGCCACTTGCCGTAGCTCTCGACGATGGCGACGACATCCGCCGGCTCGCCATCCAGCGGAATCTGCCGCGGCCACGTCAGCGTTGGCCGTCGGGATTCGCCCGGCTCCAAAAAGGGACGGCGATAGACCGCCATTTCCTCATCAGTCAACTTCCGCATCACGCTGGCGGGAAGCACTCGTTCGACGAAGACATTCTTCTGCAACACCACTTCCTCGCCCGCTGGCGAACGAAATACCTTGAAGATATTCGTCGCCGCTGCAGGCCAGTCCGCCCAGCTCAGCGGTTGCACGATCGCTTCCATATAGACAAGCGCTTTGACCGCAGCGGGATGGCGTTGCGCCCAGTAGAATCCGAGCGCCGAGCCCCAGTCATGCAGGACGAGTGTAATGCTCTTCGTCAATCCGAGGGCGTCAAACCAGACGTCAAGATAACGTGAGTGATCGACGAACTGATACGAGCCGTTCGGATTCTTCCCTGATTCGCCCATGCCGATGAGATCGGGCGCGAGACAGCGTCCAAGAGACTCAACATGCGGAATGATATTCCGCCACAGGTAAGAAGATGTCGGGTTACCATGTAAAAAAACAATCGGATCTCCCACGCCGGCGTCAACATACGCCAGCTCGGAATCAAGCACGGTGGGGCGTTTGCGCGGGTAAGGATCGTGGGCAGGAATGTCAGTCATAGGACTCCTCGTTCCAGGGAATTTGTCTAGTCACGTAATCTGAATCACGCATCACGCGTTTTGCGTCTTGCGTGTGACGTGAAAGCAATTTTGAAATGATCAACTTGTTTGTTATGCCTTGTCTACAAGTTCCGCCATTAATCGCAGCGCCTCACGTTGGCTGGTTTGTATTAACATCGTAGAGACGCCGCACTCTTCCCACGCCTTGTAGCGTTGACGAATGCGCGCGGCTGGACCGCACAGCGACATTTCGTCGCACAGCTCATCGGGCACTAATGCTGTCGCTTCGGCTTTGCGACCGGACAGATAGAGATCTTGGATCCTCGCGGCGACCTCGCCATAGCCATATTTCACGGCCATCTCGTTATGGAAGTTCTTGTTCCTGGCGCCCATGCCGCCGACGTAAAGTGCAAGGGTTGGCTTCATGTGCGCCAGGCAAGCCTTCACATCGTCGCCAAGAATGACCGTACACCCCGCCGCGATGTCGAAATCTTTCCAGGATTTGCCGTTGCCCGCGCGTCGGAAACCTTCTTCGAGGTCGGCGCGAAACATACCCATACGGTAGGGTGAAAACCAGATCGGCAGCCAGCCGTCCGCGATCTCAGCGGTC
>DATLYA010000248.1:0-8239 GCA_035575235.1 Candidatus Methylomirabilota bacterium
CGAGTATTCACAAGCGTTCCAGAAATATACCGCGATAGCGACTGGAGAAGGCCAGGCGCTGCCGGTCAAATATCGTGAAATGGTCATGACCGCGATTCTTGTCTTCATGGGGCGTAGAGAAGGAGCCGAGGCGCATCTCAAACGCGCGATCGAGCATGGCGCTACCAGACGCGAATTGTTTGAAGCCGGCCAGGCCGCTGGAGTGCCCGGCGGCGGGATCACCGTCGGGCTATGGATGCAAATCCTCTCTCAGCTGGATCGGGAGGGCGCTTTCAAGCACGGGTGACCAAGGGCGAAGCTTGTCCCAGTACAGGGGCGCGCATTGGCTCAGAATCCTGCTCCAGCCGTCCCTGGGCCATGTGTGTTTGGTAGATAGTTGTTTCACCCATCCTCGCTGGTGCGATTGTAGAGGGGCCGATTCATCGGCCCCGCGGTGGGGCTTAAGCAATCGAGCCCCTACACGCTGTGGTCTCTAAATCAGACCACATGACATTCGTACCCGGTAGCTGTAGCCTTTCAGGAGTGTCATTCTGAGCGGAGCGAAGCATCCAGCGAGGTGTCTAAGAATTCTTCACTATGCTAAAACCCAACATATGAGCATTCAGTAAGAGACAGTGCTTCCTGCTGCTTCGGTTTCTCCGCCGCCCTCGCCTTCGGCTCCCGAGGTGGTGCAGCGTGTTATTTTACACGGCGTAAGCTGGGAAACCCATGAACGGTTACTGGCTGACTTTCAAGATAGTCGCGCGGCGCGCTTCGCCTATGATCGGGGGGTGTGGGAGATTATGGTGCTTTCTTTTAATCATAAAACTACAAATCATTGAGGACGACAACCCCATGAACTTCTACTCACTCCATTCTTCAATGACTCAATGATGCAGTCACCCAATGACTCAATCTCTCTATTGTTCCTCATAATGCCATGTCAGCCCGCCGTCCACGAAATACGTCGAGCCGGTGATATAATCGGCGTCGTCCGAAGCAAGAAATACCGCTAGTCCCGCTACATCGTTCGGTTGACCTAGCCGCCCGAGCGGAATTTGTGCTAAGAGCGCTCCCAACCTGTTCGGATCATTCAGTAATTGGGTGTTAATCGGCGTCTCGATCGCCCCAGGCGCAATCGAGTTGATGTTAATGCCAAGCGGCCCAAGCTCCACTGCAAGATTGCGTGTCAGCATCTTCAAGCCGCCCTTACTGGCGCAGTATGCAGAAAAATTAGGAAAGGGGAGTTCTTCATGCACGGAACTGATGTTGACAATCTTGCCGCGCCGTTTAGTCTTCAGCAAATGTCGCACCATCTCTTGCGTGGCGAAGAACACACCCTTCAGGTTGACGTTGAGCACGCGGTCGTAGTCTTCTTCCGTCACTTCCCAGAACGGCGCGTGAGTCTCAATACCCGCATTGTTCACAAGAATATCGAGCCGCCCGAAATGTTCGATGGCGGCGGCGATCAGCGCACGCACCTCGGTCGTGCTGGAGAGATCGGCTTTCACGACCAGACCTCGGCGTCCTGCCGTCTCGACGTTGCGCAACGCTTCTTGTGCGCCGCCTGAAGTGCGGTTGTAGTTGATGACAATATCCGCGCCTTCTTGCGCGAACCGTTCAGCGATAGCCCGACCAATGCCTTGACTGCTGCCGGTAACGAGGGCGATCTTGTTTGCGAGTCGCATGAGAGCCTCCGGGTTGTTGGTTCAACGTGCAAGGTTCAACGTTTAATGTTCAATGTTCAAAGTGAAAAGTGGGAAACCTGCCATCTTCTCCTGCCAAATAACTGTTAGCTACTGCCTACCGGCTCCTGGCCGCACTCCTGGAATATTCAACCGTATCCGATACACGCTGGTCTGCGCGGTTAAATACAACGTCTTGCCGTCGTCATCTCCCCACGCCAGGTTGTGCGGATGCTCCGGACCGTTGAGCGTGCCCAGGTGTTTCCCTTCAGGTGAAAGAATCCATAATCCACCAGGGCCGGATACGTATAGGTTGCCTTTTTGGTCTACTTTAATGCCATCGACGGCGTCTTCACCTGGCGCGCTTGTCATGTCAAAGAACACGGCCCCGTTGGTCAACGTACAGTCTCCGTCCACATTATACCGCATAATGATTTTCTTCTCGGGGTCCCAGTCGCCGACGTACAGATATTTTTCGTCCGGGGAGAAAGCGAGGCCATTGGGACCTTTCTCATCCGTGCTGACGAGGCGGAGTTGGCCGTCGCGCAAACAGAAGACTCCGCTGTACGGGAGCTCCTTGCGCGGATCCTCGTAGAATTTGGGGAGCCCAAACGGCGGGTCAGTGAAGAAGAGGACGCCGTCAGAGCGATAGACGAGATCATTGGGACTGTTGAGCCGTTTGCCCTCGTATCGGTCCGCCAGCACGGTGAGAAAACCGGTTTTTTCCAGTCGGGTCACGCGTCGATTGCCATGTTCATTGATCGTCACTCGGCCTTCCTTATCCAACGTCAAGCCATTCGAGCCGGGCTGGTTATACTCACCCACATCTAATCCAGTGTAGCCGCTTTTGGTCTTATACACAGACACCTGCCCGTCTTGTGACCAGCGATAGATCGTATTGGCGTTGGGGTCGCTGAACAGTAAATAACCCGGGACGTCATCAACCGCGGGGACCCACACTGGTCCTTCAGTGAACAAAAAGCCTGTGGCTATTCTTTCCAGTTTGGCGTTGGCGGGGATGATGGCGTCGAAGGCGGGATCCATCTTCGTGATTTCGGGCGTGAACTCTTGCGGTTTGTAGGCCTGCTCGCTCTTGTAAAAGTCCAGCGTGGCGGAGCGGATCCAGATAAAGTTTCCCGGCGGCGAAGAAACAGGCGCGTTCATGCCAAAGACCGCGAGCTGAAATTGCTGTCCGGGCTGCACGTTCCTGCTCAGCACCACGCGGTTAGGGGCGTTGAAGCCTTTGACCAGTTGACCGCCGGTCTGCCCGAGCACAGTTGGCAGTTGGCCGTTGACCCAGACTTCCGCGTAGTCGTCAATGACAAGCTCAAAAATAACGGTTGAGCCGGTGGGATCAAAATGGCCGATCTGCTCGGGGATGGTTACCTTGATGCGATACCAGTTGAAGCTCAAGCGGCCGGTGGATTTGCGCGCTTCGAGCTGCGCAGGACTCAGCGCCTCCCACTGGGAGTCGTCAAAATGAACGGCTCCGGCGTGCGGTTCAATATCATGCGTGCGGTTTGGCGGACCGGAAGGGCGCAAATCGGGGCCAGGACTATGATGGTTTACCTCAATGATTGTTGCGTCACTGTAACGCCATTGCCCGTTGACTAGCTTGACGCCTTCCTCAGTAGCCAGATCGATGATGGCGGCTGGACGGCCATTGACTGGAGCATCGGTGGTGAGTTGGGCATAGGTATCAGGAGAAGAATATGTCAGCACGCCAGCAAGGAGGAGCGAAGAGAGTCGTCTTAGTAGTTGCATATGTAGTAGCCTTTCATTTTCAGGTTCTCTCTTCTCTGAGGGGCAATGGCGTTAAGTGAAGCTGCAATGTCATTGCGAGTGCAGCGAAGCAATCTTTGCGTTGCCGGGGATTGCTTCGTCGCTGACGCTCCTCGCAATGACGGGTGTTCCCTAACGTAACGCCATTGCCCCAAAGGAGGAGAAGCAATATCATCGCGCCTTCACTACATAATATGTGATCGGCGTTGGCACCTCTTTGAACCAGTGCGGCGTGCCGGCAGGGACAATAATAACGTCACCCTTGGCGATCGTGCGGGTCTCACCTCCAGTGATTTCTTTTCCTCGGATTTCGTTGGGTTCCGTTGGCTTCGGATCAACGACGGCGCCGCCGGTGACTAAGGTGGCCGAGCCGTCCTGTACGTAGATGATGTCCGCATCTTTTGTATGCACTTCAGCGACTCCCGCCGCGTCGCGGCGGCTGGTGTGCACCATATATTTGTCACTACCGTTGAACAGCACAGCGCCTTTAGCGAAGGCGTCAGCGACTTGTTCCTTGGGGAAGTAACTCACCTTGCCTGGAAGGGGTTTCGCTGACTCGCTCGCTAATGCTTTGGTCGTGTTTGCGCCAACGATGGCGATCTCTTCGTCTTGCGCTGGGGTCTCTCCGCTCACGCCGATGGCGCCGATGACTTTCCCGTCCGCCGTGATCGGCATGCCGCCTTGCAGCGGCGTGGCGCCGGGAAGCGCAAGAGCAGCAATACGTCCATTTTTCACTTGCTCCTCAAAGTCACGGCTAGGGCGGCGGAAAATAGCTGCAGTGCGCGCTTTGCCTATGGCGACTTCAACGCTTGCGACTTGCGTATCATCAAGGCGCTCGAGAACTAAGAGATTGCCGCCGTCATCCACGACTGCGATGACGACGCGCGCGCCTTTGGCTTTTGCTTCGGCTTCCGCCGCGGCGGCGATTTTTTGCGCTGCGGCAAGGCTCAAGGCTTTTTTCTCGATCAACTGTGCGTGACTGTTGGCGGTAAACGCCAACAGCAAGAGCGTGATTCCGGCTTGCGTAAATTTGTTCATGAGATCTCCTTTCAAACCAACGTGCGTATGCGCCCATTTGGATGCAGCGCTGAAAGCCTGGGTTTCACGGGCACGCGCCGCCGCGGAAACACTGAAACCTTTCCTGTGAGTGCGGCATTAGTAGAGACGTCGGCGCTGTGACAATGAAAAATGTTTTCATGATAAAGAGGAAAGGAGATGTGTGATGAACAAGCGAGTGATTGGCAAAACGGTTGCGGCGGCCTTGGCGACGATAGCGCTCTCTCAGCCGGTATGGGCGGAAGAGACAAAGCTTTCAGTTGACGCCGACGCCGGCAATAACACTTTTAACGCCGTGTTTGACGCCGCCTTGGGCGAGCGGATTACGGCGGTGAGTTCGGCGATCGGGTGCACCATTGTCGCGGACGAGGGGAAGTTGACAGGGCATGCGAGGTGCTCCGTGCCGCTGACTTCCATCAAAGTGGATAGCGACGATATCAAAACCGAACATTTTCAGCAGTGGGCGACCAATAAAAAAAGCGACCCCAAGAAGTGTACCTTTGCTCTCGACGTTCCCAGCGTGACCTTACCCTCTGCGCTACAGGAGAAGCAGCCGGTGTCGTTTGCCACTGAAGGGACATTTACTATATGCGGACGCAAACGCGAAGGGGGCCAACCAGAGAAAATTCAGGGCGTGATCGTTTTGCTTCCTGCCGGCTCGCTTGGAGACGGCAAGGCGTACCGTATTCGCGCCAAGGTGGAAGGGTTTAATCGTGAACAATACGGCATCAGCCCGAAAGCGACGGCAGGCTGGCTCGCGCGCGTCCAACAACTGGCTAATGTCGTGGCGGCAGATGGGACGATCGATGTCAACATTTTTGCAACGGGGTCAGGTGGAGAGACCATGAAGTCGGCGATGATGAAGCAGCGCTAAATCAGACCGCACGAGATTGGCACACTCCCGTGTCACCTTGAGCGCCGCGAAGGATCTCAACGGTCAGATGGTTCGCGACGCTCAGCATGACTATCCTCAAGAGTGACAGCGGACAGTGTACGAATGTGCTGTGGTGTGATTGAGGCTCGCGACGGCTTCTTCTTTTCCCCTCCGAGAGCAGGGCGCGGTCTGGAGCGGCTGTGCCCTGCTTTTTCTTGCAGGCCGCCACATTCATCTTCGTAAGGAGCTTGTTTTGCCGGGCGCTGTGAAGCAGTTGGGCCTCGTGCTTGACTTGCCATGGTCGCTTACGTTAGCACCTGCTGTGCTCTCAATCTGGCAATGTCCGCTTCGCTGTAGCCCAAAATCTCGTGCAGGACATAGTCCGTATCTTGTCCGAGCGTCGGCGCTGCACGAACGGGTAAGGGTGTTTGCGAGAGTTGCCAGGGGATGCCGACGTGTTGTTTGACGCCGACCTCCGGATGGTCGTTGTAGACAAAAATCGGTCGGCTGTTGAGGTGGGGGTCCGTCGCCAGGTCTTTGGCGGTCATCGACGGCGCAGCGGGAATGCCTGCGGCTTGCAACAGTGCGGTCGCCTCTTCCGGCGTGCGTGTACGGGTCCATGCTGTAACAATCTGTTCCAGTTCATCTTCATGGCGTTTGCGAGCGGCGAGCGTGGCAAAACGAGGATCATCGCCGAGTTCCGGGCGGCCGATCGTCGCGCAGAGCCGTTTCCATTCGGCGTCAGTGCGCACGGCGATGCTTACCCAGCGATCTTGCCCGGCGCTGCGGAACACGCCATGCGGGGCCATATAGGGATCACGGTTGCCGTCACGTTCCGGCTGCGTTCCGTTCATGCTGTAGTCCAGCAACCCTTCGGCCACCAGCGCCGTTGAGGTTTCCCACTGCGAGAGATCTATATATTGTCCCTTGCCGGTGCGCGCGCGATACATTAAGGCGCATAGTACAGCGAACGCGCCATGCAGCCCGCCGTTCGGATCGCCGTACGAGATGCCGACGTGCATCGGCGGCCAGCCTTTGTAGCCGGTCAACGAAGACAGGCCGCTCAGCGGCACTTGCGCTGGACCGTAGGAGATGTGCTCTCGTTCCGGTCCTGTCGCGCCATAGCCGGACAGAGAGATCATGATGAGGTCAGGCTTAATCTGCTTGAGCACGTCGTATCCCAAGCCCATGCGGTCCATCACGCCGCCGGCAAAGTTTTCGGCGACGATGTCGCTCTTTGCCACCAGTTCCTTGGCGATGGTCAGCGCTTCCGGGGTTTTGAGATTCAACGTGAGAGATCGTTTGTTTTGGTTGTACTGATTGAAGTATCCGCTGCGATTGACGCCCGGTTTACCGTCCGGCCACGGTAGAATGAGACGAGTGATGCACGGACGGGAGGCGGTTTCGATACGGATCACCTCAGCGCCCAAATGGGCAAGCTGGAGCGTACAAAAGGGGCCAGCCCAGACCCAGGTGAAGTCGGCAACGCGGATGCCCTCGAGTGGACGTTTACTGTTCATCTTCCTTCCCTCTTGTCGTGGTGTGTCTTGATTTGCATACCCAGAAGCAGAGACCTTGTAGAAGAAGAATCGGGAAACGGGGAAGGGGAGAGAGAACTCAGCGCCTGTTCCTTCTCCCATTTCCCCGTTTCCGCGTCTCCGATTCTTGGTCAGATCACTCCCTGACTTATCAAATGCTCAAGCTCCGCTTGAGATACTCCGAGTCGTCCGAACACCTCGGCGTTATGCTGCCCGAGCAACGGCGCGGGGCGGCGGATTGCCCACGGCGTTTGCGAAAATTTGTACAACGCGCCAGGATACTGCAATGTCCCGGCAGCGGGATGCGTAATCGTGGCGAAAAAGCCGCGCGCTTTCAGATGCGCATTCGCAAACAAGTCCCCCATGGTGGACACCGGGGCGATGGGCACTCGCCGCGCCTGCGCTTTATGGTAGAGCTCCATCACAGATTGTTCCTGCACCCAGTCCTGCAATAACGGCTTCAAGGCGTCCCAATTCGCGCCACGGCTGATGCGGTCAGCGAAAATCGCTTCTCCCGCCCACTCGGGGTTGCCCATCACGTCGACGAAGTTGCGCCACTGATGTTCCTCAACGCAACACAAGAAGATCCACCCATCTTTGCATTCCAAGAAGTCGAGCGGTTGAATCGGTTTCTGTCCGAGGCGGGAGGCAAAAATGCCCATGTAGGGGTATAGTTCAAAGGTGAATTCCAAAATAGACAACAAACATTCTTGCGCGGAGATTTCAACGTGTTGCCCCTCGCCCGTAGAGAGCCGGGCAAACAACGCGCCAAGCGTGGCGATCCCGGCATTAACTCCAGCTTGATAGCCGGCTTGTTGTCCGAACGTTTTGAGCGGAGGCATTTCGTCGGCGCCTGGTCCCCCGCCGTTAAGGTAGGCAATGCCGCCGGCGTTCCAGATCGTCAGGTCCGTGGCCTGGTAGTCCTTCTTCGGTCCGCTGAGGCCAAACGGCGCGATCGAGGTCATGACCAGGCGCGGATTGACTTTCTCCAAGACGGCGTAGTCGAGACCCAAACTGCCCATTTCTGTGGGGTGGTAGTCATGGATAAGCGCATCTGCGTCCTGGAGCAGTTGGTGGAAGAGGGTTTGGCCCTCTGCGCGCCGTAAATTGAGTGTAATCCCATATTTATTGGTGTTGAGATACAGGAACAGCCCGCTTTTTTCCGGATGGGGTTCATGACCGGGGTAGGGGCCGCGATAGCGCGCCAGATCTCCACGGCCAGGCTCTTCGACCTTAATCACTTCCGCGCCCATGTCCGCCATGAGTTTCGCGGCGTACGCCGCGGCGACATTGGTGCTGCACTCGATAACCCGAACGCCCGCAAG
>DATLYA010000249.1:0-7264 GCA_035575235.1 Candidatus Methylomirabilota bacterium
TTGACGCCGCGCCGGTGAGCATAGAGCTTCAGGCGTTGCCATTGCGTGAAAAAGAAAAATTGTAACAGTTCGTGAAACCGGATGTCATGCGCCAATTTCTCACGCCAGGCCTGAAGCGTCGCCGGCTCCCGGCGCGCCAACGCCGGCTCCCATGTCGGCCACGCTTCATCCTGGAACACGGACCGCAGCGTCATGAACAGCGCGTAGTCGTCTAACCACCAACGATGACGTTCGCAGAACTGCGAGAAGGCTGATTGCCATGGCGCGGGGGCGACAACGGCAAACCGTTCCGCGACTCGTCGCAATACGGCAAGCTTATACGCCGCCGCGCCCTCGTAGTCGACGCTATCGTCCGGAAAAACTGGAGCATGAGCCAGTTCGTCTTCCGGCAACAGCTTATCTTCGACAAGCATGTCCAGATTGATGAAGAGCGGGTTCCCAGCAAACGCGGACAGGGAAACATAAGGAGAATGGAGATTCCCTTCGCTCGTGGGGCCAAGCGGCAAGACTTGCCAAAGGGACTGTTTGGCGTCAGCAAGAAAATCGACAAATTGTTGCGCGCCGGCGCCAAGATCACCGATACCGTGCCGGCCAGGCAGCGAAGAAATATGTAACAGCAGCCCACTAGATCGGGCGAAATGCTCCATCTCCGCTCCTAGCTCGCCGGTACGGTGGCGTCCAAAAACACTGGAGAGAGAAAAAAGAGGGCAGAGCGTCCGGTGGTACGCCCCCACGAAAACACTGAAGATCGAGAAGACAAGAAGAAGGAGTTATTTCCGCAGCCCTTTTTCGAATGCTTTGGTGGCCTTGTCCGCTGCACGCGCTGCTTCTTCAGCCGCACGCTTCGCCTCATCCGCCGCTTGCTTGGCCTCATCGGCGGCGCGTCGAGCGGCGTCGAGGTCCGCAGGACCCACGGCGGGCGCAGGAGGCGCGGCCGCCGCTGGAGGAGCCGTCGTGGCGACTTCCGTCACCTGCGGGATCATAGCGCCATCGCATTCCCATCGCTCCGGTGAGTAGCCAAAAATCGGGCACAGTTCCGGCTGCGACACCAGCGCATGAATCGGACGGGTCACTAACCATTCAAGGGTGTAGCCAACTGGATGCAGCGCATACGCCACTAAACGCAGCGGATGCGAGTCGGCATCGTTGTAGCCGCCGTCGCATGAATATTGACCGCTACAATAGGCAAGAGCGGTTCCGGAGAAGATCAGCATCGAGAGCCCCGCCAGCGCCAAGCTTTTCCACATCCTCATTTCTTTCTCCTCCTCTGCAAGGATATCCTCTACTTTACTCTTCTGGCGCTTCGCGCTCAACCTCTTCCCGAGTCGCGCGCCGCTGCGCCGCGCGCTGGTATTTTCTTTCACCATCCTGCACGCGGCTCGGCGGCGGCAGCGCTTTCCGCACCTTCTGGAGCGCTTTAAGTTGGCTGAGTGATTGAGCTTTCTTGCGCGGAGGGGCCATTGCTACAAGTTCCAAGTTCCAGGTTTCAAGTTCCGGGGGCATAACCTCACCTGCTAATTACTCTGTCCCTCTGGGCTCAAGATTGAAGAGCGCACGCTGCATCTTTGGCAAAATAAGTCAAAATCATGTCCGCTCCGGCTCGTTTGATGCCGGTCAATGCTTCCATCATGACGCGTTCTTCATCAAGCCACCCATTCAGAGCGGCTGCTTTAATCATGGCATATTCGCCGCTCACATTGTACGCCGCTACCGGATAGCCAAATTTGTCTTTGACTTGCCGGATAATATCGAGATACGGCAAGGCAGGTTTCACCATGACAATGTCTGCTCCCTCAGCGATGTCCAACTCTACTTCTCGCAACGCCTCAGCCGCGTTCGGTGGGTCCATCTGATAGGAACGGCGATCACCGAATTGAGGCGTAGACTCCGCTGCTTCACGGAACGGGCCATAGAACCCTGAGGCGAATTTTGCGGAGTACGCCAGGATTGGCACATGTGAAAACCCCTCGCGGTCGAGCGCCTGTCGAATGGCGCCAACACGTCCGTCCATCATGTCCGATGGCGCCACCATGTCGGCGCCCGCGCGCGCATGCGACAGCGCTTCTTTCACTAAAATCTCCAGCGTTGCGTCATTATCAACGTCTTGTCCCTTAATAATGCCGCAGTGACCGTGATCGGTGTATTCACAGAAACACACATCAGTCACCAGCAGCAGGCCAGGGACTTCTTCTTTTATCGCGCGCAGCGCGCGTTGAATGATGCCGTTGTCGTGGTAAGCGTCTGAGCCTACTGCATCCTTGTGGTCGGGAATGCCAAACAAAATAACGCCGGGAATGCCAAGGTCGCGAATCGCCTTGCACTCGTCCACAGCGCGATCGACAGACAACTGCGCAATGCCGGGCATGGAGGCAATGGGGTTCGTGATCCTCGTTCCGGGCACGATAAACAGCGGCATGATCAGATCATCGACGCTCAGCCTCGTTTCACGTACGAGACGACGAAAGTTCTCGTTCCGCCGTAAGCGACGGGGACGGTAGCTGGGGAAACGCATGACAAACTCCTCAGAATTGCATCATTGAGTCGTCGGGCCATTTATCTATTGCGCCATTGAGTCATCGGGCCATTGAATCATTGAAGAAGGATAAAGACCAACTGCTCTATGGCTCAATCGCTCAATGGTTCAATGATTGATTCCTGCTCGCTCTTACCAAAATACGCCACAATCGCCTCTGCGAAGGCGGACACGGTGTACGAAGACGGTTGCACGGCGACCTCTAATCCATACTCACGAGCCGTATCCGCAGTGATTGGACCAATACAACCAACACGCGTCGCGCCAAGCACGGTGCGAATATCATCAGTGGGAAAGAGCGAGACAAAATTCCGCACTGTGCTCGAACTCGTGAAGGTCACCAGGTCAATCTTTCCCTGTTCGAAGAGCGCCTGCAAGGGTTCGGCAGTCGTTTCTTGCGGCCGAATTGTCTGGTATACAGCAATTTCATCAACCTGCGCTCCCAAAACCCGCAGCGCTTGCGGAAGGATGGCGCGGGCTTCCGCCGCGCGCGGCAGGAGAATGCGTTGTCCTTTGACATTGCCCAATGTGGGGACGACGGCCTCGGCGCGGTATTCGTCGGGCATCGCCTCAACCCGTAAAGACAATTGTTCGACTGCCCGTGCGGTCTCTGGACCGATCGCTGCGATCCGCACCGCCCCGAGCGTGCGGATATCTTGCGTACGCTCACGGAGGCGTGCAAAGAAGAATTTTACCCCGTTGACGCTGGTAAAAATCACCCAGGCATAGGAAGCGATTTCGTCTAGCGCTTTATCCAACCGCTCGTACGATGCCAACGGGACTGTCTCTATTGTCGGACACAGAATCACTTCGGCTCCTTGTTGCTCCAACAACTCGATGAAGTTGCCGGCCTGCGCGCGCGGGCGCGTCACGACAATGCGTTTGCCGAACAACGGCTTGGTATCAAACCAGCGCAGCCGCTCGCGCAAGCGCACCACATCGCCGACCACCGTTACCGCCGGCGGTTCGAAGCCGCGCTCCGCTGCGAGGTCCGCAATCGTCCCTACCGTTCCGGTTACTACCTCTTGATCGGGCCGCGTCCCCCAACGAATGAGCGCCACGGGCGTGTGGGCGGGAAGGCCGTGATTGATGAGCCGCTGCATGTTGGTGCGCAGTTGACGCGTGCTCATCAACAGCACCAGCGTGCCGCCCACGCCCGCGAGCGTCGCCCAATTGAGATGCGGCGCGTTCTCCCACACTTCTTTGTGTCCGCTGACGATCGCGACCGCAGACGCATGATGACGATGAGAAACAGGAATGCCGGCATAGGCCGGTGCGGCGATGGCGGAAGAGACGCCCGGTATGACCTCAAATGGCACGTGCGCCGCCACCAGTTCTTCGGCCTCTTCTCCGCCGCGGCCAAAAATAAACGGATCACCACCCTTGAGGCGAGCAACAGTTTGCCCTGCCAGCGCTCGCTCCACCATCATGCGGTTGATCTCCGACTGTGGGATGGAGTTACTTTGGCTTTTCTTGCCGGCGTACACCAGTTCCGCGTCTGAGCGCGCGAACGCCAGGATGCGCGGATCAACAAGATAATCGTAGATGATGGCATCCGCTTCTTCGAGACAGCGCTTGCCCTTGAGAGTTAATAATCCAGGATCGCCTGGCCCAGCGCCGATGAGGTAGACTTTCCCAATAGACATACAGAGCAATCAGCTTTCAGCTAAAAAAAGTTCCTAAACCGGAGTGCACCACAGTCGTACACTTTCCGCCGGGCTTTTGCAGGACTGGCAGGCTGAGCGCAGCGAAGAATCTCTCTTTGAGACCCGTCACTGCGGTCAGGGTGACAACCCTGGTGCGCCACTCTCGTGGCGTTTGGGTTAGGATTACGGGACCAAACTCTCTTGGGTGTCAGAGGGGGAAGCTGTCATTGCGAGGAGCTGGAAGCGACCAAGCACTCTCTTTTTTCAAGCAAAGAGTGCTTCGCTCCACTCGTAATGACAACCCTTCTGTTCCGTTCCCAGGAGGGTGCGCTTCGCGCACCGATACGAACCAACCTCTAGGCTCCAGCCCCTAATCTCTCCAAAATCTCTTTTCCACCCTGTGCTAATAGTTGCTCCGCCAACATTGCACCTATCCGTTCAGCATCCGCGGCTAGCCCACTTTGCTCTCCGCGAATCACTCGTTTCCCGTCAGGGCTCGCCACCAGCGCGCGTAAATGCACGGAATCCCCGCTCACTGCGCCTTTCGCCGCCAGCGGCGTACGGCAATTGCCGCCCATGCGGCGCAAGAAGGCGCGTTCAGCAACTACGGCCACGGCGGTTTCCTCATGGTGCAAAGGATGCACGAGTTCCCGCATTGCATCTTCATCGCGCGTCTCGAGCCCCAGCGCGCCCTGCCCGATGGCCGGCAGAAAGACGGCGTCATCCAGCACGCAGCTATGCTCCGGTGTAATGCCCAGTCGTTTGAGTCCGGCAGCGGCGAGCACAATCGCATCCACCGCGCCTTCGCGCTGTTTGCGCAGCCGGGTGTCGACATTGCCGCGCACCATCTCTACACGTAGCCCTGGATGCAACGCCAGCAACAGCGCTTGACGGCGGAGACTGCTGGTTCCGACACGCGTCCCCACAGGTAATTCCGCGAGCGTCTCTCCGTGTCGGGTAATCAGCACATCGTGCGTATCTTCCCGTGCAGGGATAGCGCTGAGCGTCAACCCCGGGGGAAGGTCGCCGGGCATATCCTTCATGGAATGCACGGCCAGGTCGATCGTGTTCGCAAGCAACGCCTCTTCGATCTCCTTGACAAACAGCCCCTTCCCGCCAATCTTCGCCAGAGATACATCCTGCATTTTGTCACCGGAGGTTTTGATCGGTACGAGTTCAATTGTGATGCCTGGCCAATGGCGCAGCAGTTGCTCCTTGACCCACTCCGCTTGCCACAAAGCCAGGGCGCTACCGCGTGTTCCAATACGAACTCTCTGTTTCATGCTAATGTCTTCAATGATTCAATGACCCGATGACTCAATGACTCAATCTTCCTCATCCAACCCAAACATGCGGCGCACGATCGTCACGCTCTCAGCATCCGATCCAGCGCCATTTCTCCTGCTTGCTTTCAGGTAAGCGATAGGAGGATGCAGCAATTTATTGGTAATGGCCGCGCTCAAGGCTTCGATCGCTTTTTGTGCCTGCGGCGGCAGTTCCTGCAGCGACGCCAGCGTTTTGGCGACTTCCTTCTGGCGAATCAGCTCCGCCCGCTCACGCAAGGCCACAATCGTCGGCGTGACCTCCATGCTTGAGAGCCATGCCCAGAACGCTTCTACTTCTTCCGCAATAATTG
This sequence comes from Candidatus Methylomirabilota bacterium, assembly GCA_035575235.1. GTDB lineage: Bacteria > Desulfobacterota > Binatia > Bin18 > Bin18 > SYOC01. The sequence goes on from DATLYA010000249.1 coordinate 5,816, forward strand.
ACTCCGCTTTGATCGCCTCGCGCTCACGTTCGTCTTTATTGTCCTCGATGACTTTTTCTAAATCATCAATGTCATACAGGAAAACGTTTTCGAGATCGTTGAGCCGCGGATCAAAATTGCGCGGCACGCCTAAGTCGATAAAAAACATGGGCCGCCGTTTCCGTTCACGCAACACTTCCTCCACCACGGCCGGCGCCAACACGTATTCATTCATCCCCACCGAGCCAATGACGATGTCAGCGAAGTGGAGATGCCGATGCAATTGGTCGAACGGCACGACCATGCCTTTGCACTGACGCGCCAGATCGACGGCGCGTTGAAAGGTGCGATTCGTGACCAGCACCGTGCCGATGCCGTTGCCCTGCAGGTGTTTTACGGTCTGCTCGCCCATCTCGCCGGCGCCGATCACCATGGCGGTCTTGTCGTCCAGATGATCAAAAATGCTGCGCGCCAGATCTACCGCGGCGGAGCTGATGGATACAGCTTTCGCGGCCACGCGGGTCTCGCTGCGCACGCGCTTCGCCACCGAAAACGATTTGTGAAAACAGCGATGCAGAATTACGCCGAGCGTCCCAAGCTCCGAGGATGCGGCGTAAGCGTCTTTCACCTGCCCAAGAATCTGCGGCTCTCCCACGATCATAGAATCGAGGCTTGACGCCACACGGAAGAGATGGCTGACCGCCTCTTTGCCAATCCGCAGGTAGAGATGCGGCTCGAACAATGACCGGGCAATCTGCTTGACATCGGCGAGCAGCGTGGTGATTTTTTCACCAGCCGCACTGACATCGCTCGTGCAGGCAATCACCTCGACGCGGTTACACGTGGAGACGATAGCGCCCTCGCGCACGATCTGATGATCAACGAGACGGCGCAGCGCCGGCTCTAAGGAATCGGAAGTGAAGGCAAGCCGCTCGCGCACTTCGACCGGCGCGGTGCGATGGTTCAACCCCATCAGTAAGAGATTGATCGTCCGGCTATCCAAACGCTCCTCCATGACGGCCGGGAAATAACAATTTCACCCCGAAGAATGATCCCACCAACACCACGAAACACGCGATGGTCAACGCCGCCGCCCGGCGGCCACGCCACCCTGCGGTACGGTAATGAAGCAACAGGGCGTACATCACCCAGGTCACCAGCGAGAGCACAGGCCGCGGCTCCCACAACCAGAAGGTTCCCCACACATATTCCGCCCACACCGCGCCGGTCAGAATGCCCAGCGTCAGCAGGACAAATCCCCAAGACAGCACCCGGTAATTAAGATTATCGAGCGTCTCCAAAGAGGGCAGGCGACGGAACAGGAGATGACCTTTCTTTCCTTTGAGCTGTCGCTCTTGCAGCAGATACACCAGACTCGCACTAAACGCCACGCCAAACACGGCATTGCCCAAGAACGCCAGCGTCACATGGATAGGCAACCACGCGCTGTGCAATGTCGGCGGAAGACCG
>DATLYA010000250.1:0-10439 GCA_035575235.1 Candidatus Methylomirabilota bacterium
ATCACCCCTACGCCGAGCCACACATCGTCTTCAATAAGAATTCCGCCTTTTGTTGTCAGGGGTTGATTTCTAATCAACTCGCCTGGCGCAAAGCTGTGGTCGTAAGGATAAAAGGCGCAGTACGGCGCAATTTGCACATCAGAGCCGATGCGAATCGGCGCTTTGGCCGCGGTAAAGTGGCAACGCGGCTGAATGTGCGTATCATGTCCCACAGTTAAGCTGCCGCCAGCGTCGACTTCGATGATGATATCGCGATGCAGGTGAACACGGTCTCCGAGTTGCACAGAACCGCCGTCTTCATGCGCCTGGTAAATAATCACTCCCTCGCCAATGTACACGTTAACGCCGAAGTAAAGCTGGGGATGAGAGAGAACAGCGCTCGGGGCGATAAATCCCTGTCGGTTAAGATCAGCAAGATACGCCGTACCCTTGTACGGGACCACAAACCACGTGGCAAGGCGCGTAGCGATCCGGCCCCAAACGCTTCGTCCTGCATAGCGCATCCAAAATCGGCTCCACGCATATGAGGAGAGATTTCCCGCGCTGGAAGCAATCCCCCGTATGCCGTGGGTTTGCCATTTGGCGTACGTCTTTGTCCAGACAGTAGAAGACTGCGCCACTGTCAACACCACTTGCTCGTTCACAACGCGAGAACCCGATACTGCAGGCAACCGTGTACGCGTCCCGTGCGCCAGGCAAACTGCCACAGCCACGCTGCGCGTCCGCGTTTGGAACGAACCGCCGGGAGAGTCTTCACGATGCCGACCCAAGCCAATACGCCATCTTTCCACGAAAGCTTCGGCATGCCAAACTGCCGATACCTCTTGTACAGCCGCACGTTGTATTTCCCCCAACTATACGCCTGACGATACACGCCGCGATTTGTTTGCGGAAAGCGAACGTACACGACCGCATCCGGCGCGAAGTGAAGCGAAACTCCTGTGAGCTGAACTCTAAAGCAGTACTCAGTATCTTCGAGGAGAAGCCACGACTCATCAAACCCCCCGACGGCTTCATGGAGTGCACGTTTCACGCCAATCCCGCACCCTCCGGCGTGCGGCAAGTAAGGCGGATAGCGGTAGGTCTGAAGGCCAGTGCTTTGAGGGCTCCCGCGGCCGTCTAGTAACCAGGGAGGATTGAGTTTTTTGACATCGAAACGAGAGGCGACGAAATCATACTGTGAGAGTGCTTCCCCTATGGCGGCCACCCAGCCAGGGGCAACTTCGTCATCCGCGTCGCAGAAGGCCAGGGAGTCGCCAGTCGCGACCCGTGCGCCGACGTTCTTGGCGTGCGCCTGACCCCGCCGATCAGAAGCATCAACAATACGGAGATCTGGCACGCGCGTCTTGTACTCTTCCACTATCGCCAGCGATCGGTCAGTCGAGCCATTGTCAGAAACAATCACTTCCCATGGCTCAGACCACTGTTGGTTGGCCAGGGCCTCAAGTTGTGCGCCAATATACGCCGCCTCGTTGAGGCAGGGAATGATCACGCTTAACTTCATCGGTCCTGCTTCCTCTGCGGAAGCGTCGTGTATTGTGGGTCTGTACTGTGCGCGTGCACGAGGGAGCCGTCACCTTTATCCACGCCGTCTTTGGTCCTCGTGTCAGTTTGCCGGCGGGATCGCGGTGTACCAGTGGCTTCGCTGTGGACGCCCGCAACGGAGGAGTTCTGTAACGGTGATAAAACGATACTGGCCGCTCAGCTCTTTCAGACACAGAGCAACCGCAGCCAGCATATACTCACGATTCTCACACGGCTCCCGTGACAGAGCTGGCTCCCGCTCGGAACGAGGAGCACGACGCAGTGCGTCATGCAGCGCAACGATGCTGCCAGGTTGAATCTGCTCAATGAGCAGACTGGCCATTCGATCAACATCCCGATCCCACCAGTCTCCAACCTCAAGATTCCATGTGACAACATGGTAACGGAGCCGTAGCACATCAAGGTGCGAGGCAATGCTCTGCTGGCCGTATGGTGGACGAAAGAGACGCCGTGCATACGGAGCGAGCACCTGCTCGCAGGCGCGGATCTGCATTCTTCGCTCACGGCTGGTAATCAATGGAAATGAGGGATGATCCCAGGAATGATTCCCGATCACGTGGCCAGCCGCTGCGATCCGTCGTACAAGCTCTAGTTGTTTTTGCGCAGCCTCGCCGAGCATAAAAAAGGTCGCACGCGCCTGGTATTTTTCCAAAATGTCAAGCAAGTAGGGCGTGAATTCAGGATGCGGCCCGTCATCAAAGGTAAGCGCGGCGACTGGATCTTGGGTGGCCACGTGCGTGATGGTCCCTAGCGCCTTCCGCACCGGAATTGAAATTAATTTACGCAAAGCTCTGACGCCATGCTCTGTAGCTACTTGTAGTATCATGTAGTTCTCAATCTAAGGAGGCGGCGCGCTCGCTATTCCGCTCAATACGATTGTGCTGCAGGTTAAAGACCAATACCAAGCACTGAAGCGCTGCGAAGCAGGCGCAAGGCGTTGGTTATTACCGTTTCCTTCCTCATTACTAGAGAAAGAAACTTAGAGGGATACGCCCTGCTGTCTATTCAAAGCCACCCACGTCAGACGATGATTCGCTTCGAGGACCGCCGCTATGGCCTGCTGGGTCGCCAGACCATCGTGGAAGGACGCATCAATGTCTTCATTGAGTTTTCCTCGTAGGCAGGCGTCGACAAAACTCCGCATCATGAGGTTCAGACAGTGAGGTTTCTTATCTTGCGCTTCTGCAGGCAACGGCGCCTCTTCCCACTCTGGCTTGATGGGGTGCGAAACCCGTAGTACGTCCACTGAGCCCCGACTTAATGAAGCCTTCAAAGCGCCTTCCGGACCAATCACCTCTACATAGCCATTTTCCGTGTAAGGCGGAGTAATCCGGCTGATGAACCACTGGCCGCGGACGCCGTTCTCGAAGCAGAACCATGCGGCGGCAATATCATCGGTTTCCACCGTCATTGGCGCTCCTGTGTGGCTTTCAATCCGCTGACGTGGGACGTTGTGGACGAAGCCGGTGACCGTTTTGAGAGGTCCAAGAATATAGCTTGCTATGTCGAAGAGATGAGACCCCAAGTTGTAGAGCATTCCTCCGCCCGCCACAGCCAGCTTCTCCTGCCAGCTGACCTTCCAATCAGGCCGCAATCCATCCCACCCATCGTATTGGATACGGAGGTAGTAGGGTTGCCCAATGTCTCCTCTGCGCACTCGCCGTCGCAGCTCTTGCACGCTGTAGGTGTAGCGGAACGTGAAGGCCACTTGGTGAACCTTTCCGCTCGCCTCCGCTGCGTGGACCATCTTACGCGCTTCAGCAAGGTTCATTGCTAATGGCTTTTCACACAAGACGTGCTTCCCACACTGTAGTGCTGTAATGGCCTGCTCCGCATGGCAGACATTCGGCGTCACGATGGTCACGCCATCGACATCATCACGAGCGCACAGCTCGCGGTAGTCGGTGTGGATATCGGGAACACCGAGGCGGTCGGCCATGGCGCGGACATGGTCGTAGCGGCGGCCACACAAGGCTACCACCTCAGCCTGAGGATGCGACTGCAGCCCAGGAACGTGACAGACTTCAGCAAATTTCCCGGCGCCGATAACGCCGAAACGCAGTGTTCGTTGTCCCATCACTGTTCTCACTTCATCTGGGTCCGACTCTTTCGCTTTCGTCCCCTGGCTCTCGTGTCATGAGCGGGAGCGGAAGAGTAGTTTCGCTCTCTTTTCTTGCTTCTATTCTTCTAAAAAGGCGCGGACCTGGAGTTCAGCTCCGTTCTCTTTCAACAAAGTTTTACTCTCACTAAGGCTGGATATTCGGTATTCATATCGTCAGCTGCGGGTAGCCGGCGCCAAGGTTTTCGTCCAACGAAGAGGCGCTTTTCTCTCGTGGTAAACTCCTTGATGATTAACAAAGTTTATTCCCTGGATTCTTTCAAAAGGCCATATTTCAGCAAAGCATCTGCAGCCATTTTGATGGCGTGAAACTCTAACTGCGACTTATCTGCGATATCGAGTAAGGTATGACTGCCGTCGGAAAAATTCAGAACCCATAGCAGCGCAAGCTCCTTGATCCTTTTATCTGTCTGGCCGCCGATCTTTTGATACAGTCCTCTTTTTCCTAAGTGCGGCTCACATTTGGGATTCTGGTTCATATACTTTTTGTTATTTTCTAAAATAGACACCGTAGATATACATTTCGCCAGCGAATCGGCCAGGGAGTGCGGGTGGACAAAACTGAGGTTATCGGCTGAGGTATGATATTCAGGGTACTGCCCGTGCGGCGTTCTCATGACGCAGCCCATGGGCAGGTTAAATCCGGGCGAACAAAATTGGCGCTCATCATATCCATAAGGGGAAAAGTCCATCACTGCATAATCGTGGCCGGAATGCTTTAAGACGTGAGCGACAGCTCTATCTATTTCCGCGTCGCCGCGGCGAGTCTTTTTATAGGTGAAGCGTCCTGCATCGCCGACGCCGGCTACCACGAAACCATGCTTTATAGCAGAGAGCCGGCTTTCGTTGAGACAGAGCCAGGCGATCGATCCAATCGCGCCAGGAATGAAGAGAAAGCGGTACGAATATCTTCGCGAGAGGAAGCTTACGTATGTAGCCAAGAACGTGACGAGTGCAATCCCCGAAAGATTATCATTGCACAACGAGGGATGACACACGTGGCACGAGATCAGTACTTCATCTGTTTGTGCACCCTGAAGATAATACTCGCCATAGGTTAAATGACCGTCCTCCAGAGAGGCGTCGATACACACCTCATATTCCTGGTCCTGCAGCCCGAGCAACTGCCGGTGGCTCAGACAAAATCCCCAATCCCGATGATAGTAAGACGTACGATAGGGAATCCATTCGGGATGCTCGGGAAGGGTAAAGACATGCGCCTTCAATTCTTCCAAGGACACTCGTTTACGGACTGGCGTACTATAACTGACGACATGCAAATTACACTGGCGAAAGTCGACCACCCGTTCACCGCGCATGTTTTTAATATAGGCGTCTCTGATGTTCCACTCTGGCGGCACAGTCCAGTCAAACACCGGAGTGCCAGAGGGGATTTCACGGATGGTGAGAGGAATCTGTTCCTGAATCAGTTTGAGCGTTGCCCGCACGCCGTCGCCGGTAAGGCTACGGCAAATAGGGTAGAGCTGCGTAATGAACCGATACATTGCTTCGCCTACAGCGGACAGCTCGACCTCTGGGGTCGCCGCTTGATTACTCACGCTTACAGTTTCCCTGCCATGCATACGCAATCCCGCCTGCAAGCTTCCAGTCCAGCCGCTATCAAGTTGGAAGCGCTCATGGGTTTTGCCATACAAAATCGATGCTGGAACTGCGTCGGTAGGACAGGCTTCCAGCCTGTTCAGGGCACGGGCTGGAAGCCCATGCCGCCAGAATTACTATCGCCTATCTTGCTCGTCAAAGTTCATTAGGCCATTTGAGCCGACTGCGAGAAGTCCGTTTATTAGAGAATTTTGACCTCCGGCACCGGAAGGATAAACTTCCCACCCCGCCGCCGATACTCGCCCTGTTGCCTCAGTACTTCCTCGGCAAAGTTCCAGGCCAACAGCAACACATAATCCGGCTGGTCGAGCAGTAAACGCTCGGGAGCGACGACCGGAATATGAACCCCAGGGGTATAGCGTCCCTGTTTGAGGGGGCTGCGGTCTACGATGTATTCGACAAGTTCAGGGCCGAGGCCAAGGAAACTGAGTAAAGTATTTCCTTTGGCCGGGGCGCCATAGCCGACCACCCGCTTTCCCTGGCTACGCAGTCGAGCCAAAGTACTTTGTAAGTCAACTTTCAGTTTCTGTGTCTGGTCGGCAAATTTCTGGTACGTCGCAAACTGATCCAGCTGCCGGGCCTGCTCAAACGACAGTAAGTCAGAGACCGAGGGATGAACAGAACCGACTCCCGTCCGCCGGACTGTCACGCGCAGCTGCCCATGATGAAGCGGCACACGCTCGGCGTGCACGACCTCTAAGCCGTGCTGGGCAAAGAGCGTTATCATCGGTCGTAAGGCCCAATACGACACATGTTCATGATAGATGGTGTCAAAGGCGCATTGGTCAAGCAGATCCAGTAGATAGTGCGCCTCGATGACAAACGCCCCCTGCGGCGCCAGGGCGGTTTTGACGCCCTCCACAAAATCATGGAGGTCCGGGATATGCGGAAACGTGTTCGTGGCGGTGATGACCGACGCCTGTCCCCACCGCCGACGAATTTCTTGCGCTGTCGTCGCGGTAAAAAAGCCAACATACCGATCGATGTTTTCCTCTTGCGCCAGAGCAGCTAAGTTCACTGCGGGATCAACGCCAAGCGTGCGCACCCCGTGGCGTTGGAACCCTTTGAGCAAGGTTCCGTCATTACACCCGATGTCAATCACAAGGTCACTGGCCTGCAGCCGGTGTCGCTGGACGAGCAGCGCGCTGAGTTCATAGAGATGCGCCTTCAGAGTGTCGGAGGCTGAAGAAATATAGAGATAGTCCTCGAACATGGCTCGCGGCGGCACAGCTTCCATCAATTGCACGTGCCCACATCGGCGGCAAAATCCCGTGCGCAGCGGATACGTGGGCTCCATGTGAGACAGCTCTTGTGGGGAAAGAAATTTATTGGCGAGCGCTGAGCACCCCAGGTCGAGAAACTGTTCTACGCTCTGTTCTTTACAGAGAATACAGCGTGCGCATCGCTGTCCATTCTCATTCACCGCATCACCGTTGACCATATGAGGTTACTCCATATAAAGAATCTGCGAGCCATGCACTTCAGGTCCAACAGGAACTTCTGTCAGCTCACACAGGGCTTGCCGCACGGCGGCCTGACGCTCACGCAGCACGACAAAGAGCAAGAACCCGCCGCCGCCGGCGCCACAGAGTTTGCCCCCTTCGGCGCCGGCTTCCATAGCTCGACGATACCAGGCGTCGATTTGGCTGGTTGTAATGGTGCTCGCCAGCTGTCGCTTGAGTTGCCAACTTTCGTGCAGCACGCGTCCGAACGCCCGCAGGTTACAGCGCCCCGCGCCCACAATCTCCTGTAACTGGTGAGCATTGGCCCGCATCGTGAGCAATTCCTGTCGCTTTTGTGGAGTGTTGACTCTTTGCTCCCGCAAGACGGCGCTGGCATCACGCTGGTGTCCTGTCCAGAAGAGCAAGAGGTGAGCAAACAGCTCATGCAGCGTCCCATTCACCAAACGCTGCGGTTCTACGGTGACGCCGCCGCCGGGTTTAAAACAGAAAAAATTGAGGCCGCCAAAAGCGGCGGCGTACTGATCTTGTTTCCCAATCGGCTCTTTCAGCACGTCGATCTCAATATACGAAGCCTCTTCCGCCAATTGCCCCGCCGAGACCCGTTCGCCGCGAAACGCGTGCAGGGCGTTCAACAGGGCGACGGCGAAGCTGCTTGACCCGCCGAGGCCGGTTGACGCCGGCAGGTCGCCCACTGTGCTGATATAGATTGGGGGGTCGATCTCCAGAAATCGCAGGCACTCACGCACGATGTTATTTTCGATCTCGTCAATACGTTGGACCTGCTCGCTCTTCGAGTAATTCACGCGGATTGGCTCGTTGAACACTTCCCCGTGCCGCTTCACGGTGACGTAGATATATTTATTGATGGCTGTGCTCAGCACTGCGCCATAGTCGTGCTCATAGAATGCCGCCAGGTCAGTCCCTCCGCCGGCAAAGCTGACGCGCAAGGGAGCACGAGCCATGACGAGCCGGGGCGGTGCGCCATTCCACGCATTAGCCATGTTTCAGCCCCCAATCGTAGGGAATCGTGGAAGTGAAAGGATCGAGTCGCAACATTTCTTGCGGGTCGTGCGGCTCGGTCGCACAGTTGGCGAGAATAACCAGCTTGTCGCCGTAGGCCTTGTACCCGTTGGCAATGCCGGGAGGAATCTGGACGAGGCAGTAATTGTCCTCGCCAAAGAAAACTTCCTGAAGCTCCCCTTTGGTCGGCGAGCCCTCGCGGAGGTCATACATCACGAGTTTGGCGCGCCCGCTGAGAACGGCATTGTTTATGGTCATGCTCTGATGAATATGCCAGGCCTTGATCGTTCCCGGCCACGCACAGGAAAAGTAAATTTCTCCAAAACCCAGAAAATGCGGGTCTGTGGCCTTGAGCATGTGCATGATTTTGCCCCGTTCGTCGACGATTTGACGCAGGGGGATAATTTTGACGCCTTCAATCATGGGCCGACTCCTCCGATTCCTCTCGCCACCGCAGCGCTTCATCAAGGCTGCGCGTGTCGAGCAAGTGCCGCAACCACCGCAACCGGGTAAATCGTTTGTCTACAAAGTCGCTATACTGCAAGCCGATGTGTTGAAAGCTGCGATAGAGGTCTCGCGCCCCGAGCTCGGCGGTCCAGTGAAACTCGAAGTGAGGGAACGTCCGGGCGAATTTGCCAAAACTCGTCTTGTAGGTTCGTTGATCAGCGCCCGGCTGGGCGCGAATCTCGACTCGACACCCGGGGACGACCTCAGCGACGATCTCAGCCAATGCGCCGATTTGCTGATTCAGATGATCAGCGCCGATATTAAAGGCTTGATTGTGGACATCTGCGAGCGGCGCCTGGAGGATGGTGAGGAACGCCCGCGCCACATCCCGCACGTGCACTACGGGCCGCCAGGGTTTTCCGTCGCTATAGACGACGATTTGCCCTGTGGTCACGGCCGCTCCGACAAGATCATTAAAGACGGTATCGAAACGCATGCGCGGCGAGAGGCCGTAGACCGTGCCATTACGCAGAAAGGTGGGCGAAAACCCATCTTTCGCCAGCTCGGCGATGGCGTGCTCGCTACGGACCTTCGAGCGTGCATACTCTGTCTTGGGATCGAGCGGCGATTCTTCGGTCACGACTTCTGCCGTGGCCATGCCGTACATGATGCAGGAAGAAGAGAAGAGAAAGCGCTCTACGCCTGCGGCTCGCGCTAACTCCGCTAAACGGACGGAAGCGCGAAAGTTGATCGCTTCTGTCCATTGGGCGTTCAGATTCCCGATTGGGTCATTGCTTAACGCGGCCAGATGCACAACAGCGGCGAATCCTTGAAGATCGTCCGGCGTCACATCCCGGATATCCTTATGGATAGCCGGCGTAGGAAGTCCGTCTGGAACCAGGGTGCAGTAGCGAAAATAGCCGGTATCCAGTCCGACTACTTCGTACCCGGCTTGCTGCAACAGCGGTGTGAGAATTGAGCCGATATAGCCGTTATGACCAGTCACAAGCACGCGTTGTGAGCTTGGCATGGTTTCGTCCTTTCTCTGCGGTTATCTGCGGTTAGAAGTGGGGCAGTGCTGTGTGGACGATATCAAGGAGCGACCTCTCAGCCGAGACAGCATAAAAAGGGCATCCAGCTGCTGCAGCGGCCTGTGCGTCGCGCTCGTCGTCTCCGATGAAAGGAGTACGGGTCAAGTCCAGGTGCCATGCCCGTTGGGCTTGGAAGAAGAGCCCGGGATTGGGTTTTCGGCACTCGCAGCCAGCGTCCCAATCGTGCGGGCAATAGTAAATTGCAGCGATTTCTCCGCCCGCTTCCACCGCCTCACGCTGCATTCTCTCATGGATAATTTGTAGATCTGCCTCGCTCAGCGCGTGACGGGCGATTCCCGCCTGGTTGGAGACGACAATCACCCGATAGCCCGCCTGCTTGAGTAAGCGCAACGCCTTTTTCGCCCCCGGGAGCCAGGTAAATTCCTCCCACGTCCGGACGTATTGCGCCTGGGGGGGTCTCTTGTTCAGGACGCCATCACGATCAAGGATCACGGTCGGGTGGCGGGCGAGAAAAGCTTCGGTCAAGGGCAGGCGATGAAACGCGCCAACGCTGTAGTAGCGGTGATCCGTGACATAGGCCAACAACTGCCGTCGCTGGGCCAGTTGTGGATATAATGATTCTTCCAATAATACATTAGCGTCAGGATCAGGAAGCAGACAGAGGGCCGTCTTGTTGAGTATGGCGTAGCTGATCTCCACCCCCTGCAAGTTAGGACTCATACAGCTCTTATCATAGACTGTGACGTACCCCTCATGGTCCACTTGCACGCTGTTTCGCGTATAGCCGTCTCGGTTGGTGTACACCGTAATCATGGCGAGCGCGTCGGCGTCAACGAACCGTCGCCACATCTTCTCTATCTGCATAGGCCAATAGTTGTCGCAGTACAGCAAGAGAAAATAGGGATCTAAGAACGGCGCTGCTAACTGGATGCGGCGTCCGGTTTCATCCTCCACCGCCGATATGGAATAGGAGATTTTCACCCCCCAGCGACGGCCATCACCACAATAATCGCGCACCACCTCCGGTAAATAGCCGAGGAGCAATAAAATACGCTCGAATCCTTGCTCACGAAGCTGTTCGATTTGATATTCGAGAAACGGCTTGCCGTGAATCTCAATCATCGGTTTGGGTCGTGTCTCCGTGAGGGGACGTAAACGCGTTCCTCGTCCGCC
>DATLYA010000251.1:0-11572 GCA_035575235.1 Candidatus Methylomirabilota bacterium
ATTCGCTACGTCGAAGGCCGAAAAGGCGGGTTTGATCCGCATGCGCGCATTGCTGACCTGGACCTTGATGGCATCGACGCGGTGTTTCTCTATCCTACTTTGGGGTTGCTGTCCGGAGCGATTCAGGACCCCGAGCTCGCGGCGGCGGTGTGCCGCGCCTACAATCGCTGGTTGGCGGATTATTGCAAACCGTATCCAGATCGCCTCTTTGGCGTGGCCATGCTGCCGATGCAGTCCGTCGAGCTGGCGATCGAAGAAATGAAATACGCGCGCAACCACTTGGGCATGCGCAGCGGCTTTCTCCGTCCCAATCCTTACAATAATCGCATGCTGAGCGACCCGGCGTATGATCCGTTTTGGGCTGAAGCGCAGGAGCTTGATTTCGCCATCGGCATCCATGAAGGCACTGGCGGCATGCCGGCGGCAGGCGTCGATCGCTTTGAGAGCCCGGGTGCCAAGCACATCGTTTCTCACACGGTCGAGATGATGCTGGCGAGCTTAAGCATTATCTGGGGCGGCGTCTGTGAGCGGTTCCCGAAGCTACGCTTCGCGTTTCTGGAGTCAGGCGGCGGGTGGGTTGCCTCGTGGCTGGATCGCATGGATCGTCACTTCGACGATAACGGCGTCTTCAATGACACGACCCTGAAGTTGCCGCCGAGCGAGTATTTTAAACGACAGTGCTGGATCGCCTTTGAGCCGGTGGAGGGCTGTCTCTCGGTGCTCGCAGAATACCTTGGCCCAACCCGGATTCTGTGGGCGACCGATTATCCTCATCCAGACGGGTACTTTCCTGGCGCGCCGCGAATGATTGCCGAGAAGCTGCCGGAGAAGTATCGGCGGCAAGTATTGGCCGAAAGCGCGATACAGTTCTACAAGCTGAACTAAGAGAGCTTTGGTTGCTCGAGAGAGGCGAGGGGCGTACGCCCTTCGCTATGGAATGCGCAACCATAGGTTGCGCTAAGGAAGGAATATCATTGCGGGGAGTCGCAGACGACGAAGCAATCTCTCAGGAAAGACAAGGACTGCTTCGCTCCGCTCGCAATGACAGCTTGACTTCGCTTCGTATCACTACCCTTGACGAGAGAGAGAACCCACGCTCGCAAGGGTAGAGGATTATTTCCCCGCCAGCGGCCCACGCAGTAATTTGCCCGGCAGGGCGCCGGTGTGCTCATTGTTGCGCAGCACCACCTCGCCGTTGACGATGGTGGCCATGATGCCTGTAGCTTTTTGTTTGAGGCGCCGCGCGCCCGCGGGCAGGTCATAGGTCAACTCCGGCATCGCCGGTGAGATCGTATCGGGATTGAAGACAACAACATCAGCATTCCATCCCTCACGCAGCAGCCCGCGCCCCGTGAGCCCCCAGTAGGACGCCGGGACGAGGCTCAGCATCCGCACAGCCTCTTCTAAGGTCACTGCTTGTTTCTCGCGCACCCAGTACGCCAGGAGATGCGTCTGTAAAGACGAGTCCATGATCTGTGACACATGCGCGCCGGAGTCCGAGAATGTGACAACGGCATTGGGGTGCTTAATCATCTCCAATGCATGTTCTTCATTCTCGTTAGCCAACGGCTGCAGGAAGAATTGCTTGAGATTCTTCGCCAACGCCGCATCGATGAAGACTTCGAGGGGATCTTTATGCTGTTCCGCTGCGAGCTCCCCCAGCGAGCGATGCGGTGGGTTCGGTTTATCCAGGAGTAACAACCATTTGGGATTGGTAGGTCGCGCCTCGGCTCCAACGACGCGTTTGGAACCGCGCGGCGTGTCATAGTACGCGGCGATGAGTCGTCGGCGGAGCTCAGGATCGCGCAACTTGGCCTCTTGCTCCGCAAGTGGGAGTTTGCGAATGTCGCGCCACACTGGCAGCTTGTCGAACGGCGTCACTGTTTCAAACGATAGCAAAACATTGAGCGCCCGACTGTGCGCCTGCACGAACATGCGTCCGCCCGCCGCCACCGTTTCTTGCGCCAGATTATAATAATGACGCCAGTAATCCGGCGCTTTGCGGCTACTGAACATGCCGAAGGTGACCGGCACGCCAGTATCAAGCGCAAGCGCTTTCAGGCGATTGAGAAATTCTTGAATCCGTTCCGGCGCCAGTCCCGTATCTTCCGTGGCGATTTCAAAGATGCCTGCGCCAAGTTCGCCCATAACCCCAACGAGCTGCCGCACCTCATCCCACGTCGCCAGGCGGCTGGCCACTGGTTGCCCGTCTGGCGTTTGATGATTACGGGTGCGTGAGGTGGTGAAGCCGATGGCGCCCGCACGGATTGCATTACGCATTTCGCGCTTCATTGCTTCTAAATCGTCGGGTGTGGCGGCGTCGGTAAACGCCCGCTCTCCCATCACATAAGTGCGCAGGGCGGAATGTCCCATATACGCGGAATAGTTGATGCCTTTGGGCAGGCGGTCCACGGCGTCAAGGTATTCTGGAAACGTCGTCCAGCTCCACGTGATGCCCGCCTCCATCGCTTCGGGCGCAATATCCTCAGCTCGCTCCAGATTGCGCATGACAAGGAGTTTGTCTTTTTCTGAGCACGGCGCCAGAGAAAATCCACAATTCCCCATCACCACGCTGGTGATGCCGTGCCAACAGGAGCACGTGCCCAGGGGGTCCCAAAAGACCTGCGCATCCATATGCGTATGCGCGTCAATGAAACCAGGAGCGACCACATGCCCTTCGGCATCGAGCACCTGCCTGGCTCCGTCTCGGAGTTTGCCGATTACGGCAATCTTGCCGTTGGCAATGCCCACATCAGCGCGCATACGCGGCATGCCCGAGCCGTCGATGACCGTGCCGTTTTTAATAAGTAGATCGAGTGACATCGTACCTCCTTTTTTCACAGGGGACAGGTGCGATCGGCCGCCGCCGCGTCGTCCTCTCCAGCTTGAGGTTGACGAGAAAGTAGCGCTTCATAACATCTTTATTTCAAAGCTGTGATCGATCGGCAAGAGCCAGATCCTACCTGCGGAGCTTGATCGGAGTGGATGGGCGGATGAGGGAGTATGGTCATCAGTCCGGCCAGAACGTAGCATCGAGCACTTGCTCGACCGGGAAGGGACATTGTGACGGGAACGTCTCTTCACTGAGCCCTGTCTCATCGAGGGCGTCCGCCCGTGCGGCTAAATCAGACCACACAACATTCGTACACCGCACTGGGTAGTGTGGCTTCTGGTGGCGCAGCCATCCTGGCGGCGCGCACAGGCCAGAGGCCTGTGCCACCAAAACTTCCTGTCCGGCACTGTGCCACTCTCGTGTGGTTCGATTTAGGTATGCGTCATTCAGCATTGTAGAAACAAGCCTCTTTAGACTCGGACTATCGCGCAAGAGTTCGGGGATCTCGAGCCGCCCATTACGAATCGACTGCCGCCACGAGGGGCTGCGCCTGTCAGGCTGATAGCGCCACTCGAGCAGATGAAAGATGACATTACGGATATGGCTCTTCAGCGACCAGCGTTCGCGCTTGCCATGCCCTCCAACTCCTCCACGAGATGCTCAACGTCAATGTCCGCGAAGCGCCGTTGCCGCAGCAGAGTTGCGGTTGTCAGTAGCCATTCGTAGAAGTCTTCATCGTATAAATTCTTTTCTATCGAGGGCGTCGTTGTTGCTGTGCTCATACGCGACTTTCCTCACCGAGCTGCTGCTTTCATCACTTTATGTTTTTCTGTTGCTTGAAACTATCAGGCTATTTCGCTACGGAAAGATTGTTTTGATCTCTACTTTGGGGTTGGAGGTTTGATCTTATGGCGATGGTCTCCTTGCTTTCTTGCCGGCAGCGCGCGGCGGGATGTGGAGCCTGTAGCCGGGCGCGGCCTTTGCCAAACAGTTTTTCCCGTAGCGTTCCGTCTTGATATTCTTGTTGCATCAGTCCACGCCGTTGCAGCACTGGAACCACGCCTTCAATAAAATCTTCAAATGAGCCAGGGGTGATTGCATAGGCCAGGTTAAATCCATCTATTCCTGCATCGATCCATTCTTGCAACGCGTCGGCAATCTGCTCCGGCGCGCCGACAAGCACGGGTCCCGCGCCGCCAATGCCGACATATTTGGCCAGATCGCGCATGGTCCATTTCCGACTCGGGTCCGCCTCGGTGAAACTGTGGACGAGCGTGCGGATCGCGTTGGTTTCGATGTATTCAAGCGGTTGCTCGGGGTCGAACTGACCAAAATCAATCCCGCTCCAGCCGCTCATCAAGGCGAGGCCGCCATCGTAACTGACCTGTTCAAAGAACTCGTCGTACTTCTTGCGCGCTGCGGTTTCCGTTCCCGCCGTCACGACTTTGACATAAGCAAAACCGAGAATTTCCTCAGGATTTCTCCCTTGTTGGCGCGCTTTTGTGCGGATGTCGTGAATGTACTGCGCCGCAATCGCCGGCGTCGAGCCAATGACAAACACACATTCGGCGTGCCGCGCCGCAAACTCTCTGCCACGCGCTGAGGCGCCTGCTTGATACAACAACGGCGTCCGCTGGGGCGACGGCTCCGACAGATGACAGCCGTTGACTTTGAAATATGTTCCCTCGTGGCGGATGTCTCGCACTTTGGCTGGATCGGCGTAGATGCGGCGTTGGCGGTCCTTAAGCACGGCGTCATCCGCCCAACTGGACTCCCAGAGCTTGTAGCAGACCTCAAGATATTCATCGGCAATGTCATACCGCTTATCGTGCTGCGAGAGCGCCGGTTGACCATAGTTGCGCGCCGCGCTGTCGAGATACGAGGTCACTACGTTCCAGGCAATCCGGCCTTTGGTGAGATGATCGAGCGTGGAAATGAGCCGGGCAAAGGTGAATGGCGGATATTGCAGCATCGAACTCGTGAATGCAAACCCGAGGTGCTCGGTCGCGTACGCCATCGCCGGGATTAACAACATGGGATCATTTACCGGAATCTGCGCCGCCTGCGTGACCGCTGCCTCGCGGTTGCCGCGATAGACATCGTACACGCCGACGACGTCGGCCAGAAATAGCGCGTCAAACTTGCCCCGCTCTAGCAATTTCGCGAGGTCCACCCACACCTGCAGATCCGTATACTGGTGCATTTTATCGTCAGGGTGCACCCACAAGCCTGGCGACTGATGCACGACGCAGTTCATATGAAAGGCGTTGAAATAGATGCGTTTGACCATTGGAACTCCTTTGGACGTGAGGCGCTCGAAGTCGTTTGCGCGCACCTCATCACTCTCTAGCAAAGCCGTCTGCGCCTCACAATCCGATAAAGTGGACTAGGAATTCTGGGTCAGCCTGATACATAATGCCGCAATATCTCTCGAGGAGCCGCTATGGACCTGAACTATTCGCCCGAAGAACTCGCGTTTCGCGACGAAGTGCGCGCCTGGCTGCACGCCAATCTTCCCGCAGATTTGCGCGAGAAGGTGGTCAATTACCAGGAGCTGAGTAAGGACGATCTCCTCCGCTGGCACAAGATTCTGGCGAAAAAGGGCTGGATTGCGCCGGAATGGCCGGTAGAGTGGGGCGGCCAACCCTGGACGGTCGTGCAACGCTACCTCTTTGAAGAAGAATGTGCGTATGCCGGCGCTCCCCCGCTCGTGCCTTTTGGCTTGAAGATGTGCGCTCCCGTGTTGCTGCGCTTCGGCACCGAAGCGCAGAAGCAACGTTTTCTCCCTGGCATCTACAATGGCGACGTCTTCTGGTGCCAGGGCTACTCCGAACCAGGGTCAGGGTCGGATCTGGCGTCGCTCAAAACCAGTGCTGTCCGAGATGGTGATTATTACATCGTCAATGGCCAGAAGATCTGGACGACGTGGGCGCACCATGCTGACTGGATCTTCTGTCTGGTGCGCACCGACCCGAATGCGCCAAAACGGCAGGAAGGCATTTCCTTTCTGCTGTTTGACATGAAGACGCCTGGCATTACGGTCCGGCCCCTCGTGCTCATGGACGAAGGTCACGAAGTGAACGAGGTGTTTTTTGATGACGTGCGCGTGCCAGCCGAGAACCTGGTGCATAAGGAAGGCGACGGTTGGACCGTCGCGAAGTATCTGCTCGGGTATGAGCGGCTGGGCACTGGCGGCATTGGCGGCTCGAAGCGGGAACTGGCCAGAGTCAAAGCCCTGGCCGCGCAGCAGAGGAAAAACGGCAGACCCCTTATCGAGGATACGCGCTTCCGCGACAAGCTGACGCGGGTGGAAGTTGAGTTGATGGCCTTAGAGATTACCAACCTTCGCTTCCTTGATCAGCTCCGCGGCGGACGCGCGCCAGGAGCAGAAGTCTCGTTGTTGAAAATCAAGGGCACGGAAATCCAACAAGCGCTGACCGAGTTGATGGTGGAAGCGGCGGGGCCGCTGGCGCAACCGCTCCAACCGCTCAATAACGCGACGGACTTCGATCACTTCACCGCACGCTTGCTGCCGCGCTATTTCAATTACCGGAAAACGACGATTTACGCCGGCTCGAATGAGATTCAGCGGAATATTATTGCGAAGATGAGTTTAGGGCTGTGAGATAGAGATAGAGAGATAGGGAACGGGAGAACATACTGTGAACTTTGACTATTCTGAGGAGCAACAGTTACTCGCTAACAGCGTCAAACAATTTATCGCCAAAGACTACACCTTTGAAGCGCGCAAAGCGATTCTGGCGTCTGCGGCGGGATACAGCGAGCAGGTCTGGTCGGCGTTTGCGCACATGGGATTGCTTGGCCTGCCGTTCGCCAGCGAGTACGGCGGCTTCGGCGGCAACGCCATCGATGTGATGCCCGTCATGGAAGCGATTGGCGAGGGGCTCGTGGTTGAGCCGTATCTTGCAACGGTAGGAGTAGGCGGTCAGTTGATCGCGCGCGGCGGCGCCGAAGCGCAAAAGAAGACTCTTTTACCGGCGCTCATCGAAGGGAAACTGAAACTGGCCTTTGCGCACACGGAACGCGGGTCTCGCTACAACCTGGCGCATGTAGCGGTGCGCGCGAAGAAGGCGAGCGGCGGCTATATCATCGATGGGGAAAAATGCGTTGTCTTGCATGCGCCAAGCGCTGATAAGCTGGTAGTGTCGGCGCGTACGTCTGGGAATGAAACTGATGAAAAAGGCGTCAGCCTCTTTCTTGTGGACCGGAATGCACCGGGAGTGACGCTCAAACCCTATCGCACGGCGGATAATTTGCGGGCGGCGGATATCAGCTTTTCCGGCGCGACGGTTCCCGCCGGGGCGCTGCTTGGGAAGGAGGGCGAGGCGTTGCCGCTGATCGAAGAAGTCGTTGATTATGCGACGGCGTTGCTGTGCGCTGAAGCGGTGGGCGCGATGAAATACGCTAACGAGGCGACGCTGGAATATCTCAAAACGCGCAAACAATTCGGCGTCCCGATTGGGACCTTTCAAGCCCTACAACACCGCATGGTGGACATGCTGATCAGCTACGAACAGGCGAAGTCGATGGCGTGCCTCGCCTGTGCGAAAGTGGACAACGTTGACGCCGGCGAACGGAAGCATGTCGTGTCGGCGACGAAAATAAAGATTGCCGACGCCTGTCGGCATATTAGTCAGGAATCCGTGCAACTGCACGGCGGCATGGGCCTGACTGAGGAACTGAAAATAAGTCATACGTTTCGACGGCTTACTACAATCATACAAACATTTGGTGATGCTGATTATCATCTCGATCGGTTCGCGGCAACGGAATAATGCTCATAGGGCCTGCTTGCGGGAATGTCCTTTTGTAGAGACGCCCCAGCGGGGCGTCTCGTTCTCAGATTGTGTAAAAAAGGAGGAAGCGAAAGTGGAAAAACGTCCATTGGGGAGATCCGGGATTCAGGCAAGTCTCGTTGGCCTGGGCTGCAACAATTTCGGCATGAAAATCGACCTGGCGGCGAGTCGCGCCGTCATCAATGCCGCGCTTGACGCCGGCATTACCTTTTTTGATACGGCGGATCTGTATGGCAACACTCAATCAGAAGATTTCATCGGCCAGACGCTTGGGCCGCGCCGGAAAGAGATCGTGCTGGCGACGAAATTTGGCGGCATCGCCTACGTGCAGCAAAGCAAAGAGTCGTGGGCGGATCGCGCGTACATTATGAAGTGTGTGGAAGACAGCCTCCGCCGCCTGCGCACGGATTATATCGACCTCTACCAGTATCATTTCCCCGATCCCAAGACGCCGCTGGCAGAGACCCTTGCCGTGTTAGATGAACTGGTGCGTCAGGGAAAAGTGCGTGCGATTGGCTGCTCTAATCTTTCCGGCGCGCAAATTGCCGAAGCAACGGCCATATCCCAAGAACGTCATCTCGTCAATTTTGTCACGGCGCAGAATGAGTGGAGCCTCTTGAAGCGCGAGGCTGAACGCGACGTGATCCCCGCATGCGACAAATATGGCCTCGGACAGTTGCCTTATTTCCCGCTCGCCAGCGGGATGCTCACCGGCAAGTACCGGCGCGGAGAAGAGTTCGCCCCTGGGACGCGCCTGGCTATGATGGCCCGCTTCAAAGGGTTGGCGTCGGACGAGAATTTTACAAAGGTCGAAGCGCTACAAGCCTTTGCCGAGCAACATGGTCATACGCTCCTCGAGCTGGCGGTGTCCTGGCTCGCGTCGCACGCCTGTGTGTCTTCGGTGATCGCCGGCGCGACAACCCCTGAGCAGGTGCGCGCTAATGCTGCGGCGGCAAACTGGAAGTTAACGCCTGCAGAACTAGCTGAAGTTGATACACTTGCTCCGCCTGAGGCGGTGTAAATACCCTAAACAACTTTGCTGATCGCGTCCGGTGCTAGAGAAGCGGTGGTGGGAGCGAGGCAACCGCGCCCCCACCCATTTGAGGTTCCATTCGTGCGCGACAAGGGGCTCCTCCGTTATCGCGGCGCCAGCGCTTCCAGCGCGCGTTCGTCAGGGCGGAGACCGCCGTCGGGATGCAACGGCAGAATGCTGACGTGCGTCGCGCCTGCGGCGAATTGCTTGTCTACATGTTCACGAATGGTTGCGGCGTCGCCCCACGCCACGATCGCATCGACGAGACGATCGCTGCCGCCATGAGCAAAGTCTTCTTCAGTGTAGCCGACCCCTTTGAGTCGGTGGACATAGTGATCAATGGCCAGATAGGTTTTCATATAGCGCCGCGCCAGCGTCCGCGCTTTGGGCGCCTCGGTTTCCAGGATCACAGCCTGAATCGCGCAGAGCCACGGATTGGAACCGAGCGCCTCGCGCGTGCGGGCGATTTGCTCTGTGGTGGTGAAATAAGTGAGCGTGCCTTGAGCGGCCGTGGCTGCGAGTTGCAGCATTTTCGGCATCATCGCCGCGATCACGACCGGCGGTTCTTGCCGCGGCGCGGGCGCATTGTACGGCACAGCTTTCATTCTCGCCAGATACTCCCGCATAAAGCGCAGCGGCTTCTCGTAGGCGACGCCGCGTCTGGTGTTGGCCAGTTGATTGCTTACTCCTAGCCCAAGAATAAACCGGTCCTCAAAGAGTTCGCCGAGCGTTTTGGCTACGCCAGCAACCACGATCGGCTCATAGGAAAACGCGATGGCGACGCCCGTGCCGACCGCTATGCGCTCTGTTTGGCTTAGCACGTATGTTGCCGTTGAGAAAATCTCCCGGCCCATAACCTCCGGAATCCACAACACACTATAGCCCAATTGTTCGACTGTATGGGCGAACCGGCGCACTTCTGGTCCGGTGAGCCCATCAAGAAAACCCAGGACCCCTAATTTGCTCAAATCCATGACATGCTCCTCACGGCAGCGAATAGCAAATTTTTCTTCTTGCGCCAGATGGCTTAAGACGCCACGGAACTTGGCTCGCCAAGAGCGAGAACTAAATGGAGCCCTGACGCACCATGGAGCACTCTCGCTGTCTTTTATGGGCGGCGTGCGAGAGAAGAGGGACGCTTCTCTTGTTGTAGAGGAGCGGACCGTCTATCGTTCGCCCTGCCGTTGTCCTGCGGCAGCCCGCCAATGGCGATACGCACGAGCGTGTGCAGAAAGCGTTCGATGCGCGCAGACGACTGTCGGGTGAACTTCATCTGCGCAATCAGATGCGCCGAGCCAAACATTAAGTGGGCGTTGTCTTCCGGGTCAATGTCGACGGCGAAGTCGCCCTCACGTTGCCCGCGCCGAATCGTTCTCTCCACGACTTTAACGACATAATCCTGGAACCGCAAATAACGCGGCCAGACCTCATCGCGGATCGCCGTGCTCCAATCGAGCCACACGCGGGCATAGTCGGAATGGGTGTCGACAGAGTTGGCGAAGGCGACGCCATGCTCCAACAGGAGGCGAGGGGCGGGTAAGTCTCGTCCATGCACGCGATCCGCCATATCGCAGTAGAATCGTTCCACTTCATCGAGCACGGCGGTGACCAGGTCCGTACGAGTCGGGAAGTAAAAAAACACCGTGGGGACGGAGACCCCGGCTTCCTTGGCGATTTCGGCGTGGCGGGCTTCGCCTAAGCCGCGCCGCGCAAACACCCGTAAGGCGCAGGTCAGCAGTTGCGCGCGCCGCTCTGACGGAGACAATCGGCGCGCCCGGGGACGTACGACTTTGGGGACCAGGGTGGGAGTAGCGATCATGGGGTGCTTTCTTTCTGAGTGTGCCGCACGTAGTTGCCGCCGTGGGCGAGAAACAAACGCCCTCACCCTGGAGCTGGAAAAAGAAAGATCAGCCTCTGTTCTTACCGACCAACGGAGGATGAGGACGCGCGTCTTTGCCGGCTCACACTACTTGTTCCTTACCTCTGCTATTGACACATCTATCAATATCTTTTATTGAGTCCTTTATCAATAGTGAGCCGGGTACGGATTCATTCCCTCATTTATCACTCAGCGCGAAGGAGGCGTTCATGAAATTTACATGGTTTAACCTCATGCCTTGGCCGTACTTACCGGATGATTTCCGGGAAAAACATCATTCGGTCTGGGTGGACATTCCCAACAAACTCTACGATCCGCAGAAGGGGCATTACGTGTACCATGAGTACATGGACCAGCTCGAATACGCCGAGTCGCTGGGGTTCGATGGCATTGGCTGCAACGAACATCATCAAAACGGGTACGGCCTCATGCCGTCGCCGAATATTATTGCCGCTGGTCTCGCACGCCGCACTTCCAAGGCTGCACTTGCCGTGATTGGCAACTCCATCGCGCTGTACAATCCGCCGTTGCGCGTGGCCGAAGAGTTCGCCATGCTTGATGTGATTTCTGGCGGACGCCTCCTGGCCGGTTTTCCGGTCGGCACCTCGATGGACACCAACTACTGCTATGGGCAGATCCCCGCGCTCACCCGCGATAAGTACGCCGAAGCTCACGAGCTGATCATGCGGGCCTGGCATGAGGAAGAGCCCTTCGCTTTTGACGGCAAATACAATCAGCTTCGCTATGTGAATCTGTGGCCCAAGCCGATCCAGAAACCAAATCCACCAATTTACATTCCTGGCGGCGGTTCGATCGAGACCTGGGATTTCTGCGTCGACAACGATTACAACTACTCGTATCTTTCGTTCACCGGTTATCTGCGCGGCAAAAAATTGCTTGACGGGTACTGGGATCGCGTGGCGAAGAGCGGAAAAGATGAATCCCCGTACCGCGGCGCCTTCGCGCAGACTATTTGTGTGGCGGAGACCGACGCGGAAGCCGAAAAGCTC
>DATLYA010000252.1:0-21824 GCA_035575235.1 Candidatus Methylomirabilota bacterium
TACGATCGTAGACACCCCAGGCTCCTGCATTGTCACACCATACAGCGTACTCGCCGCCTCCATGGTGCGTTTATTGTGAGTAATGAGAATAATCTGGGTTGTCTCACTCATTTCACGGATGAGCTGGTTAAACCGGCCTACGTTTGCGTCGTCAAGCGGGGCGTCCACCTCGTCTAAAACGCAAAACGGGCTTGGACGAATTAAAAACAGGGCAAAGGTAAAACTCAGCGCCGCCAGCGCCTTTTCTCCACCAGAAAGCAATTGGAGTGAACGCAAGCGTTTGCCCGGGGGTTGGACTTCAATTTCTATACCGCTTTCAGATAAATCAGCTTCATTCGTCAGCGAAAGCTGCGCTTTTCCGCCTTCGACCAGGCGGGCATAGACTTCCCGAAATTTTTCATCCACGAGAAGAAACGTATCACGTAAACGCTCACGGGATTCACGGTTCAGTTTGGCTATCGTCTTTTGCAGGTCGTCCATCGAGCGACGCAGATCAGTCTCCTGTGACTGGAGAAACGTGTATCGTTGCTCTACTTCAACTAACTCGGCTGCAGCTTCAGGGTTGACCTCACCGAGGCGAGAAAGTCTTTCGCGTAATTCCTGCCTGTGGGACTCTCCGGCCGCCACATCAATCACAGCGTCCTGATACTGCGGTAGGACCTCTTCCATCGTCAGCATATACCGGTCACGCACCGTGGCTTCGATATGTTCCTGCCCTCCCCGTTTCTGCGCCAGCCTGACTTCAGTCCTGGTTTTTTCCTCCTGTAAGCGGTCGTGTTCTTCGCGTATCTGCTGCAGACGCATGTCGTAATCTCGTCCACGCTGCCGCAATTGCTCACAAGCCACCAAGCGTTCCGCCTGTTCTTGCGCCGTACTCTCAACTTCTTCCGCCGTTTGGGATAAGCGCTCAACCAATTCGGCCATTGAGCCGTTTATCTGTTCGATCGCCCGCGCCGCCGACTCAATTTCTGACTGACAGACAGAAAACCGCTCCTCAAGCTCGCGTTGCCGCTCATGGACGCGCAGGATTTGCGCACGCAGGCTCTGTTGTCGTTCACGCCGCTCGGCTACGCGCACGCGTAGCTCATCCGTACGCGTGCGCTGTTGCTCCAGCTCCACTTTAGCCTGGGCAATTTCTCCTTGCCACACGGCTAAAGCAGCCTCACGCTCTTGACGGCGGACACGCAGCTCAGTTTCACGAGCCTCACGAGCGAAAATTTCTTGGCTGAGCGGTTGTTGTTCGTCGCGCAGCGTCTGACTTTCGTACGCGACCCCTTCTTGTTTATCAAGCAGGCGGCGGCGTTCACTTTCCAGTTTCCCCTCTTCTCGTTGCAGCGCCTCCCGTTCTTGTCCGAGCGTGCGGGCTTCCATCTCCAGCAACAGAATTTCCCCCTCGAGTTCCTGTTGCTTCGTTTTCATGTCTTGACGGCGACGGACGAGTTCAGCCACTACGGCCTCTTGCCGCTCAACCTCTTCTCGCAACGCGCGGATCTCTCGCCGTCTTTCCAGTAACGCTTCTTCCGCAAACCCTTCGCTGCCGCCGCTAATAATCCCTTGAGGCGAGATCACCTCGCCATCCAACGTCACAAAAGTGTGCCGCGCGCCGTTCTGGCTCCATAACTGAAACCCGGCTTCGAGATTCGGCACGAGCACGGCTTCACCCAAAAGAGACTCCGCTACAGCCTGGTACTGTGGATCAACCAGAAGACAATCGAGCAGTGGTTTTACCTCCTCGGTTGCTGCTGTCAGATGACCACACCCATTGTGATAACCGTTGCCATTGGTATAGACGGCGCCGTGGCCGACACGCGGATGCAGTGGAATAAAACTGCCACGGCCCGCGCCGGCTTCACGGAGATACGCAACGGCCGTGAGCCCATCTTCCACTTGCGCCACGACTACATATTCCAGTTTTTCGCGCAGCACCGCCGCCACCGCGCGTTCATAAAGTTGCGGCACTTCAACGACCTGCGCCACCACACCGCGCACACCGACCGCCGCCTCAGCATTCGCCATAATGGCGCGCACGCCTTGCGGATACTGCTCAAAGCCCTCTTCCAGTTCTTGCAACGTCGCTAAACGCGCACGCAGTTCGGCTTGACGCGCCCAGGCGGTAGTGAGTTCGCCTTCCAATTGTTCAGCCGAACTGGCAACCTCGCGTAAATCGCCCGTCTTTGCTTCACGCTGTTGCTGGCCCACCACAAGTCGCTCGCGGATGTGCGCCAGCCGAGTTTGCGTCGCGGCTAACGACTGCTCAATTTCAGCGCGGAGACCGGTGATCCGTTCGGCTTCACGCGTTAACGTGTGGAGCCGTTGTTCGATTTCATTGGCGCGTCGACGCGCGTAAGCGAGGGCGTTTTGCACGTGCGCTTCCTGGGTCAGCAGATCAACAATGTCCGTCTTAATAGTTTCCCCCACCGTCTCATGCTGAGCGAGCGCGCGTTGCAAGTCGCCGGTGTGCTGTTCACAGGCCTGCAGCAGTCTTTCCTCTTCTTGTAGGGTTGCGAGAGTAGAAACGCTCTCCTGCTCCAGTTCTTGCAGCTCGGTTTGCGCGCGGGCGCGTTTTTCGTCAATGCCCGCGGCTTCATCCTGCGCGGCGGCGGCGCGAGAGGCGTGTTGCTGCTCCTGTTGCGCGAGAAACTGCTTTCTCTGTTCTCCTTGTTGCACGATGCTTTCGAGCGTCCGGCGGCGCTCTTCCACCTCGTGCAACGCCGCCTCCTCACGCGCAAGGTGTTCGAGCGTGAGCGTCCGCTCAGACAGCAAGCGTTGCTCTTCTTGCCCCAGCTGTTCTTCTCGCCCAAACAGCAAGTCGCGTTGCGCTGATAATGCTTCCAGCTCTTGCGTCAACGTGCGGTAGGCTTGACAGAGCAGGGTCAAATCAACCGTCCGTAGTTCATCCTGCAACGCGCGGTATTGCTCAGCTTTCTTCGCCTGGCGGCGGAGCGACCCCAGTTGCCGTTCCAACTCCCGCAACAGATCAGCCACGCGGGCAAGGTTCTCCTGTGTGCGCTCCAGTTTGCGCTCGGCGGCAATGCGGCGGCTGCGGAAGAGACTCACGCCCGCTGCTTCCTCCACGAGCAAGCGGATCTCTTCGGGTTTCGCGTTAATGAGGTGCTCGACCCGGCCCTGCTCGATCATCGAATAGGCTTTCGTGCCGGCGCCGGTGCCCAAAAAGAACTCGACAATATCACGCAGACGGCAGGGAACTTTGTTAAAAAAATACTCAGACTCGCCGGAGCGGAAATACCGGCGCGAGACCATTACCTCAGTCCAGTTTGCCGGGGCGATGCCGTTTGCGCCGCTCGCCCCATTCATCTCAGCCACTACCGGAATGGCGTCGTTGCCGCCGTTCTCTAACACAAGCGTAACTTCCGCCATACCCATAGGCGGGCTATGCTCATTGCCGGCGAACACTACGTCGCCCATTTCCTGGCCGCGGAGATGTTTCGCGCTCTGTTCGCCCAGCACCCAGCGGAGGGCGTCAACTACGTTGGACTTCCCGCAGCCGTTGGGACCAACGATAGCGGTGATGCCCGCGGGAAAAGACAGGGTTGTTTTATTTTTGAAGGATTTGAAACCGATTAGTTCGAGTTGCTTGATACGCATCTGCCCCACGCTACTGCCTCCAAATCTCCCACCACATCCACTTTCCCGAAGGGAAAATCTCAAGGGACAGGACCCAAAGATTTGACAACTACTATATATTGTGGGGCAGAAGAAAGCTAGCGCTCTAGCAGCTCAGTATTCCAGTAGGCCGCGTCTACAGCGTTCAAGTAGGGCAACCACTCCTGATACCGCTTGAAGCTGAACGTCTCAAGCATGAAGGGGGTCCATTCCGGCCGTGCGGGTTTACGGATGAGACGCATCCCCGCCTCTTCTGGCAGCCGCCCCCCCTTTATCCGGTTACACGTAAAACATGAACAGACCACGTTTTCCCAAGTAGACAACCCGCCGCGCGAGCGCGGAATGACATGGTCTAAGTTCAGCTCAGGCCGAGGGAAACGCTCGCCGCAATACTGACAGGTGTTCTTATCCCGGGCAAACACATTGAAACGGCTGAATCGCACTTGCCGTTTGGGTACGCGATCATAGGCCACCAGCAGAATCACGCGCGGCACGCGGATAAGACGGTCAGTGAGATGAACCGTGTCATCATGGAGTGAGGCGGACAAGGCGCTCCAGCTCTCAAAATCAAATGTACGATATTGGTGATCGACCGCCTTGGCGATGCCCTGATAGAGGAGCGAAAACGCTCGTCGTACAGACGTGACATGCACCGGGAAATATGACCGGTTGAGCACGAGGACTTTTGTGTTGAGCACGCTCGCCTCTCCCAAACCCCTGTCAAGGAAGAATTTTTTTGTGGGATAGAGTATCGGCCTCCTCAGAGTCTGTCAAGATTTTTCACACAATCTTCATCACGCGGCGCGCATTTCTTGCGCTCGAACGTCAGCGGCGACGCCGCGTTCCTCTAAAAACCGCCCGACCAGCTCTTGATACTGAGCGGCGCTCTGCAAGTGCTTCATTTCCCGACGCAGAGCGGAGCAGGGACCAAAAGACTTCGCATACCAATCGATCATCTTACGGAATTGCAGGCAGGCTACATACTCACCGCGTAAAGCAACCGCCCGCAAAAAGTGCCGGGTCATAAAGGCGACCCGCTCTATGAGCGACGGAGACGGCGGTGGAGGCGCATTGTTCAGCCCGGCGTGAATCTCATGAAAGATCCAGGGATTCGCCAACGCTCCACGCCCGATCACCAACCCAGCGCAACCGGTCTCTTCTACCATCCGTTTGGCGCTCAATACATCACGGATATCTCCATTGCCAAACACTGGCATGGTGCGCACTGATTGCACAACAGCGCGAATCCCGGCCAGATCAACCGAACCCCCAAACTGTCCTTCACGTGTGCGGCCATGGATTGTCAACGCAGCGACTCCCGCCTCTTCTAACAGAGGGGCGAGTTGCCCAGCATCAAGCTGGGAGCCATCCCAACCCAAACGGGTTTTCACCGTTACCGGAATCTTCACCGCTTGTGTCACCATCTGCACGAGCTGGAACGTCCTCTGAGGATCACGGAGCATCGCCGCGCCGGCGCCGCGTGACACGACTTTCTCGACCGGACAGCCCATATTGATATCAACAACCGCCGCGCCGGATTCCGCCGCTAATTGCGCTGCATCGCGCAACTCTTCCGCCACAGCGCCGAAGAGCTGTATGGCTAGCGGTTGGTCTTCTGGACATGACTGCGCCAGTTCCAGCGCCTTGCGCTGGCGTTCAAGAAAAGACCGGGCATGGACCAGTTCGGTAGAAGCTAATCCGAACCCACCGATTTCCCGCATGCACAAACGGAACGGCAGGTTGGTATAGCCGGCCAGCGGGGCGAGGAAGAGGTTAGCGGTCACACGAAGAGAGCCGATATGTGGTAATACAGTCACCAGACAAACTTTATTCTTTTGTTCGCTCAGCGAATAGCCCAAGCAAGTCCTCTTTCAGGCGCCAGCGTTCGTTGGATGCTCGGCAACTGGCAAGATAAAAGGAAGAATGCAATATCCTGGGGCTTGCTGGACTTGATGACTAATCTTGATAGCATATCGTTCGAGCTCAAGTCGATCACCATCAACGTAGATGTTTAGATCAAGGTCTTCATCCTTGTACCCTATCTGGTAGTCTGCAGTGGAAAGGAATTTCATAAAACCTCTTTACTGAGCGATGGCCGTCTATCAACAACGACCAGTTCATCTACGAGGTCGAAAGCCGCCACAATTGTCGCCCCCCCAAGTCGACGGCTTCACCGCCAACCGCCGTACGACGCACCTCCAAGTCACCAGTCTCCAGCACATGACGGGTAAGCAACAAGCCATGGATCACACTCGACTTACCAGAACTGTTCGCGCCAAAGATGAGCCTCAGCGGTCGGATGGGAATCCGTTGTGTGTCGGCAAATGCTTTGAAGTTACCGAGGCGAAGAGCAGTGAGTATTTAACCTATCACTATAGCGAGTAGACCGGCGCTTGAATAATCTCTTCCGGGTCAGGGCTGCTTGCTACTACCTCATCTATCTTCTCCAACGTCTCCGGCCCCAAATAGGTCTCTCCACACTGACTACATACCTCGGCTGGAACATTTTTGAAGATAAAGACCCTCTCACCCCACTGATGCACATGGCGGATTGCTTTCTTCTTTATTTTGCCCCTACAGGAAAAGCATCGGTCCATCAGGTTGTCCTACTCTCGCCCTTTTCCTCTACCAGATTCGTGACTGCTTCGACAAACATTTCTGCATCTTGTAACTGCCCTTCGGCGTCCTCACGGGCAAACTCGGCGACGTCGCTGTAATCCGCCATCTCTCTAGACCGACAAGCATCTTTCAGCACAACGCCAAGTCGTTTGTCAACTTTCGCCGTCTTTACAAAATAGCGGTTAAAGAGCGCTATCACTCCCGAATGTTTTCGACTGTCTAACTGTTCGGTCGCGAGCAAAGCGCGGGCAGCCTGGAAAATGGCGTAATACGAGCGACTGATTGAGTCGGCGAAATCTTCGTTGACCAGCAGATCCCGCACCGCTTTCAGATGCTGTCTGGCGCGTTTGAGCCTGGTCGAAGCAAGGGCCGTTCTTTGCTCCTCTGGTAAACTCATACAGGATAGTAGGGGCAAGGTTGGTATCATAGGCAAGAGCGATTTCAAGCGCTTCCGCAACAATACGACGGCAGAGCGCTCGATTTTTCTCTCGCAGCACGATCAACACATCGAGATCAGACTCCTCCGTTCCCTCTCCCCGAGCCCGTGAGCCGAACAAGCGTAAAGATATCAGGTTATCTGCTAACAGAGGCGTCAGAACAGCCTTAAAGCGCTCCAGTGCCTGTTGCTCGGCAGGTGTCAGAGGTTTCTGTTGCTGCATTGCATTTTCCCTTATCAATCTATTGACTGAAGAGCAGCCCTTGCATTTGAGCGTCCAGCCGTTCTCCGTTCAGCACTTTCGCCTGCTCCTCCATTTCAGCCAGCAGTTCCTTCATATGCGCCTCGCGCCATTTGGCGGTGAGTTCGCCGGAGAAAGCGCGGTGCAGCAAAAGATTGAATAAGCTGTTCAGTTTTTCATCAAAAGAGTTCCGCGAAGCATCGGTTGCAAGGATCTGCTGGAACGTCCCTGTGAAACATTCTTGGATTTTTCGGGGTGGTAGCATAAATGGCAATGACTTGAACTTGTTGCCGTCAATACTGTGGACAGTTGCCCCCCGTTTGACACAAGCAGGTAGAGTCTGCTTTGAGGTCAAAAGCCACGCCAGCAAATAAAAGGAGTTCACTTCCTCCATTTTTGGAACAAGGGCTTTCATATCTTGGTTGAGAGTTAACTCTGTTTCTGCCAAGGCTAAGGGAATAGAATGAACAAGAATGCCTGATCTGAAAACAATGAGGACAGACTCTCGCGGCACGAGACTGGTCGCGCTGTTTTTAACTGCCTCGGCCGTAATATGATCTTGAGTATCGGTTAGGATCAATTCTCTCATATCCTTCGGAGAAACCCAGGGTATATGTCCATTCCAAAATGAAGGATTGGCCTTAGACGGGGTTCCCCCACCGATTATATCCACAACATTTCCAAGCGCTTTTAAAGTCCATCCCTTCGGATTCGTTACTGGATCACCGAACATCTTGATGAACAGCGCGGGCAAGATGCGCTCGGCCTTGGCGTTAGCCTCGGCGCGCTTTTTTCGCAGGGCATCGGCTTGGTCGAGGATTTCGACGATGCGGCGCTGTTCGGAGAGGGGGGGGAAGAGGAAGTGGCGCATCTTTTACAGCACTGTCAGTAACAGCGGGATAATGTGCTCCTCGAACCTGGGCAACTAAGAAGGACACAAACTCTGGCGTCTGTGTCCAGTAAAAGAGATATTTATTATCAACGATTTGCCGGTTAGGTCGTAGAATACAAAATCCTGTTAATGCAATCTGATTATCAAGCTGCAGGGGTACAATAGCAACAGCATTGAGATTGGGTCTCACAGTTGAAACCAAGATGTCCCCTCCACGAACTGCTTTCCGCGCCCGACTAGGAGCGTCAATTCCAAGTAGTTCTTGAGCGGAAACAATCGTCTTATAATCTTTGTCGCCAGAAGAAATATCAATGTATTTGAAAGGAGAATGAGGCAAGTCCCGTGGATCGCGCTGTGCTGTGGAGAAGCACATTTGCCCGACGGGTCGGCTGAGCCACTTCATCCCACTGCCTCCACATCCTGAAGCAGCTTCTCTAACCCTTTCGTAATCTCCCGCTCGATGCCAAGCACCTCACGAATCAGCTTTGCTGGATCTTCTTCTGGCGCCTGCTCGGCAATTTGTGGTTTGTAGCGTCCGGCGGTGAGGTTGTAGTCATTCTCTGCCACAGTTTCTAAAGACGCCCACTAGCAGCGCGGCTCTTCACTGCCTGGCTTCAACAGCGTCCCTGCTTCTACTCCCGGCGGTTTCTTGAACCCTGTCTCTTTGAACACCTTCCACTGACGGAGCAATTCAGGAATGTCGTTGCGTTCCGGCGTTTCAGGCCGGCGCCACCACCCACGATCTTATCCGGATCGTAGCCGTCATTTTTGATTTCGTAGAACCACACTTTCCTGGACTTGGACGCAGTACGCTGCACCCCTACGGGTCTACGAAATACCAAGATTCCTGTTTTGACTCCCGCATACGGCTTGAATACGCCAGCGGGCAGGGACACGACTGCGAGCAGTTCGTAATCCTCGACTAACTTGCGGCGCAGTTCAATATGCGCACCAGTCGAACCGAACAACAGCCCTTCCGGCACGACGACGGCACAACGTCCCCCTGGCGCGAGCGCCTCCATCAACACGCCGAGAAACAGGAGTTCACTCTTCTTTGAGTTGGTTGGCAAGTCTTTGCGAATCGAGTCTTTCGGCAACACTCCAGCAAAGGGCGGATTCGACAGGATCACTTTATACTTGCGGTGCAGGTCGTCTTCGCTCAGCCCGCCCATTTCTGACAGCGTGTTGGCCCGTTTCACTGCAGCGTGGCGGATACCATGCAGCACCAGGTTCATCATGGCTATACGCATCATCTGCCGACTGACATCGAAGCCGTAGATGGAGCGCTTCAACAGTTCCCAATCCGGGAGTCTCTCGCCCGGTCCTTTACGATACGTCTGCAGCGTCGGAATGGCGGCTTTGGCTTCGGCGATCGACTGCCCACGCTTCTCCAACCACTCCTCGCCATAGATGGCCATTTCCTGTGGTTCGGCTGAATATTTAGCGAGGATATATTCGACTGCGTCGATTAAGAACCCGCCCGTACCGCACGCCGGGTCATAGATCGAGTCGCCGAGATCCGGGTCCACTAATTCAACCATCATGGTGCGGATCTGGCGAGGGGTACGGAACTGACCGTTCAGCGCCGATTGGCCCAGGTGCGTCAGCAGGTACTCAAAGATATCACCTTTGACGTCGGTGCCGAGCTTGGCGAAGTTGATGCCGTCAATTTCGTCAACCACTTGCTTGAGGACGTTAGGATCGACAATTTCCAGCACGGCGTCACGGAAGTATTCAGCAATTTGCGGTTCTTCTTTGACAAGCGAGGCCATATAGGGAAAGACCTCATCGCATACGAAGTCGCGCAGCGCCGCACCGCTCTTGAAGCGCCACTCCTGCCAGCGGTAACGTTTCGCCTGCTTCGGGTAGAGGAGCGTCCCATTGCCGCGCCCTCCCTCCCCCAGCAATCGCGCCTGTAGTTCGCGGTTATATTCTTCTTCATCAAGCAGTTTCAGATAAATCAGGTACGACAACTGCTCGATGTAAATCACCAGGTTGGTCACGCCACCAGCCCAGAGAATATCAGTGATGCGATCGAGCTTTCTGCGAATGTCTTGGTTCATTAGAAATTACGCGCTCTGTTTCTGAAATACTGAGGAGTTCAAGTCGGAGATAACGTCTTTCAAGCCTTTCTCACCAAATAACTCCACGCCGAGGCCGGCGGCATTGAGAACCGACAGCGGCGGCTGGAAGAGATCGCCAATCTCAATCTTGCCGCGCACCACGCCGCGATTCTTGAGAAACGTGAGATATTGCGCCTGCTCCGGATTGAAATTCTTCGACACCAGCCATGCCTGGAAGTTTTCGGTGAGTTCTTCCTCCCGGCTCTTCAGCTTGAAGCGACCCAGCGCGGCGCGAATGAAGTCGATCAACGTGCCGCTAGGCTGGTTGTAAGCTCGACGGAGGTTGTCTTCATTGAAGTACATTTCTGGCCTGTTGAGGCGTTTGGCCAGCGCGTCTTCCTCATCATCGGCAAGCGGGACGTCATCACGCACTTTGCGAATGATCGCGTCGTCCTTTACCGCCTGCCGGATGGTCCGCTCCCAAGTGGTGACATAGACGCGCTTATCGACACGCTCACCTTCCGGACCAACCTCCACATACGTCACCGCCTTGAGCCATTCGTCTTCAAGACCGAGCTCCACCAAGTCTTGCGGAGGTTTGTGAGCTGCTTTGACGCCGCTGACGATATGGCCGCCGCCGGCGCCGGTGAAGACATCAACATCGCTAGCGAAAAGCCTTCCTCTGGCTCAGGGAGTGCGCCCTCGCCGCTGCTTTGGAACTTCCTTTTCCTGTCGAGCCTCTATCCTCCGCCGACTAAGCCTACCGTCGATCAAACTGCGCGGCTAAGTGCTGTACGGACAGCCGCACCATCGTTGGCCGCCCGTGCGGGCAGGTGAACGGCGAGCGGCATTCCAATAAAGATTTGACCAGCGCCCTCATCGCATCAGGAGTTAGCATCTGCCCCGCTTTGACCGATTTGACTTTGCACGCAATACGCGCGGCGAGGTCTTCTATCTTAGCCTCAACCGAATTCTCCGCGCGCCCTTCGGCGCGCGCCTGCGCCAGCTCGGTGATAAGATCGGGCGTGTCAGACGGACGGAAATACGGCGGCGTGGCTTGTACCTGATAGGTGCTGCCGCCAAATGGTCGGATATCGAAGCCCAAGGCGGTCAGATACTCCTGCACTTCTTCCAGCGCCGCGCGCGCCGCCGGCGTCAGCTCGAACATCAGCGGCAACAGCAGCGGTTGTGATTCACCCTTGCGATGCTGGAGCGTGTCGAGTGCTTGTTCGTACATCACGCGCTCGTGCGCGGCGTGTTGATCCACCACCCACAGCTCTCCTTCTACCTCGACAAGCACGAACAGTTCGTGACTTTGCCCGACGACGCGGAATTCCGTCCCATCCGGTCGCCGCCACAACCTCGGCTGCGCCTGAGCGCTGAACGGCGCTCCTCCCTTTTTACTTGCCGTCACTGGCGTCAATGGCGGCGGTTTCGGCACAAGCCGTAGCGGCGTATCAGAGCGGTCAACATCGGGTTCTACCTTTCGCCGCACGGGGAAGTCAGCCGGGTCCGGCACGGGCATATCAGGCGACAATGCTCTGGATATCGCGGTTGTGGCTGTTGGCGTGGCGGCAGCCCTCCCCGAGGGCATGACAGGCATGGCGACAGTTTTAAAGAGATTGGCTTGACTGAGTGACTGCCGTACGCTCTGCACGAGCACGTGCAACACGCTGCGTTCATCTTGGAATTTCACCTCCCGTTTGGTCGGATGCACGTTGACATCAACTCTGTGAGGAGGCATCGTGAGAAACAGCACCCCGAGAGGAAACCGCCCCTGCGGCAACAATTCGCCATATCCTCGACTGAAAGCGAAGGAGAGCGGCTGGCTCTTCACCAACCGTTTGTTGACGAAGAAGTATTGCCCAGCGCGAGTGTTGCGGTGGCGGTCGGGAGGACCAACCAGGCCGGAGAAAGAAAGGCCGCTCTCGAGCGCCAGCTCCTGAGGGGTGGAGACGGCGATCAATCCATCCGCCCATTCCTTCCCCAACAGCGCTTTCACCCGCCCGGCTAAAGACTCGTGCGGCAGCGCATCAAACACCACGCGCTGATCCCAGGTAAAGACGAAGCGGATCTCGGGCCGCGAGAGCGCCAGACCGATAAGTATTTCTTCAATTTGGTTGCCTTCGGCAGTAGGCGACTTTAAGAAGGCGCGGCGCGGCGGCGTATTGAAAAAGAGATGCCGCACGGTCACCGTCGTTCCTGGCGGCGCGGCGGCGGGCATGAGCTCCACCGGCGCGTCGCCCGTCGCCTGTACCCGCACGCCTTCAACCGCGCTCGGCTCCCGCGTCACCAACTCAAGCTGCGCCACCGCGGCAATGCTCGCCAGGCCTTCGCCGCGAAATCCTAGTGTCGATAAAGCGAACAGGTCTTCACTACTCGTGAGCTTGCTGGTCGCGTGCCGTTGCACGGACAGTTGCGCGTCTTCGGCGCTCATCCCTTCGCCGTCATCCTGCACGATAATCTCATTGATGCCGCCGCCGGCAATGCGCACGCTAATGGCGCGCGCGCCCGCATCGATGGCGTTCTCCACCAGCTCCTTGACGACAGAGGCTGGACGCTCGATTACTTCGCCGGCGCGAATCTGACTGATGGTATGGGGATCAAGTAAATGGATGCGAGGCATAGCTTCAACGTAGTGCGTAGGGCGTGATGCGTGCAACTCACAAGGAATCTCCGGCTACGCAGTACATGGCACGTAACACGCATCACGCCCTCAGCCTTGGGCAACAGGCTCCACGCCTCACGTATTACGAAACAATCCGAGTTGCGCCGGGTCTTGCGAGAGCGCCGTGCGTACGCCGCGCGCCCGCGTTCGCTTCGCCGGTCGCACGATATTCACGCCGCGTTCCTCCAGGTCTTTGAGAATTTCTTCGGCCCGCTCAGTCACCGCCCGCGGTAAACCCGCGAGCTTGGCGACATGAATCCCATAGGAGTCATCCGCCGCGCCGGCGATGACTTTGTACAGAAAGATCACCTCGCCTCTCCATTCGCGCACGGCGAACGTCCAGTTTTCTACGCCAGGAAGCAGTTGTTGCAGCTCGGTCAGCTCGTGAAAGTGCGTCGCGAACAAGGTGCGCGGGCGCGGGCCGTCAGGATCAACCAGAAATTCGATAATCGCCCGAGCGATGGCTAAACCGTCCGCCGTGGAAGTGCCGCGGCCAATCTCATCAAGCACCAACAAACTGCGCGGGGTGGCGTAATTGAGAATCTGCGCAGTCTCGATCATCTCCACCGCAAAGGTGCTTTCCCCCAGCGTCAGATTGTCCGAGGCGCCGATGCGCGTAAAGATGCGGTCGACAATACCAATCCGCGCGCGTTGCGCCGGCACAAACGATCCCGCTTGCGCTAACAACACGAGCAACGCCGTCTGACGAAGGTAGACTGATTTTCCGCTCATATTCGGCGCGGTGAGTAAGAGCAGTTGATGCGTCTCACGGTCCAGCGTCACGTCGTTTTCCACGAACTTGTTGCGACCGAGCAGTTCTTCCACGACGGGATGCCGTCCGCCGGTTATCTGCACCACCGGCTCCTCGCACATCTCGGGCCTGACGTACTGTCGTTGCACGGCCACCCAGGCGAAGCACGCCAGCACATCGCACTGCGCCACCGCGGCGGCGACCGCTTGAATCGCGCGCAGATCTTGCAGCACCCGCGTACAGAGCTGGGCGAACAACTCCTGCTCCAAGACAACGGCGCGCTCCTCCGCGTGTAGTATCTGCTCCTCGTAGTCTTTCAGTTCCGGCGTGACGAACCGCTCGGCGTTGGTAAGGGTCTGCTTGCGCATATAATCCGGCGGGACTTTCATCTTGTGGGCATTGGACACTTCTAAATAATAACCAAACACCCGGTTATAGCCGACTTTGAGCGAAGAGATTCCCGTCCGCGCGACCTCACGCGCCTGGAGTTGCGCCAGCCACTGCTTGGCGTCGGCGGCGATGGACCGCAGCCGGTCAAGCTCGGCGTTGTACCCCTGGGCGATCACTCCGCCGTCACGTAAATGCAGCGGCGGAAGATCCACCAACGCCTGCTGCAAGGTCGATTGCAGGTGAGACAAGTCCAGCGCCAACTGCTCCCGTTGCGCGACAAGCAATGGCGCAGCAACGCTTGTTAAAGCCTGCGTCAGGGTCGGAATTTGCGCCAGCGAATCACGCAGAGCAGCAGCGTCTTTCGGCGTCGCCACGCGCGCGCTGAAGCGCGCGGCCAACCGCTCAAGATCGCGCAATGGCCCTAGAGCAGAGCGCAGCTCATCAAGCATTGCCGAACGCATGGTCAGCTCTTCCACGGCGTCATGGCGCAAGACAATTTCGGACACCGATAACAAGGGGTTCTGCAACCAGCGCCGCAACAGCCGTCCACCCATCGGCGTGAGCGTCTCATCAAGCACATCCAGCAAGGTTTTGCCGCGGACATCAGGCGTGGCCGGACGAAACAGCTCCAAACTTCGCTCAACCACAGGTCCGAGCACCATCGTGGTCCCGACGTGATGGCGGCGCGGCAAGGCAATATGCGGCAAGGCGGTTTGCAAATGACTCTGGAGAAATTGCAACACCAGGGCGACAGCGCTTGTTGTGACCTCTTCCAGCTCCAGGGCGCGGATGGAGTCCAGCCCAAAAAAGGCTTTGATATAAGCGACACTCTCTTCATACGCCGCGCGCCAATCATCCAGCGTGGTCACGGCGATCTCTGCGCGCGCCTGACAATGTGTTGCAAGCGTTGCAGCCTGCGCCGCGCTCGTTGTAGTGACAATCTCACTTGGCGCGATCCGGTCGAGTGTTTCAGTAATCGTCTCTTCGTTCTCTTCCCAAAACAGAAACGAGCCCGTGTTCGGCTCCAGCAGCGCCAGGCCCCATTGACCTTCGGCGTGAAAGAGACCGAGCAAAAATGGACTGCCGGCGTCCGCCTCATTCTCAATAAATGTTGAGGGGGTAATGACGCGGATGACTTCACGCTTGACCAGGCCTTTGGCGTTCTTGGGATCCTCCATCTGCTCGCAGATGGCGACTTTCTTCCCGGCTTTCACCAGGCGCGCGACGTACCCCTGGACCGCGTGGTACGGCACTCCGCACATCGGCACTTTGCCGTCACCGCCGTCACGCGCCGTTAGCGTGAGATCCAACAACGTCGCCACCTGCGGCGCGTCATCGAAGAAGACTTCATAGAAATCACCGAGGCGGAAAAATACAATTGCATCCGGGTATTGGCGCTTGGTCGCCAGGTATTGTTCCATCAAAGGAGTCAGGGCCATAAAAAAGCTTCCAGCTATCAGCTCTTAGCTATCAGCTTTTCGCCGCCGCCCGCCAGCCCCTACCTGCACTTTCTTGCGTCCTGTCCTCTTTGGCGATAGCGTAACAAAAAGGAATTTTGTCTTATGTCGCTCGCCGAGATTTTCGCCACTTTCCCGCCTGAATTGCAACCAGCAGTCGCACAACTGGTGGAAGCGTTACGAGAAGAATTTGGCGTGCGACGGACGAACTTCGACGATTTGAAGTCCATCGTGCGAGACTTGGCCGAAGCGCAAAAACGCACCGAATTGCGCGTTGAAGAACTTGCCGAAGCGCAAAAACGCATGGCAGAGGGACTGGAGCTGTTTCGTCAAACGTTTACTGAACAACTCGGGAGCTTAAAAGAAGAGCAGGACCGATTCCGTAGGACATTCGAGTCGAAACTCGGCGGCTTGGGCGCACGTTGGGGACTCCAGACCGAAGAATCCTTTCGCGAGGGCATGCGAGCAATTCTGCAGGAGATCGGCTTCACCACCGAGCGGTTTCTGGACGTAGACACCAGCGGAGAGGTATTCGGGATTCCTGATCAGGTGGAGCTGGATGTCGTTATCAAGAATGGCAAAGTCATCGTTGTGGAGATTAAGTCCGCGCTCAGTCAAGCTGATGTGTACTATTTCGCGCGTAAGGTTAATTTCTACGTGCGTAAAACGGGACGGCGGGTCGATCGGAAGTTAGTGGTGACTCCTTACGCGGAGCCGCGCGCGAAAGACGCTGGCGCGCGTCTTGGCGTCGAGATTTGCACGGATGTGGTGAGTCTACCGCCTATCTAAACGTGGCGGTCGGTAGAGACGCGCTGCGGCGCATCTCTACAACTTAGCGCTGAAACGGCTCGATCAATTCCAGAAATGTTCCATCAGGATCTTTAAAGCAAAAGAACTTCGCGCCTGCCTTGTTGGGGAACTGAATCACCACCGGCTCGGAGACGCACTCCACCCCGAGCCCTTTGAGTCGCTCGTACTCCTCGTCGATATTTTTGGTGAAGAGGGCGATGCGTGCGACGCCAGCATGGTACAGGTGCGGATAGGGCGCGCCTTCGGTTTTCGGTTGTTTCCATTCAATCAAGTCGATACGCGTAGCCCGCGGATCGTCACCGAGGGCCAGCAGCGCTGCACGCCCAACACTGTTGAGAATACCCAGCCCTTTGTCATTTGCTGGATTCGCGCCCTCGCCGATATGGAACACCACTTTAAAGCCGAGCATTTTGTAAAATTCCAGTGAACGCTCGAAATTCGTCACGTTGATGTTGATATGAAAAATTGACTTAATCATCGTGAGCCTCCCCTTAGTAAGGTGAGTGCTATTGCGCCATGTAGCCGCCGTCGACCGGCATGGGCAGTCCAGTCATGTACGACGCGCGGTCCGAACATAACCACGCCACGGCTTCTCCCACTTCTTCCGGCTGGCCGATCCGTTTCATCGGCTCCGAGCGGGCGTAGCGTTCCTCGATATCCGGCTGCTTCTCAAAAGCGCGCATCAACATCGGCGTGTAAATCGGCGCCGGACAGACGGCGTTGATGCGGATGCCGTGCCGTGCGTACTCCAGCGCCGCCGCCTTCGTGATCCCCGCCACGCCGTGCTTCGCCGCGGTGTACGCCGGTACACGAATCGCTCCAGTAAGCCCCATAATGGAGGACGTGTTGACAATCGCTCCCTTCCCCTGCCTCAGCATCTGAATAATCTCCGCTTTCATACACAGCCATACGCCAGTCAGGTTCACCGCCAGCACGCGATTCCACTCTTCCTCGCTATATTCGTGCGTCAGCGCGCCGCGGCCGCCGATGCCGGCATTGTTGAAGGCGCAATCGAGTCGCCCGTAGGTCTCCACGGTTTTGGCGACCATCGCATTTACCTCTTGCGATTTGGACACGTCGGTTTTGATGAACACGGCGTCTGCACCCATGTCCTTCACCATCTGCAAGGTTTCCAGGCCGCCTGCCTCAGCCACGTCGGCCAGCGCCAACTTCGCGCCCTCGCGCGCAAAGATCTTGGCGGTGGCGCGACCGATCCCCGAGCTGGCTCCGGTAATCAAAGCGATCTTTCCAGCCAATATTCCTGTCATCACTCAGTCCTCCGTCGTCCAGCGCTCGTCACTTTGCATGCGCTTCCATTAACTTTTTGACATCATTCTCCACCACCGTGCCGGTGAAGAAGTCCGGATTCATCCCCGCCCACATTTTAACAGGGTTGACGAAAACGAAATCGCGAAAGTCCGCCTCGGTGATGATGGCGTGCTCAACCAACTCATAGGCCTCTTCCAGCACTTCCGTCATGTCCGGCACGTCCCAGTGACCGATATCCGAACTAAAAATAGCGCCGAGGCGCGCGCCAAACGGATTCATTTTGCTGTTGAACGCCGTGGCGTTGAGCGGGTCGTCGGCTTCACAGCCGAAGTAGAAATTGGGCACGAAGAGGTCTTTAATGTCCTCGGCCTTCTCGATTCCGCAGCGCGCCCAGTCATCGAGTTTCGTGGGGTCTTCTTTCGTGCCGATCAAGGTTCCTTTCTCTTTATGCAATTCCTCGAGCTTGCGTTGTACGATGGGTTCGCCGTACCGTCGATGAAGATCGAACCATACCTCCTTGTTCAGATTGTCCGGCTTGTAATTTTCCAATCCTTTTGGATTGCGCTTCTTCCAGCGCGCCACCATGCCGGCGTATAAATCCGCCGCCCATCCCACTCCAGCCTCCAGGAACCCGACTTTCAAGGAAGGAAATCGTCGGGTGACGCCGCCCATCAACATCGCCTTACAGATTAACTCGCCGGCGGCGGCAAAGTGACCGGTATGATTGTACATGTAGTTCGTTGTGGTGCGGCTTCCCCATCCCATACCTGGCGAATGAAACGTGGGCGGGACTTTCAGCTCCACACATTTCGCCCACACCGGATCATAGTCGTAGGCGCTGTCAATACAAAAATTGTCGATCCAGAACGCATGCACGCCAACGCTCGCATCTCTTCTCACTGCTGCAGGAATCGGACGTTGCACGTGCCCCGCCATCATGACGGCCTTCAGCCCGAGTGTCTTGACGGCGTAGTCAAGCTCTTCGATCGCCTCTTGTGGCGTATGCATGGGAATGCAAGCCGCCGGCGTCATACGATCCGCATACTCGCGAAAGTAATCCGCGTAAAACATATTGCTGGCGCGGCAGGTCGCGCGGCGCAGCTCTTCATCTTCAATATGCGGAAAGGCTAATCCCAGCGAAGGATACAGCACGGTGAAATCCAGGCCGATGTCATCCATGCGCTCGTGTAACAGTTTAGGGAGGACAGCAGTGGCGCGATCCAGGGTATTTTTCGTCGGCAGCGCCCACCATGGCGACCGGGTAGCGCGCTGCTCCCGCCGTTCTTCAGGAGAGAGGCGATACCAGTTGAAGAGCTTCCCCCAGGCGCCGGTGTTGCGCTCGTCAGAGAGATAACGGTCCACGATGCGCTGACCGCCGACCTGTTTCAGATAGTCTAAAAACCCTGGCTCGAACTCAATCATGTGTCCGTCGGAATCAATCACAGGGTGGTTAATGCGCGCCCGCACGGCGGCGGATTTGGATACCGTGGTCGCTGCCATAAACGCTCCTCCTTTCTCCCGCAACATTGCCTGAAAGCGCGGGAAGTAGCAAGGAATTGACTCCCGTGTGCTTTGCTTCGGGACCGGCGAGAGCGCTACACCTTGCACTCCATTCCTAAAGGTGGTCAATTGTCCGGGACTTTATGCCGCGAGGGAAAAAACCATGATTGTTCTGAGCGAAGAACAGCAGCAAATTATCGCCACCGTGCGTCGGTTCGTCGAACGCGAAGTGAAACCAGTCGCCAGCGAGATGGAGCATCGAGACGAGTACCCTCATGCCCTCGTCGAGCGCATGAAAGAGTTAGGATTGTTCGGCGCCATCATCCCGGCGGAATATGGCGGCATGGGCGTCTCGTTCACCACCTACGCCTTCATCATCGAGGAGATCTGCCGCGGGTGGATGAGTTTGAGCGGCATCATTAACTCGCACCTCCTCTTCGCTCACATCATCACCATGTCCGGCACGGAGGAACAGAAACGCACGTTCCTGCCAGCCATGGCGAAAGGAGAAAAACGTGGCGGCCTCGCTCTCACCGAACCTCATGCCGGCAGCGATGTGCAGAATATCCGCGCGACCGCCAAGAAGGACGGCGACCTGTATCGCCTCAACGGCGCGAAAATGTTTATTACCAACGGCCGCCACGGCAATACGTTATGCGTCGCCGCCAAGACGGATCCGACGGCGAAACCCGCTTATGCCGGCATCAGTTTGTTTATCGCCGAGAAAGGCGCGCCGGGACTGACTGTGAGCCGCGACATTAAGAAACTAGGCTACAAGGGACTCGACACCTGTGAATTGGCGTTTGAGGATTTTCCCGTTCCTCCAGCCAACCTCATCGGCGGCAAGGAAGGACAGGGCTTCAAACAAGTCATGGGCGGGCTCGAGGTGGGACGCATTAACGTCGCCGCCCGCGCGGTCGGTGTGGCGCAGGCGGCGTTTGAAGAAGCGATCAAGTATGCGCAGCAGCGCGAAACGTTCGGCAAGCCGATCTGCGAGCATCAGGCCATTCAATTGAAGCTGGCGGACATGGCGACCAAAATTGAAGCCTCGCGTCTCCTTGTCTATCAGGCCGCGGTAAAAAAAGACAAAGGCGAGCGGTGTGATTTAGAAGCCGGCATGGCGAAATTGTTCGCGTCGGAATCGTGCCAGGAGATATCACTGGAAGCGATGCGCATCCTCGGCGGCTATGGCTACACGCAGGAGTTTCCGGTGGAGCGTTTTTACCGCGACGCGCCGTTGATGATTATTGGCGAAGGCACCAGCGAGATTCAGAAGCTGGTGATCGCGCGGAATCTCCTGCAGAAGTACAAAATTTAACGCTGCTCAAACAACTGGTGACCCCAGAGCCAGGAGCCGCGCCGGGTTGTGATCGCAAAGGGTGGTAAGCGGTCAGACCGCCGCGTCACCGACGGCGGCCTCTCTTGGCAAGGTGGCGTAGTTCACAAGCCTAATGTTCAGCTCACGAAGAACAGCAAGAATGCGAGGATCACACAACGTTGCTAACTCAATTTCGCGCTCTGCAGCGTAGGAGCCGTGTAAATCAGGAGACAGGTATGCAGGGTGGCAGGCCAGTTCCGTCGCGCCATCGGGCAAGGCGCGTAAGATCTTTTCCAGATTGTCAACACTGATGAGTTCCGGCGCAGCATGCGGTCGCCACTCTTCATCGTACCAGTGGCCGTAAAAGCCGCCATTATACCGCACGCGCCCCAGGCTGCGAATTGGCACACCATGCTTGGCGGCCCATGCGGCAAACAACGGCGTTAATTCTT
Source organism: Candidatus Methylomirabilota bacterium (assembly GCA_035575235.1). Classification (GTDB taxonomy): domain Bacteria; phylum Desulfobacterota; class Binatia; order Bin18; family Bin18; genus SYOC01. The sequence continues at coordinate 20,491 of DATLYA010000252.1, forward strand.
TTCGTAAATGCACGTGATGATGTGAGTCGATATGCGTCGGCGATCGACCCAGCAGGTCACAACACAGCTGATATTGGCGCTGCAATTCTCGCTCAATGATTGCGATATCGAAAAGGTCGACCAGCGGGCCGTCCTGATTCGTCACAGTGAAATGCAGTCCCACTCCAAGTTGAGGATACTGTCTCGCCAGCGCTGCGGCTTCAGCCGCGAGCGGCGCGTCAACCATCAGACTGGCGCTGTGCACAATGCCGTGGAGGTGGGCGGCAATGACGCCCCGGTTCACTCCTTCAGCATATCCAAAATCATCAGCGTTCACTATTAAATACTTTACCATATACATTTCATGCTACTTTAGTAGACTGATTTCCCTCTTCCTGTTTTTTCGCTTCTCCCCAGATCACCCTCGCAAAATCCCTTCCTCAAGAGGACATCAGATACTAATGAAAATCCTCTTGCGGTAGAGCAGCCACATCGGTCCAAGCCAGACCAACGTATACGTGAGGGCGTAACAGAAGGAAATAGAGTCCTCGCCAAACCAGGGCGCCGCCCACAATGCATAAGCATGTTCGTAGATCCATGTCTTGAGATCAACCGCCGAACCATCCATTTGCGGCACTTTCACCCACCACAGTATCCGGTCCATGAGGATGGATAAGGTGTAGACGCTCACCGCGTTCGCCCCAAAAGCGATAAAAGGGGTCGCCCACCGCCGGAGCCCTTGCAAATCAATCAACCAGTAACACAGAGCAAGAAAGTACAGCGCCAGGCCGGCAGTGAACACCACATACGAGCCAGTCCATAATGACTTATTGATTGGCAAGAACCGATCCCAGACCATCCCGACGACTACGCCAATCCCTCCTATCACAAAGAGAGCAGAAACCTTCTGGTAGGGTTCCCGACGCGAACGGATCCACTCTCCAGTCAGCACCCCCAGGATGGCAGTGGCAATGGCTGGGATCGTACTGAGCAGCCCCTCTGGGTCAGTTGGTTCCTCCACATGGTTGTGCAGCAGAAGATTATCGAGGTAAGCGACAAGGTTTCCCTCAGGGGTCAGAGCGCCGGCGCCGTATCCCGGCACGGGGACAAGCGCCAGGAGCCCCCAATAGACGAGCAGGAGGAGCACGGCGACCAGAGCCTGCACCTGCGGGGTCGTCTTGAGGACCAGGAGAGAGGCAAAGCAATAGACCAGGGCGATCCGCTGTAAGACGCCAGGAATACGCAGGGTAGCCGGCGAAAGAGCGTCTGGAATATAGTACAGGGCATTCAAGAAGAGCCCAAGGGAAAAGAGAATCAGCGTACGTCTCGCAATCTGGAAGTACACTTTTTTCAAG
>DATLYA010000253.1:0-31984 GCA_035575235.1 Candidatus Methylomirabilota bacterium
CTGCGGTAGTGCGCTCCACGACTTTCTTTTCTGGCCTGGGCCGCTGCGATCACCGCCTCGGCGACATCGAGCAGGGAGGCAAGCTCAAAAAAGGCGAGGAGTTCAGCGTTGTAGATCTTGCCGTGATGCCGCAAGCCCACGCGCGCGTAACGCTCCTGTAAAGCAATCAGCTGCTCAGCGGCAGAGGCTAAGCCGCTGCCGTCTCGCACCAGTCCGACGTATTCATCCATAAGGGCGGCAAGGTCATGGCTGATCCGCGCCACGGTGTCCTCGCTCGCCGGACGGGAGAAAATGGCGTGCAAGCGCGCGTACTGATCGTTCACCACTGCTTCGGGCAGAGGCGTTGGCCGCGCCGCCCGTGCGTAGGCCGCCGCCGCAGCGCCCGCGCGCCGCCCGAACACTACACTCGTTGTGAGAGTATTACCAGCCAGCGCGTTCGCACCATGCACGCCAAGCCAGGCGCATTCGCCGGCGGCAAAGAGGCCAGGCAGTGCGGTAGCGCCATCTAACATCGTCTCAACACCGCCAAGCAGGCGGTGCGCCAATGGACGCACCGGCAAGGGCTCGTGATCGATGTTGACGCCGGCCAGGTCGTTGGCGATACGGTGCAAATGTTGAAAATGAGAGGCGATCACGTCTTTGCCTAACGGTCGCATGTCCAGAAGGAACCAGCCATCTTTCTGTTGCTCTCCATTCGTTTCAGCCATGATGCGACAAAGCGCATCGCGCGTCACCGGACTGCCGGGTTGCAGCAAAGGGCGTCCAGCCATATCACACAACAGCGCGCCCTCCGCTAACGCAGCCTCTGACGCAAACGCGCGATGCGCACGAAATCCCAGTGGATGGTATTGCACCATCTCCATATCCACAAGCCGCAGACCGGCGCGATAGGCAAGGCTCATCCCATCCCCTGTGCACGACCGCGACGCCGTGCTGCGCCGGTACAAACGTCCAGCCCCACCGGTCGCTAAGATAATCGCCGGCGCGGCAAACGCCGCGATATCGCCTGTGCGCAGCTCGAAGGCGAGCACGCCCTGGCATTGATCACAATCAACGACGAGCGACGTCACGCACCATTCATCGTAGACAGGGATCTGCGCTTTGAGCAGCTGCTCATAGAGGGTGTGCAGCACGACATGGCCGGTGAAATCCGCGGCGAAAATGGCGCGCGGCTGGCGGCTGCCGTTGAGTTGCCGCAGCGCCAATGCGCCTTCATGCGTGCGGGTAAACGGAACGCCGAGATGATCAAGACGCAGCGCCTCTTGCGGGGCTTCTTCACATAGCGTCTCAAGGGCGGTGAACTCGCACAGTCCCGCGCTTGCATGCGCGCTATCCTGCGCGTGTTGCTCTGCGGAGTCCTCCGTACTGAGGGCGGCGTTGAAGCCGCCAGGCGAGGCGGCGCTATGACTGCGCACGGGGTGAGTCTTACTTAAGAGCGCCACTCGCGCTCCAGCCTCCTGGGCGGCAAGCGCTGCACGTAAGCCGGCCACACCGCCACCCACCACCAGGACATCACACTCTGGCATGGGTTCCTCCTTTGTCAGGTGACTTCAGAATCACTCCGCTCGCGCCGCGCTGCGCAACACTTGTCCCGGCAGTGCGCCCGTATGTTGCCCGTGCTCGTAGAGCACCGCGCCGTTCACGACCGTGTATTGTACGCCTTGGGCGGGCATGACCAGGCGACGTCCACCGCCAGGCAAGTCATAGCGCATCTGCGGGCGTTTGGCTGAACCGACGGTGTGATAGTCAAAGATCGTGATGTCCGCCGCCATGCCAACCTTAAGCTGGCCACGATCACGAATGCCGAAGAAGCGCGCCGGTTCAGTTGTGAGCCGTTGCACCGCACGCTCAAGCGTCAACGCCTGTTTATCGCGCACCCAGGTTCCCAGCAGATAGGTGCAGTAGCCCGCATCACAGAGCATATCTACGTGCGCGCCGCCATCGGAGAGGCCAATCAGGGTGCGAGGATCAGTGATGAGCGCCGGGATCAAGTCTTCATTGGCGTTGAATAACACAATGGTGTATTGGATTTTGAGGTCGTCTTCGAGAGCGAGATCAAGAAACGTATCGAGCCCGTCTTTTCCGCGCGCAGTGGCAATCTCGGCCACTGTCTTGCCTTCGAGCGGCTTCATCGCCAGGTTACTCACTTCCTTCACTTCCAGACGTTCCCAGCGACCCGAGAAAACCCGCGGTTTCTCAAGTTCCCGGCGAAACGCGCGACGGAACTCAGGATCGCGGTACACCTGTGCCTGCTCCTCTGGAGAACGGTTAAACACCGGATTCCATGAGGGATGGTTGGCAAAAATAAACGGGTTGCGCAGATCGATCTGAATGACAAAGGGACGGCACGTCACTTGCGGAATGCCGCCACGTGCGATCAACGGCTCGGCTTTGCGCAGCACTTCCGGTCCGGCCTCGGGTTTGTCATCACGGCTAATCACACCCAGCCATGTCACCGGACGCGCGCTCTCCGTCAAGAGAAAATCTAGTAGATCGTACTCCTCATCCGAGAGTTCACCCGCCGACGCCGTCAGCGCCAACTCGATCACGCCGACGTCGAGCTCTTTGAGCGCGTTGGCGTAGGCTTTCAGTTCCGCGCGGCTGGCCTGGCGACACGCCAGGGGGCGTCCTTGATACCCGATATGTTGCGGGATGGCCGTCGTGGTGAAGCCGAAGGCCCCTGCGGCGACCGCTTCCTTCAACAAGGCTTTGATCCGTGCAATCTCCGCCGTGGTGGCCGCACGCTCCATCGATTCTTCACCCATCACGTAATGGCGGAACGGCGTCAGCGGGGCCATGAATCCCAAGTTGATGCCAGCGCCGCGCTGTTGCGCCGCCTGCATATACTCGGGAAATGTGACCCACTCCCAATTGATGCCGCGACTCAAAACCTCGAAGGGAATCGCTTCAACATTTACCAAATCCCAGGCGGCGATCTCGCGCGCGTCAGGTTGACACGGCGCCAGGCCGACGCCACAGTTCCCCATGATCACGCTCGTCACCCCATGCCAGCTCGAACTGGTGATCAGCGGGTCCCAACAAATCTGCGCGTCGTAATGGGTGTGAGGATCGATAAATCCCGGCGCGACAATCAAATCCGACGCATCGATGATCTGTTTCGCGCCCTCCGTGATCTTGCCGATGGCGGCAACGCGGCCGGCGGTCACGGCCACGTCCGCACGGTAACGCGGAGCGCCAGTCCCATCGACTACGGTTCCGTTTTTAATCAATACATCGTACGACATATGCTCTCTCCTTATCGGGTCAGTCGCGTTCCATTCGCGCGATGACTTCCTCTGTGCTTCCGCCGTAACTCCGGGCGGCGTCGGCATCGTAGGTCAGTACGATCACCGTCGCCCCTGCTGCACCGCACCTGAGCGGCGGCGCGTCTTCACCAGCGGCGATGAAACGGAGGCTCTTTGGTCCAAGTTCTTTTCCCTCGACCAGCGCGGAGCCGGCATAAATGACCTCGTACCGGCCAAAGGCGGTCGTGGGAGCAGCAAGTTCCATATGCGGTGGACATGCCAGGATCTCGACGGACGGTCCCGCGCTTGCCGGGATCAACACCTTACGCCGCGCTCCCTCGCGTCCGGGCACGGGCTCCCATTCCACTTCAGAAGCACAAGCAGTGAGTTCCCGTCCGCGGGTGTTCGCCTCGCGCCGTCGCGCTTGGTCTCGCATCATCACCACGCCGCCCGGCTGAGTGTGCAGGACGAGCATGTCATGTCCCTGGCTCACGGTGAACGGACCGTACGGCACGTTGTGTTCCGTGTAGTGCACGGCCGGTGCGTCAAGCCGGAAGGTCGGAAACGTCATTGTTCCTTCCAGCAACAGTTGAAACTGCGCGGCCAGATGAAAGTGCGGCTCTACTTCGTAACCATCAGAGATCTGCGCGCGGACCGCTTCCGGTCCCCCGTCGTCGCCCCGCAAATACATTTGCAGTTGCACGGAGCCTCCCCCCTCCAACGCCAACGACTTCCACGACACGGCCTGCGGATCAACCACGAACTGCTGATGAGCGCCCATATGCTCCCTCCTTTGTTTTTATCCATGGTGTTTCCGTCTATCGTTCTTCCCTTCGACGCCACTATCACCGCATGGGGTCTGTTCTCAAGCGCTGCGCACCACTTGGCCGGGCATGGCTCCGGTATGTCGGCCTTCTTCAAGGATCACCTCGCCGTTGACAATGACCATATGAACGCCTTCGGCGTGCTGAATGAGCCGAGGTTGCTGCGCCGGGAGATCATGCGCCGTGTGGAGTTGACCGCCGCGGATGCGTCGTGGGTCGAAGAGGACCACGTCGGCGGCGCAGCCAACCTGGAGACGGCCCCGGTCGCTGAGCCCCAGTACGTCCGCAGGACGCGAGGTCAGGCGCGTGACCGCTTCTTCCAGCGTGAGGACGCCTTTCTCCCGCACCCAGTGGGCCAACAGGTAACTGGGAAAATCGGCGTTGCACAGCGGGTCCCACAACACCTGCGCATCGTAATGGGTGTGGACATCGATGAAGCCAGGCGCAACGACCTGGCCAGCAGCATTGATCACGCGTCGCGCACTTTCAGTGATACGGGGACTGACGGCGGCGATTTTCCCCTGATGAATCGCCACCTCACCGGCAAACCCCGGCGTGCCCGCGCCGTCAACGATCCAGCCGTTTGTGATCACGAGATCGAGCATATCGCCCTCCTTTATCGTGGTCTCAACGCGACTCTAGCACAAGGGCGATTCGCGACGAAAGAGTTTTGCTTCTGTCGTCCTCCTCAACTGTTTCTTGACAGGATGAGGGGATTCCTCCTAATGAACAGATAAGGGGAGAACGCTAACCACAAAAAAGGAGGATTTTACATGAGCGCACAAGGCATGATTTCAGCGGATTCGCACGTGATTGAACCGCGCAACCTCTGGGTTGAGCGCGTGGACGCACGCTTCCGCGACCGCGCGCCGCGCGTCGTCCGCGATCCCAACGGGCTCAGGGGCGAGTGGTTCATCTGCGAGGGACTTGAACCGCGCCCGGCGTCGCTGGCGTTCGCTGCCGGAAAAGACCCTAGCGAATACAGCGAATTTCAAAAAGCGACCAACTACGATGACGCCTTGCCTGGCGGATGGGAGGCCGCTCCACGACTCAAAGACATGGCTCTCGACGGAGTAGAAGCTGAGGTGATTTACACCACCCTAGGCTTTCGGCTGTTCGGACTGCTTGATGAGCCGTTTCAACGCGAACTGTTTCGCGTGTACAATGACTGGCTCGCTGAGCTGTGCAGTTATGACCGTCGCCGTCTCTTAGGATTGGCCCTGATTCCCCTGCTCGATGTGGAGATGGGCGTCAAAGAGTTGCAGCGTTGCGCCAAGTTGGGCTTGCGGGGCGCGTTGATTATGTGTTCTCCCCCTGAAGGGCAGAGCTACGCCGACCGCATGTACGATCCCTTTTGGGCGGAGGCGCAGGAGCTCGGTATGCCCCTGAGCTTGCATCTGGGCACCGGGCACGGACGCGAGAGCCGCTATGATACGGATCTGTTCCTCCGCGCGATGACCATTCCGCATGAAGTGCAACGCACCTTCGCTACCTTGTTATTTGGCGGCGTGTTAGAACGATTCCCACAGTTGAAGCTGGTGTCGGCGGAAAACGATATCGGGTGGATTCCTCATTTCCTGGCCCGCGCCGATCTGACGTTTCACAAACTTGGAGGTCTTAAGCTAAGCGCCTCGAGCCGAACGCCGTTGCAGATGTTGCCGAGCGAGTATTTTCGTCGTCAGGTGTACGCCACCTTCATTGATGACGAAGTCGGGGTGCGCAACTGCGATCTCTTCGGCGTCGACAACTATATGTGGTCCAGCGACTATCCGCATCTCATGGCGACCTGGCCGCGGTCGCGCGAAGCGGTCGCGCGTAACTTCCGCGGCGTCAGTGACGACGTGAGGCGGAAGATCGTGCGGGACAACGCCGCGCGCCTGTACGGCATCGAACTTGAGTAGTATTCGCTACTTGTGAACAGGAGGATCAACACATGAAACTGAACGGCCAAGTAGCGATCGTCACCGGCGGCGGCTCCGGCCAGGGTCGGGCGACTGCGCTGCTCTTCGCCCAAGAAGGGGCGAAGGTGGTGGTCGCAGACCTTAACGAGCCAGGAGCGGCGGAAACCGCGCATCTGATTACCCGCAACGAGGGCGGGCAGGCGGTGGCGGTGAAGACAGATGTAACCAAACGCAGCGAGGTCCAGGCGATGGTCGACACCGCACTCGCTCAGTATGGCCGGCTGGATATCCTCATCAACAATGCCGGTGCGACGCTATTCAAAGGGATCGATGACACTAGCGAAGAGGACTGGGATCGCATTATCAACACCAATTTGAAAAGCATCTTCCTGTGCTGCAAAGCGGCGATTCCAGCCATGCGGAAAACCGGGGGCGGCAGCATCGTGAACATCGCCTCGGTGGCGGGGCTCATCGGCATGCCGGAGCATTTCGTCTACTGCGCCGCCAAAGCCGGCGCGATTCATCTCACCAAGTCTCTGGCGTTAGATCACGGCCGGGAGAATATTCGCATCAATTGTATTTGCCCGGGCGGGGTGCGCACGCCGATGCTCGGTGAGGTCATTAATGTCAATGATCCCGCGCAGCTTGAGCGGATCGGCAGGCAGCACGCGCTGGGACGGATTGCCGAGCCAGAAGAGATCGCACGAGTGAGCCTGTTTCTGTGCACGCCGGACGCCTCGTTTATGACGGGCGCGGCAGTCACGGTCGATGGCGGCATCGCCGCAGGACGCATGGGGATGGTGCATTCACAGTGACTATTATCTGAGTGCTGGCCTGTTGTCTCTCTTGGTCTACAGTTAGGACTTCCGTAAGGAGCGGCGCCTTCACGACCGACTTTCTCCGCTGGCTGGTGCGCGACGAGCAGAAGATCACCTTGGAAGAAGCGCACTATCGCTTATCCGCCCTGCCTGCCCAGGCCGCCGGCTTCCGCGACCGCGGCGTGCTGCGCGTAGGCGCCGCGGCTGACGTAGTGGTGTACGATCTCAATGCGCTCGACATCGAGCCTGACTGGATTGGCGAGATTGCCTATGCTTTCCCGGGCGGTGAATGGCGCCGCATCCAACGCGCCAAGGGCTATCATGCTATCATCGTCAACGGCGAGCTGACCTTCGTGGACGGCAAATGCCCGGGAGCCACCCCGAGGAAACTCCTACGACACGGACGCGGATAATTCCCCCTCTCTTTTGCTGATACGGTTTGGGCGCAGTACGGGCCAGCGGCCCGTGTCTCCATACTTCTGAAGCTTCCCCTCCTAATGAGATTTAACGAGCAAAATCGGCAACCGAACTCTGGCAGAAAAGACTCTGCTCGGTGGAGGGGCACGGCGCGCCGTGCCCCTAAAGGGCGAAGCACATTCGGGAGAGGCGACGACATGGTTACGATCGTAGCACTTGCCCTGGCAGGGCGCCGGTGTAGTGTTGCTGTGCGTACAAGACTGTTCCGTTGACAATGGTGTACTGCACCCCGCGATCGGCGGGCCACACGAGACGGCGGCCGCCCGCAGGGAGATCGCGCCGCCATTCCTGATGACGAATCGGGTTGACCTTTGGCCCAATAGTATTGTAGTCAAAGATGACAATATCCGCCGCCTTGCCTACCGCCAGCACGCCCCGGTCTTGGATGCCAAAGAACGCCGCCGGTTCTGCGGTGACACGCTGAATCGCCCGTTCCAGACTCATGATCTGCTTGTCCCGCACCCATGTCCCAAGCAGATAAGTGCAATAGCCGGCGTTGTCGTGCATATCGACGTGCGCGCCGCCGTCCGAGAGGCCGATCATCCCCCGCGGGTCGGTGATCAATTTCGCCACGCGCTCTTCATGCACATTGAACAGGGCAATGACGTACTCGGTGTGAAGCTGATCTTCCAGGGCGACGTCAAAGAAGGTGTCCAGCGGGTCCGCGCCGCGTTCGTGGGCGATCTCCATCACCGTCTTGCCTTCCAGCGACTTGAGGGCGGGATTGTGCACATCGCGCACCTCCACCAGATTCCAGTTGCCAGAAAAGATGCGAGGGTTTTCTAATTCCTTACGGAACGCCTGCCGGAACGCCGGATCGCGATAGACGCGCATCTGTTCCTCCACAGGCTGGTTAAACGCCGGTTTCCATGAGGGATGACTGCCGAAGAGAAAGGGATTGTGAAGGTTAAACTCATTGCTCATCGGTAAACAGTTCACCTGGGGAATGCCGCCGCGTTTGATCAACGGCTCCGCCTTGCGTAGCGACTCCTGCGCCCCTTCAGGCCGGTGCTCACAGTCCACCACCGCCAGCCAGGTCACGGGTCGTTCGCTCTCGGTCAGCAACAGATCAAGCAGCTCGTATTCGTCCTCGGCCAGTATTCCGGCGGATTTGGTCAGCGTGGTTTCGATCACGCCTTTCCCTAAGTCTCTAAGCACGTGGGCGTAGGCTGTGAGTTCCTCCCGGCTCGCTTGCCGACACGCCAAGGGCCGCCCCTTATACCCGACGTGCTGCAAAATCGTAGTCGTGGTCCAGCCAAATGCGCCGGCCGTCATGGCCTCACGCAGCAACGTCTGAATCTGGGTAATCTCCGCCGTCGTGGCGGCGCGGTCCATCGACGCTTCGCCCATCACGAAGTGACGAAACGGCGTGAGTGGCGCCAGAAACGCCACGTTGATGCCCAGCCCCCGCCGTTGCGCAGCGTCCATGTACTCCGGGAAGCTGACCCAATCCCAGGTGATGCCTTGCGCTAAGGCTTCGAAGGGAATCCCTTCCACATTGACAAGATCCCAGGCGGCGATATCCCGCACTTCGGGTTTGCACGGCGCGATGCCTACCCCGCAGTTGCCCATCACTACAGTCGTCACACCATGCCAGGAGGCTGAGGTCAGCGGTCGGTCCCAGCAAATCTGCGCGTCATAATGGGTATGGGGATCAACGAACCCGGGCGCCACAATCAAATCCGTTGCATCGATGACCTGCGCGGCGCTCCCCGTCACCTTGCCAATTTGAACAATTTTTCCTCCCGCAATCGCCACATCGGCGTGGCGGCGCGGCGCTCCCGTGCCATCGACCACCACGCCATTTTTGATCAATAGATCATGCATACATGGTCCTCCTGAACGGCTCTGATGAAGGTTTCAGCACTCCTGCACGCAGCCAGAATGGCTGCGCCACTACATCAAACTGCGGGACATCCGTACACGTGACGCTGTGGCCTTCCAGGACTGTCATGCTGAGCGCAACGAAGCATCTAACCGCAAGACCCTTCGCCGAGTTTATCCTGAGTGTAGCCGAAGGGCTCAGGGTGATCGGGCTCGTGGGCCAATCTCATGAAATCTGGCTTAGAGAGGTCAGATGAAAGCCAGTCCAAAGGGGCGCACAATTGCGCCCCCCTCCTTACTCCTTCCGAAAGGCGTTACGCCCCCATTTCATAGCTGCGCAGCACTTTCCCCGGCAGCGTTCCAGTGCATCGGTGCCCCTCAAAGGTGATGACGCCGTTGACAATGGTGAAGTGATAGCCATCAGCTTTCTGCACGCGGCGCCAGTCGCTGTTCGGGAGATCGTAGACCGTCTCCATTGGCAGCACCCGCAGTTTCTGCAGATCGTAGATGACAATGTCCGCTGGCATGCCTTCGCGCAGCCAGCCGCGGTCGCGAATGCCGATTGCCCAGCCGAGCATTGTCGAGAGTCGCCAGTGAGCCTCTTCTAATGACATCACTTGCTTGTCCCGCACCCAATGGGCGAGGAAGTGAGTCGGATAGCGCCCGGTGGTGAGGAACTTGGTATGGGCGCCGCCGTCCGAGGCGCCGATCAGACAGAGCGGATGTTTGATGATCGTTGCGAGCGCCTCTTCGTCAGAGTTGGCGAAACTCGGCATAGAGAACTCGGTCTTCAAATCTTCCTCAACCGCCAGATCGAGCATGGCGTCCACCGGGTGTTTGCCTTGTTCCTGGGCAAGTTCGGCTACGGTCTTGCCTTGCAACGCTTTGTTCTTTTCCAGGCAGACTTTATCGATAAACGTCTCGTGCCAGCGGAACATCGAGACTTGACCGGCCTCGCCGTCGTCCTGCCGCCGTCCTGTGAGCCGCGCCCGTTCCATATCTGCGCGCAGCCCCGGGCGTCGTGCAGGATCGGCCAGTTTCGCTTTCCGTTCCTCCAGCGCGCCAACGGTGGCTTCATTCCAGGCCGGTAATTGATCGAACAGTCCCACGGTTTCGAACGTCAACTCAAACTCAATCGGCAGGCAGATATCAACCGGCAGCACCACGGCCTCACGGTACGCCTTCTCGTTCCAGTCCAGCTGCCGACGCCACTGGGTGGGATTGGTCGGATCATAGGCAATCGCGTTCCAGTTCACCGGTCGCCCACTGGTCTTGGCCAACTCCAGCAAGAAATCAAGTTTCAACCCTTGCAACGCCCGACCCATCGTCCACTCAATCGAGCCGCGGTTGTAGGCGCGCAGTACGGTCGCCATCTCCAGGAATTCTTCTCGCGACGCGACCTGCGTCGGGAGGTAGCCGCCGTCATAATCCCGGTTCGCCATACTGAAGGTGCCTGAAAACCCAAAACCACCGGCATCCAGCGCCTCTCGTAAGATCTGCTTCATTTGCGCAATCTGCTCTGCGGTGGGTTTGTAGTTGGGATCTCGCGCCGCTTCATTGCCCATGACCCAGGCGCGCAACGGGGAATAGGGCACCAGCGAGGCCGCATTCACCCCCAGCCCATGCCGCTCAAGACTGTCAAGAAATTGCGGGAACGTGACCCAATCCCAACGCATGGACGCTTGCATGATGGACAGCGGAATAGTCTCTGTCCGCTCCATACGCAGCATCGCCCGCTCGCGATCTTCAGGCCGCACAGGCGCAAAACCAAAGCCGCAATTGCCGATGGCCACGGTTGTCACGCCATGCCAGCCGGACAGCGTAGCATAGGGGTCCCAGCCGCTGAGCGCGGCGTCATAGTGAGTATGAATGTCCATAAACCCGGGCGCGACAATTAACCCCGTGGCGTCGATCACACGCGTCGCCGTGCCCTGGACATTGCCCATGGCCGCGATCTTCCCGTTACGGATGCCAATGTCGCCTTTGAACGCCGGCATGCGCAGTCCATCGACGATCGTGCCGTTTTTGATCAACAGATCATAGTCCGCCATGAGAACCCTCCTTTGGCTCAGGTGAGCCGCTGTCTTCAGTACCGCGTACTGAGTCATGAGTGTTGAGGCGAAGTCCAGATCTCCAGAGTCGCTCTGGGGCCCAAAACGCCATATCGAGGACTGGAGAAGGGACTCACGCCTCGCGTCCAATTTCCCCGTGTTCTTTGTAGCACTGTCGAAGGCTGAACGAAAGAAGAAAACGTCTCGAGGGCGAGAAAAACGTGTATTACGACAGCGCGCCATAAGGGGGAGCGGCGGCAGTCGCCTCTCCCCTCCTGTGCTCAGTCGTGTCGTTAATGGAGAAATGAGCCCGCCCCATGAGTATGACCACGCTGAGGCTATCCACCGTTTTCGTCAGGTTCTACTTCCGCGTCGCTGCCGTGAGCCAACTGCTGGGCTGACGCTGCAATTGCTTGCATGCGCGGGAGCAGGGAAGAGAGAAGAACGCCTGTGCTTGTCGCCACAGCCGGCCAAGATCGCGTCTGTTCGACTGTCGCGACGAGGTTCTCGACCCCCTTCCCGCTCGCTTCGGCTAAAGTGAAAACAAAAGCGAGTTCTCCCGGTCTCAACGTGAACGAGCGAGCAGGTTCCTCTACCGCTTGTGGGGGTAACTGCAGTTCTTCTGCCACAGCTTTGACAACCGCTTCATGGCCAGCGGGTGACACTGCAGCCAGTTGATCAAGGGCGCCCATCGCTTGTGTCAAGGATCTCTCTGTATCGTCCGCAGGTTCTAAGCTTGCTAAAGGAGGGAGGTGTTCTGGACTTTTTATCTGCCTTGCCTGGGCATAGTACTGCAACGCTTCTGGGAGAGATTGCGACACAATTTGGCGACGCACGCCATACCCCGGATGAGTCAAGAGAAACTGAAGCGGCTGGCCGCGTTTTTCTCCCTCACGCGCCATACGGTCCCACACGGCCAGCGCTGCCCTTGGGTCGTACCCCGCCTTTGCCGCCAACAAGAGACCTATCCTATCGGCTTCAGCCTCTTGTACCTGGCCAAACGGTAAGATAAGACCCATCGCCGATCCGGTGTTGTACGCTTGACGGACAAGGTCAGGACCAAATGTTACGCCCATCGATCCTAACTCCATCAGCACGTCTCGGCCGGCTTTTTCTCCCTGGTGACGAGCGAGAGCATGAGCGGCGTCGTGACTCAAAAGAAGCGCCAGTCCGGTCTCGTCCTCTACGATCGGAAAGACGCCCGTAGATACCACAACTTTGCCGCCGGGAAACACACGAATAAAAGCCGCAGTAGGGTCGCTGACGACGACAAATTCCCAGGCGTAGTCTGATCTATTCACAGCCTGAGCGATGCGTGAACCAATCTTCCTGACCAGGCGATTGGCTTCTCTATCCTGGTTGAGTACGACCGTACGAAGCAGTTCTCGGTATTGCATCTCTCCTAGAGCGCGTTCCTGGTCCTCACTGGTCAAGAGAATCTGACGGCGTTGGGTAAGCGGGTTTGTACTGCACGCCCCGAGGAGGACAAAAAGTGAGATCAAAACTAGCGAAGGCAGAATTGCCATAGCAGTATGGTTGCCTGCTGACCTACAAAACGACAGGTCTGACAATGGCAAAGAAGATCACAAGTAAGAGCAAGTAACCCATGAGGCTTTCCTTCACGAAAATTTCGGCGCCACGGGTCAAACATCGGCTCCCTTGTTTTTTCTAAGCCTATTCTTGTCCTTTCTCTCTCGCAAGGCGTTATCTTCAACCTCATGATAGCTGATAGCGCAGAAGCATGGCCTCAGAGGCGCGGGTGCGCCGTCCCTCCATAGCTGACGAACATGGCCAGGAAATTAAGCATGTCCTCCACCTCCTCCGTTTGACCCATGGCGGGAAATCGACTATACCCTTACGAACAGCCTAGCCCCGCGTCATGCTGTGCTAAGATAGCTTACACAATAGAGTTTTACTGGACATATATGGAATTTCCACGAATTAAGCGGCTCCCTCCTTATTTATTCGCCTCGCTCGATAAGATGAAAATGGAAGCGCGACGCGCAGGCGCGGACATTATCGACTTCGGCATGGGCAATCCTGACCACGCCTCGCCTCCTCATGTGGTGGAAAAACTTATTGAGGCGGCGGGGAAACCCCCAAATCATCGCTATTCGACTTCCCGCGGCATTTTTAAACTGCGGCTCGCCATCTGCGACTGGTACAAACGGCGCTTTGGCGTTGAACTCGACCCCGATACTGAAGCGGTGGTCACCATCGGTTCGAAAGAAGGCCTGGCGCACCTCGCCTTGGCGATGCTTGGCCCTGGGGACGTCGCGATCTGCCCAAGCCCGAGTTATCCCATCCACCATTATTCCATTGTCATCGCTAACGCGGACCTGCGCGTCGTGCCGCTGCATCCGGATCAGGATTTCTTTGCTTCCCTAGAAGAGACTGTGCGGCAGTGCTGGCCGCGTCCGAAGATGTTGCTGTTGAGTTTTCCGCATAACCCGACGACGGCAGTGGTGGATCTTGACTTTTTCCACCGGATTGTAGATTTCGCCAAAGACAACAATTTGTTCGTGGTGCACGATTTCGCTTACGCGGATCTCTACTTCGACGATTACCGACCGCCGAGTTTCTTGCAAGTTCCTGGCGCGAAGGATATCGGCGTGGAATTCTTTACTCTTTCAAAATCATACGATATGCCGGGTTGGCGGGTAGGATTTGTGTGCGGCAATCACGAGGCGCTTGGCGCCCTGGCGCGGTTAAAGAGCTATTTCGATTACGGCATTTTTCAGCCTGTGCAAATCGCCGCGATTCACGCCCTCAACGGCCCGCAGGAGTATGTAGAGGCCGTGCGCCAACGCTACAAAAAACGCCGTGACGTGCTGATCGACGGACTGGAGCGTATCGGCTGGAGTATTCCTAAACCTAAAGGCACGATGTTCGTCTGGTCGCCGATTCCCGAGCCGTTTCGGGAAATGGGCTCCATGGAATTCGCCAAGTTTTTGTTAACCGAAGCAAAGGTTTCGGTTTCGCCAGGGATTGGGTTTGGTCCCTATGGAGAAGGCTTCGTACGGTTCGCGTTGATTGAGAATGAACATCGCACCCGGCAAGCCATTCGGGGCATGCGCAAAGCGTTTGGCGAACTTGCGGTTCCCCGTCTGAAAAAGGCCGGCATAGGGTGAGCGCATGACCTCGGAAGGTAGTAAGCCTGGGAGACTCGGATTAATTGGTCTTGGCACGGTGGGCGCTGGAGTTGTCCAACTCTTAACGCAAAACCGGGACGCTATCACTCGTAAGCTCGGTCGCCCGCTGTCTCTCGTTCGAGTCGCCAGCCGGAGTATCGCAACCAAACCGCACCCGCCATTAGGCTCAGCCCGGCTCTCGGCTGATCCTTGGAGTGTAGTGCAGGATCCTGAAGTTGAGGTGGTTATCGAACTGATCGGCGGCATCGAGCCGGCCCGCTCCTTGCTCTTGGAAGCGATCAAACGCGGCAAAGATGTCATCACGGCGAACAAAGCGCTGTTAGCCCGGCATGGAGACGAAATTTTCGCCGCCGCTGAAGAGCACGGTGTGCGCCTGGGCTTCGAAGCAAGTGTCGCCGGCGGCATCCCTATTATCCGGACCCTGCGGGAAGGGTTGGCCGGCGACCGTAACCGCGCGCTCTTTGGCATTGTCAACGGCACCTGCAATTACATCCTCACCACTATGAGTGAGCAAGCAGAAGAGTTCGGCGCAGTGTTGCGTCGCGCCCAAGAGCAAGGACTCGCTGAAGCCGATCCGAGCTTCGACATCGACGGCATTGATGCGGCTCACAAATTGACCTTATTGACAATGCTCGCGTTTGGCGTGCGCATACCGTTCGAGTCCGTGTATGTGGAGGGCATTCGTCACATCAGCCAGATCGATATTCTCTTTGCCCGCGAGTTCGGCTATGGCATCAAATTGCTGGCGATTGCGAAAGACGAGAACGGCGCGGTGGATGTGCGCGTGCATCCGACGATGATTCCGAGCAGGAGTTTACTCGCAGATGTGGGCGGCGCTTACAACGCAATCTTCGTTCAGGGTGAAGCGCTCGGCTCCTCGCTCTATTTTGGCCGCGGCGCGGGCAGTCTGCCGACTGCTACGGCGGTGATCGCCGATATTATTGATATCGCGCGTCAGCGCAGCTTCGCTCAGGGCTTGCGCGTGCCGCCGCTCGGATTCCCGTGGCGCGACCTGCGCGTTGCAGCCCTTCATCCAATTGACGACCTCATCGGTGAGTATTACTTGCGGTTTATGGCGGTTGATCGTCCGGGCGTACTGGCGCGCATTGCAGGGATCTTAGGCGAGCATGACATCAGTATTGCCTCGGTCATCCAACGCGGACGCAGTGAAGGCGACGAAACCGTCCCATTGGTCATGCGCACTCATGCCGCCAAAGAATGCAACTTAAAAGCGGCGCTGCAGCTGGTTGACCAACTCCCCATTGTTCAGGGAAAATCAGTGTCAATACGCATTGAGGAGAATTTGGGGTAGCAAATCACCAAAAACGAAGCACTAACCACTAACGACTGCAAACGAACAATGTCAGACATGGCAGTTTCTCAATCTTCAATGGCCCCCATGGCAACACCTGCCTTCCGCGCCTGGTTTGCCTGCTCAGCAGGTTGCAGCGGGGCATTGCCGCTCAATCAGATCATCTACTACTGCCCTAAGTGCGGCAGTCTGCTCGATGTTCAGCATGATCTGACGGCGCTGAAAACGCGCTCGCCCCAAGCCTGGAAGCAGTTGTTCGACGACCGCTATTGCCGCACGGCGTATCCGTACGGCAGCGGCGTGTGGGGCAAAAAAGAAATGGTTTGTCCTGCCGTGGAGAATCACAATGTCGTCTCCATGTACGAAGGCGGCACCAATCTCTTTTGGGCCGAACGGCTCGGCAAACAAATCGGTCTTGAAGAGCTCTGGGTCAAGCAATGCGGCAACTCGCATACCGGCTCGTTCAAAGACCTGGGCATGACAGTGCTGGTGTCAATGGTCAAACAAATGATCGCCGAGGGCACAAGCATTCCCGCTGTCGCCTGCGCCTCGACTGGCGACACCTCTGCGTCGCTGGCCGCCTATTGCGCCGCCGCCGGCATTCCGGCCATCGTGATTCTGCCACGCAATAAAGTCTCGACTGCACAACTGATTCAACCCCTGGCGAACGGCGCGTTGACGCTCTCATTGGAGACTGACTTCGACGGGTGCATGCGCATCGTACGCGAGCTGTGCACGAAGGAAAACATCTACCTGGCGAACTCCATGAACAGCTTGCGGCTGGAAGGCCAGAAGACGATTTCGATCGAGGTTGTCCAGCAATTCGATTGGGAAGTGCCGGATGTGGTGATCGTGCCTGGGGGGAATCTTGGCAACATTTCCGCCATCGGGCGAGGCTTTTTATTGATGCGTGAACTCGGCATGATCGATCACCTCCCCCGGCTTGTCTGCGCACAAGCCCAACGGGCGAACCCCCTTTATCGAAGCTTTCAAACCAACTTTACTCAATACAAACCAGTTCGCGCGAAAAAGACCTTGGCTTCGGCGATTCAAATCGGCGACCCGGTGAGCATCAACCGCGCCATCACGGTCTTGAAAAACTTTGACAGCATTGTTGAGCAAGCCGCGGAAGAGGAATTGGCCGATGCCGCGGCGCTGGCTGATCGCACCGGCTTATTCAATTGTCCGCACACCGGCGTGGCGTTGGCGGTCTTGTTCAAGCTGCTCGCACAAGGGCGCATCAAGTCCCATGAGCGGGTCGTCGTGATTGCCACCGCCCACGGACTCAAATTCACGGATTTCAAGCGCCGCTACCACGAAGGCAAAATCCGCGGGATGACGTCCCGTCACGCCAACCGGCCAGTCGAACTACCAGCGGATTACACTAAAGCGCGGGACGCTATATTCCGCTCATTAGAGCAACATCACGCAGTGCAATGAGAAGCATTCTACGATCAGAAACGGAGACGGGGGGAATCGGAGAAGGAAAAAGCCGCGGGTTCTTTCTCCGATTCCCCGTTTCAACCGCATATTAAGGTGCTACTGATGAAATATGTCATTTTGCAGGGTGACGGCATGGCTGACTGGCCAGTGGCGGAATTGGGCAATAAGACCCCGCTGGCGTATGCGCACACTCCCAATATGGATCGTATCGCCTCTCAGGGCATTCTCGGGTTAACGCACACCATCCCTGAAGGCTTTCCTGCGGGCAGTGACGTCGGCACCATGAGTTTGTTAGGCTATGATCCACGCCGCTATCACACCGGTCGCTCACCCATCGAAGCGGCCAGCATGGGCGTCGAACTCGGTCCCGAGGATATCGCCTTCCGCTGTAATCTTGTCACTCTTGGTGTTGGAGATGACGGCCAAGAGATCATGGTGGATTTCGCCGCTGATCACATTACTAGTGAAGAAGCGGCAGAGCTGATCAAAACCATTCACGCTGAGCTTGGCGGCGATGATATCGCCTTTTATCCCGGCGTCAGCTACCGTCACCTTATGGTCTGGCGTGGCGGCAAAGAGAAGATGCGCACCACGCCGCCGCACGATATTACCGGGCAGGCGATTGCTGGATATTTACCTGAGGGGGATGGCGCGGCGCGCTTGCGAGCACTGATGGATCACTCCCGCGCTCTTCTCGCCGCTCATCCAGTGAACACACAGCGGCAAGCGCAGGGGCACAAACCAGCCTCCTCGATTTGGCTCTGGGGCCAGGGACGGCGGCCAGCCCTCCCTACAATCAAACAGCAATTCGGCCTTGACGGCTCCGTCATCTCAGCAGTCGATCTCGTACGCGGCATTGGCGTACTGGCGGGTCTTGAAGTCATCAACGTCCCCGGAGCAACAGGTTTTCTCGACACCAACTACTTAGGAAAGGGCCAGTATGGCGTAGCTGCGCTTCGTCACAAAGATTTCCTCTTTCTCCATGTCGAAGCAACCGATGAAGCCGGCCACATGGGCTCAGCGGCGGAGAAGGTGAAAGCCCTCGAAAACTTTGATGAGAAAGTGGTAGGCACGATGCTCGCGGGTTTGCAAGAATTTCCGCACTGGCGGGTGCTATTGATGCCGGACCACGCCACACCCGTGGCGCTCAAAACCCACTCACCGGACCCCGTGCCGTTCGCCATTCTTTCTTCAGACGATGTCAAGAGCGCACGCCATCGACCAGTCAGTTACAATGAAAACAGTGCCCAATCGACTGGGCTCATCATTCCGGAAGCCTGGACCATCATGGAGAAGTTCATCCGGGGGGAAGCCTTGATCTCGTAAAAGAAAGAGAAGGATCATGGACAAGAACCTTGCTCTTGAGGTCGTGCGCATTACCGAAGCGGCGGCGCTGGCGGCGGCGCAATGGCTCGGAAAAGGCGATGAAGCGGCGGCGGACTTCGCTGCTGCCGAAGCGATGCATAAGCTCTTTCACAATATTGAATTCAAAGGAGAGATTGTGATTGGGGAGGGAGAGCCAGACGCCACCGACATGCTCTATTTAGGAGAGATCGTTGGCAAGGAGGACGGTCCAGAATTTGAAGTCGCGCTCGACGCGCTCGAGGGCCCGGTCGCGTGCGCCTCTGGCGCGCCGAATGCCATCTCCGTGATCGCCATAGCGGAACATGGCGGATTTTTACGTTGCCCCCCCCATGTGCATATGGAAAAAATCGCCGTCGGCCCTGTGGGGAAAGGCGTGATCGACCTCGATAAGCCGCTAGAAGAGAACTTGCGCGCTTTGGCTGACTTCAAGGCGATGAAAGTCGAGCACTTGACGGTGGTCGTGCTTGATCGTCCCCGACATGAGGAATTGGTGAATAAGCTACGCCAGCTCGGCGCACGGGTGAAATTGATCAGCGATGGCGATTTATCCGCCGCGTTGACCACAGCCCGGGAAGATACGGGCATCGATCTTTTACTGGGCACTGGCGGCGCGGCGCAAGGGGTGATCGCCGCCGCCGCCCTACGCTGTCTCGGTGGTGAGATCCAGGGGCGTTTCCGACCGCGCAATCAAGAAGAGGCCGGCCAGTTGCGCCGCCTGGGCATTACCGACTTTCAGAGGAAATATACGGCGGAGGAAATGGCCAGAGGCAACGTCGTCTTCGCGGCGACCGGCGTCACCACAGGGGACTATCTCCGGGGCGTACGGTTGCACAAAGGCGGCGCGGTGACGAATTCGGTTGTCATGCGCTCGAAAACGCGGACTATTCGCTTTTTGGAAACCTTTCATCATTTCGAAGATCGTCCGGAGTACGATTAATATGGCTTACGAGAACATTATTTTTGACAGAGACGGTGCCATTGGCGTTCTCAAAGTCAATCGTCCCAAAAGTCTCAACGCGCTCAATCCCGCCACGGTCAGAGAAATCGCGGCGTGTCTTGATGAGGTGCGCGGCGACCCCTCGCTACGGTGCTTGATTGTGACGGGTGAAGGCGACCGTGCGTTCGTGGCGGGCGCTGACATCTCCGCCATGGTAACTATGACCGCTATGGAAGGTCAGGCTTTTTCTGAGCTTGGCCTTGGCGTCCTGCGGAAACTCGAGCTGTTGCCGATTCCAGTGATTGCTGCGGTCAATGGCTTCGCCTTAGGCGGCGGGACAGAGCTGGCGCTGGCGTGTGATCTCATCATCGCCGCCGATACAGCCAAATTTGGCCAACCAGAAATTAATTTGGGCGTGATCCCCGGCTTTGGCGGCACCCAGCGGCTGGCCCGCCGCGTCGGACTGCCGCGGGCGCGTGAGTTGATCTACAGCGGCGACCTGATTGATGCAGAAACTGCACTACGTATGGGGCTTGTCAACAAAGTCGTACCGCTAGCCGACCTTATGAATGAAGCGCAAGCGTTGGCGCAGAAGTTCGCCACAAAGCCCCCCATCGCCATGCAACAGGCCAAGGCGGCGATTAATGCCGGCGTCGACATGGATCTGGACAACGGCTGCCGGTTTGAGAATGAAGCCTTTGCTCTCACGTTCGCCACTGAAGACAAGGTCGAGGGCATGAAGGCATTTTTAGAAAAACGTCCGGCGCAGTTTAAAGGGAAATAGCGGTAGACGAGAACCCGGCAACGGGTGGCAACCCGCTTCCCTATTGCATTTTCAGTCGAAAGCTTTACGTTTTACGTCGTTTTAAGTAACCGAGGAGACAGGCATGACCAAACAGGAATGGCTGGCAAAGTACCCAAAGCAGGAAGAGCGGATGAAGCGCTTCTCAACTCTCTCCGATATGGAAGTCGATGCGCTCTACACCCCGGACGATTTCAACGGGAAGCACTATGAGCAAGAAATCGGCCTGCCGGGTGAGTACCCCTTCACCCGCGGCGTGTACCCGAGCATGTATCGCAGCAAACTGTGGACCATGCGCCAGTTTGCCGGGTTCGGCACGCCTGAGGATACCAATCAACGCTTTAAATTCCTGTTAGCCGAAGGACAGACCGGATTGTCCACTGCGTTCGACATGCCCGTGCTCATGGGCTATGACGCCGATCACCCCCGGTCGTTGGGAGAAGTGGGGCGTGAGGGCGTGTCAGTGTCGACTTTAGACGATATGGAACGCCTCTTCGCCGATATTCCGCTTGACAAAGTCACTACCTCAATGACGGTGAACTGCACCGCGAGCATCATTCTGGCCATGTACTTCGCCATCGCGCAGAAACGCGGCATCCCCCTGAGCAAAGTGGGCGGCACGATTCAGAACGACATGCTTAAGGAGTATATCGCGCAAAAAGAGTGGATCTGCCCGCCGGAGCCCGCCGTGCGTATCGTCACTGACATGATTGAATTTTGCGCCAAAGAGGCGCCGCGCTGGCACGCGGTATCGATTTCCGGCTACCATATTCGCGAGGCCGGTTCGACGGCGGTGCAAGAACTTGCCTTCACCCTGGCGGACGGCATTGGCTATGTCCAGGCCGCCGTCGATCGTGGGCTTGATGTCGATGAGTTTGCTCCTCGTTTGTCGTTCTTCTTTGATCTGCATAACGATTTCTTTGAAGAAATCGCCAAGCTGCGCGCGGCCCGGCGCATGTGGGCCAAGATCATGAAAGAGCGCTTTGGCGCGAAAAACGAACGCTCGATGCTGCTGCGCACCCACTGCCAGACGGCAGGCGTAAGCCTGACCGCTCAACAACCGTTTAACAATGTTGTACGGGTGGCGATTCAGGCGCTGGCCGGCGTGTTGGGCGGTACACAATCGTTGCATACGAATTCGATGGATGAGACCCTGGCGTTACCGACTGAACAAGCGGTGATGGTCGCGTTGCGCACTCAGCAGATTATTGCCGAAGAAAGCGGCGTCACGAACATCATCGACCCGCTCGGCGGCAGCTGGGCGGTGGAAGCGCTGACCGACAAGATGGAAAAAGAGGCGTTCGCCTACATCCATCGCATCGACGAACTTGGCGGCATCATTCGCGCGATTGAGATCGGCTACCCGCAAAAAGAAATTGCCGACGCCGCGTACCGCTATCAACAGCAGCTCGACTCTCAAGAAAAAGTCATTGTCGGCGTGAATAAATATGTGATCCCGGAAGAACGCCCGATCGATATTCTCAAGATCAACCACGAAGTCGAGCAGGGACAGATAGAGCGAGTGCGCAGAATCAAACGCGAGCGCGACACCGGCCTCGTCAGGGAACAGCTCGGGCGCGTACGCGCCGCGTGCCGCAATGGTCAAAATCTGATGCCGGTGTTGATTGACGCTGTGAAAGCATACTGCACCCTGGGTGAAATTTCAGACGTTTACCGTGACGTCTTCGGCGTGTACCGTGATCCGGCGTGGCTGTGATTTAGTTATTAGTTGTTAGTTATTAATTGTTAGTTAATGGCCCTCAGTTTCGGTTTTGACTAATAACTAATGACTGACAACTAACAACTTCTTTGGAGGGTTTTCTGTGGCAGACGAGAAAGTCTTACGCATCCTGGTGGCGAAAGCAGGGTTAGATGGCCATGACCGCGGAGCGAAGATTATCGCTCGAGCGCTGCGGGATGCCGGATTCGAGGTGATTTATACAGGCCTGCATCAGACGCCCGAGATGATCGCGGAAGCGGCGGTACAGGAAGACGTAGACGCCGTGGGACTCAGCATCCTTTCCGGCGCGCATCTGACGTTATTCCCGGCAGTAATAAAAGCCTTAAAAGAGCGCGGCGCTGACGACGTAGCGGTCTTCGGCGGCGGCATCGTCCCGCAAGACGACATTCCAGTGCTGAAGCAAGCCGGCGTTAAAGAAATTTTCACCCCAGGGGTCAGCACGCAGGAGATTGTCAAGTGGATTCGTGAGCATGTACAGCCACGGACGTAGTGAGCGGGGAAGGAACAAACGCTTACCCCCTTGGCGAGCTCGTGTTCAACTTCTCTCAGACGGCGGCGGCCACGATTGCGCGATGAGAAGGCCAAGGAGAACGCCGAGCGTCATTCCAATGAGCATGCCAATGGCGAACATTGCAAGCAGCACGATTCTTCCTATCTTTATTGCCAACTGGTTCCGATCTTTCCCAATCGAGTTCGCCCTTGCTGTAACCCCTTTTGTCCTTCTTCCACTCTCGTCAAGCGCTCGATGATTTCCTCATCACCGCCGGGTGGAGCTGTCTCTCTAGCCTGCCCCAAAGACGGGAGCAGGAGAGACAATATGACAGCAGCAACACTCAAGCGGCGCGACATGCAACTCATACAATGACAGAGTGTGAGGAAAGTCAAGCCGTTGCGACCACTCCCTTTTGCCGTTTGCTTGCCTGTGGTAGCTTTTTTTATTGTGATTGCTCGTGACATCGTCATCATCGGTTCTGGTCCGGCGGGTTCCTCCACAGCGCTTCACCTCCTAAAAAATGACCCGGCTCTCGCTGGAGCAATTCTGCTGCTCGATAAAGCCGTTCATCCACGTGAGAAGATTTGCGCCGGCGGTCTGATCCCTCATACGCTCGATTGTCTGAACGAACTTGATATTCCTCTTTCCGTTCCTCATGTTCGCGTAGATCGCGCTTTTGTGCGCGTGCCGCCGGGCCGAGAGGTGTTTTGTGAAGACGGAGGCATGTGCTCCATCGTGCGGAGGGACGAGTTCGATTTCTTGCTCGCACAGACCGCACGTGCGCGTGGAGCGGAGATCCGTGAGGGCGAGAAAGTGCTCGAATTGATCCGAGAGACAGGCGGCGTTCGCGTAGTAACGGCAAAAGAAACGTATTTCGCTCGCGCTGTCGTCGGCGCCGACGGTTCAGGCAGCCGCGTGCGCCGTCAATTAGTCGGTGACGAGGAAGCTCCGGTTGGCAAGGCCATCATGTGCGACGTGCCAGTGGAGGAAACCACATGGCCCGGCTTCTCCCAACGCCGCTATGATTTTAACTTTCTCCCAGTTACCCAAGGCCTCAAAGGCTATGTGTGGGAGTTTCCTTGTCTCATTCACGGCGCGCCGCATATCAATGTCGGCATTTATTCACTTGGCGACACAAGGTTGACCAATGCGGATCTGCAAAGACTGTTAGCACAAGAGATTGCGAGTCAAAAGTCACAAGTCCAGACTCCAAGCGCCTCGTCTTTGGACCCTAGACGCTTTCGCGCTTTTCCCATTCACGGCTATGCTCCAAGACGCCCTCTTGCCGCGCCGCATGTCGTGCTCGTCGGCGATGCTGCCGGCGCTGAACCGCTTATGGGAGAAGGGATTTCGTTTGCGCTGGAGTACGGTGCGTTCGCCGCGCGCGCGATCATGACGGCGCTACACACTCGCCGTTTTGAGTTCACCGACTATACAGAGACGCTTACGCGTTCGTGGCTCGGGAAAAAATTGCAGCGTCTGTGCTACACGGCGCGGCTCTTTTACGGTCGTACTGCGCCATTCTGGTTTACTCTGGCGGCGCGCAGCCGGCGGCTCCAATCTGTGGGCCTCAAGTGGTACAACGGCGTAGACGGTTGGCATCAACGGAGCGGCTGGGAAGCGATAAAGGCTGTGCTTCGTCCACAAACAGGGGAGGGGTAAGCTGTGGCTGCTGCCAAAAAAAATAAGAAAACTTCAGGCAAAAAATCCTCGCGGTGGCGGCTGGCGCCGAAAGTTCTCCTGCTGCTTGGCGTCGGCGGCTTGTTAGCGTTTATCGCGGCGCTCATCATCATGGAGCGAGAGTTGAATCGTATTGGCTTCTTCTCGGGGGGAAAACGTCCAGTTCTGCAAGCGCCGACGCCGGTGCCGAAAGGCTCGTCTGAACCGGCGTCAACAGCCCCTTTCACTTCATCCTCTTCACCGCCGACGGTTGAATCCTCTCCAGAACCGGCTCGATCTTCGGCTCAGATAGCTGGACAGGGAATGCATAGTTCTGCTTCCGCCCAGATCAAAGAAGAAGATATTTCGCCTGAGGATAAAAAACGGCTTGAGCGGACGACCTTGCCGCGCACGGAAGACCTTTCGCACGAGGATCGCAAGCAGCTGGATAACATTCTGCGATCGCGGTGACAGGGCTCTCCCCCAAAGCCGTGTCTTACGCTATTCTGCCCACATCCTTACAGGGGCCACCACCAAGCGAAGGAGGTTAGGTATGAAAATATCCATGTTTCACCTCATGCCATACCGCGATCTGCCTGCGGATTTTGAGCAGCGGTACCACTCGGTCTGGGTGGATCCGCCATGGAATGAATTGGCTAATGCAGAAAAGGTTGGCCAGTATTACAACTGGACCCTCGACGAACTCATTTATGCAGCAAAGGTCGGCATGGACGGCATTTGCGTTAACGAGCACCACCAGAACGCGTATGGATTCATGCCTAACCCGAACCTCATGGGGGCTGTTCTTGCTCGCGCGACGAACGGCATGGACGTAGCGGTCGTGCAAATGGGCTCGACGTTGCCTACCACTAACCCGCCGACTCGGGTGGCGGAAGAGTATGGCATGCTGGACTGCATCAGCGGCGGGCGTCTCATAGCTGGCATGCCGCTCGGTACGGCGATGGACGCCACGTTGTGCGCCGGCATCACGCCCATCGAACAACGCGAGCGTTACTACGAAGCGCATGATTTGATTTTGAAAGCCTGGACCGCGCCAGAGATCTTCGCCTGGAACGGCAAATACTTCCAACTGCCGATGGTCAATGTCTGGCCGCATCCGATTCAGAAACCGCATCCGCCCGTGTGGGTGCCAGGATTAGGCAGCCTCAGCACCTGGGAATTCGCAGCCCAGCATGATCACTGTTACTGCTTCCTCAGCTACTACGGCCCTATCGTTGGCCGAGGGGTTATGGATGGATTCTGGCAGTTCGTCGCTCAGCGCGGGATTGAACCGAACCCGTACCGTGCTGGGTTCCTCCAGTTGGTCGCCGTTGCCGAAACCGACGCACAGGCGGAAAAACTTTACGAATCACATATCCGCTATTTCTATAACAAGTCTCTCCATATTCCGGCAGAGTTTTTCTTTCCGCCCGGCCATCAAGATTATCGCAGTCTGGAAAACAGCGTGCGCAAAGGCTTGCTGAAGAGCACGTTCGAGCAGCTCGAGGCCATTCCTAATTACAAATTCAAGGACTTCGTTGATAGGCAGCTCGTCCTCGCTGGCAGTCCAGCCACAGTCCGAGACATGCTCCGCCAGGCTGTCCAGGATCTCCGGGTCGGCAACCTCATGGTGCTCTTGCACATTGGCTCCATGCCGCATGATCTGACGCTGAAGAACATCGACCTGTTTACCCGTGAAGTCATGCCACACCTGCGCGACATGTGGGATGACAAGTGGGAAAACAAATGGTGGCCGGAACGCCTGCGGGGGAAACGCCAGGTATCACTTGCCGCCCTGTGAAGGAGAGAGTGCATGGCAGCCGTACAAGAACGCACAATCAGCGTTTGGGAAAACAAAATCAAACCGAAAATCCAGGTTGCCGGCAGTGGTCCGCCGGTAGTGTTTCTTCATGGCGCCTACGGCCTGATGTGGGATCCTTTTCTGGACGAACTCGCCAAGCAGTTCACCGTGTATGCGCCTGAGCATCCCGGCACTACGTGGGGCGATCCTGACGGTATTAAGCCGCTCGATAATCTCTGGGATCTGGTGCTGTATTACGATGAGTTGTTCGAGCAGTTAGGATTGGACAATCCAGCTGTCATTGGTCACTCGTTTGGCGGCATGGTGGCGGCGGAGATCGCCGCTTCCTATCCCCAACGCGTAAGCAAGCTCGTGTTGCTCTGTCCGATTGGGCTCTGGCGGGATGATGCGCCTGTGAAGAACTGGATGATTATCCCGATGGAAGAAGTAGCAAGGGCAGCGTTCTACGATCCAAATGGCCCAATCGCCAAGCAGATGCTCACCTTGCCAGAAGAAGAGCAAGCCCGGCAAGATGCCCAGATCCGCTTGACGTGGGCTCTCGCGTGTACAGGAAAATTCATCTGGCCGATTCCAGACAAGGGTTTGAAGAAACGCATTCACCGTATCCAAGCGCCCACGCTTATCGTCTGGGGAACAGGCGACAGGCTGGTTCCGCCAATCTACGCGCAGGAATTTGCTAGCCGCATCGCAGCCTCACGCGTGGAAATGATTGAGCAAGCGGCGCATGTACCGCAGTTGGAGCAACTCGGCAAAGTTGCGCCGCTAGTGCGGGATTTTATCAAATCCTAAATCATAGGGGCGCAGCTGTGCGTCCCTCCCCTTCTTTTCTCATGCAAGTCCTTGATGATCTGCAACGCCAGATTTCTCTGCCAGACCAACTGCAACGCATTGTCTGTCTCGTTCCGAGCATTACAGAAACGCTCTTCACCATCGGCGCCGGCGACCGCGTCGTTGGTGTGACGAAATACTGCACGCACCCGCCTGAGCGGGTCGCCCTTCTCCCTAAAGTTGGGGGCACCAAGAACCCTGATCGAGCAACGATTCTCCGACTTGCGCCAGACCTTCTTATCCTCAACGAGGAGGAAAACCGCAAAGAGGATTTCGCCTGGTTTGTCGAGCAGGGGTTGCCAGTCTATGTCACCGCACCGCGGACAGTAGCCGATGGCGTCGCCATGATTGAGAAGCTCGGTGATCTGCTGCGCTGCCAAGAGCGGAGCAGCCCTATGGCGCACTCTATGCGCGCAGCGTATGACCGTATTATCACTGAGACAGCCAGACAACCGCGCTTGCGGGTATTCTGTCCTATTTGGCGCAAACCATGGATGACGTTCAACCGGGACACCTATAGCGACGATATGCTATGGACCTGTGGCGGGGAGAATATTTTCCGCGGGAAACCCGACCGCTACTTTTCGCTGACGCTCGCAGAGGTTGAAGCCCTCTCTCCACAAGTCGTGCTGCTCCCGAGCGAGCCCTACCCATTTGCGCCGAAGCATTTCGTTCATTTGAAACCGCTCGCCCATACCCCTGCCGGCCGGGGCGGCCATTTTTACTGCATCGATGGCATGGCGCTCTGCTGGTACGGACCGCGCATCGCCGACGGGCTGGAACAGTTATCTAAGCTTTTTGCCTACGTCCGGGCGACAAGGGACGAATAAACGCATGGAGCGTGAAGAAGGAGGGCGTCAGGAGAAGTAGCCCCGGACTACGGGTGTATCTCTCGAGGCAGAAAAGCAGGAACGCCATCTTTCGCCTTTTTTTCTCCCAAAGGCTCTTGCCGCCCTTGTTCCTTTCCTGTCCATTCTTTATCTTAGAAAAACATTGTGGCTATTCTTGAAGACGCGCTAAAAAAAGTTCCACCACAAAGCCTCGACGCTGAAGAATCAGTGCTGGGCGGCATTCTCTTAGACTCCCATGCTCTCGATCGTGTGATCGAACTCATGGGAGAGGAAGATTTTTACCGGGAATCGCATCGCAAAATCTTCCGCGCGATGATCGCTCTGAGTGAACGTGGCGAGCCCATCGACCTGATTACCCTTACCGACACACTCAGAAGTAGAGGGGAACTCCAAGACGTCGGCGGCGCAACCTATCTTGCCGAGCTCCAGGAAAAAATCCCTAGCGCGGCGAACATTGCTCACTACGCGAAGATCGTACGAGAAAAGGCGGTCCTGCGCGGCTTGATTGGCGTATGCAACGAGATTGCAAGTCGCTGTTATGGCGGCGGTCAGGAGGATATTGACCAGTTCCTCGATGAAGCCGAACGATTGATCTACAACGTGTCCGAACGACGCGCTCGCCCGGCCTTTACCAAAATGGGCGAGATGATCATGGACACGATCAAGATGGTCGAGCAGCTCTATGAGCGGAAAGAGCTGGTCACGGGTGTGCCGACCGGGTTCCTTGACCTCGACTCGAAAACGGCAGGCTTGCAGCCGGCGGATCTTATCATCGTCGCCGCCAGACCCAGCATGGGCAAGACGGCCTTCGTTCTGAATATCGCCCAGTACGCGTCGCTGCATGCGAACGTTCCTGTCGGGATCTTCTCGCTGGAGATGTCCAAGGAACAATTAGTGATGCGCATGCTGTGCGCGGAGGCGCGAGTGGACAATGCGAAAGTGCGCACCGGGTACCTTGGCGAACGCGACTTTCCTCGGCTCGCGATGGCGGCCGGACGACTCTCGGATGCGCCCATCTATATCGACGACACGCCCGGGCAGAACATTCTTGAGATGCGCGCCAAGGCGCGGCGCTTAAAGCGTGAAGCGAATATCGGATTGCTCGTCATCGATTACCTCCAGCTCATGCGCGGGTTCTCGCAGGAAAACCGCACGCAAGAGCTGTCGGAAATTTCCCGCGGCCTCAAGTCGCTGGCGAAAGAACTCAATATCCCGGTCATCGCCCTTTCGCAGTTGAACCGTCAGGTGGAACTACGCGCCGATAAACGGCCGATTATGTCGGATATTCGCGAATCCGGTTCCATAGAGCAGGATGCCGACGTCATCATGTTCATCTACCGCGACGAAGTTTACAAATCTGACTCGCAAGACGAAGGTGTCGCGGAAATCATCATTGGCAAACAACGGAACGGCCCCACCGGCACGGTGCGGTTGACCTTCCGCAAAGAGTACACCCGCTTCGAGAATTTCATCGATACTATGGAGCCTCCCAGCGATATGAACGAAGAAGGCTAAGCGTCCAGGGAAAGGGACTTTTACTCATCATCTTCCTCCGCCATATTCCATCGGAGATGCATGAACGAGCGCGAGGAGGAGGACGAGGCGGCTCTGGCTAACCAGGTCGCGCGCGCGTCGATCTTTGCTTTTGTCACAATATCCTTCTCGATGAGAAGCGCTTCGAACGCCGTTAACCAGTTCTCATAGTAGGTCGGACTCGATTCTGGCGGGAGTCCTTGGCGTTCCGCGGCGGCAATCGCGGCGATGAGGCGCGCTTGAAAATCGCTCCAAGGATACAGCCCCTGCTCACAGAGCGCCGCCGCCATGGCGAAAGCTTCTCCTTCCCAAGGATCTTGAAACACCAGTTCCCCACT
The DNA here is from genome assembly GCA_035575235.1 of Candidatus Methylomirabilota bacterium. Taxonomy (GTDB): domain Bacteria; phylum Desulfobacterota; class Binatia; order Bin18; family Bin18; genus SYOC01. The sequence goes on from DATLYA010000253.1 coordinate 29,417, forward strand.
TTGGCGAGGCAACGCCGTTTCACCTTCCATGTCGGCAATATGACGTTGCGAGAGGAGGTTGGCCTGAGGGCTAGGGCGGTTGGGCTGCACTCGCGCAACGCCAATCATAGCGTCGCGAGTCACGAGCGCGGCGAGGTCTTCTTCACTCATCTGCTCCGTCCCGGCAGGACGCTCTGGCAACACCATGTAGCGCGTCTGCGCGCTGCTGTTCCACACGAAGATTTCGGCGGATTCAGCCAGCTCAAGACCGAACTCCCGCAACACCTCACGCGGTTTGCCGCCAATACGAGAACGATACGCTTGGCTTTTGTACCAAAACGGCGGCAGCCCTAAGACAGGCCAGGGGTAACAGGAACACAGCACGCAGGCGACGACGTTATGCACCTGCGGCGTGTTCTCCACCACGACCAAGCGTTCGCCCTGGAGACCGCCAAAACCCAGCTCGGCGATGGCCGCCGCGCCGTCCTTCAGCAGACGCTCCTTGTAGGCGGGATCAACCCAGGCGCGGGCCACCACTTTGGCGCCATTGAGCGGGCCGATGTCGCGCTCGTAGGTGTTTATGACGGCGTCAAGGCGTTCCGGCGTGACGAGTCCCTTCTCGAGCAAGAGAGATTCAATCGCTTTTGAGCGAATTTCCCGGACTTTATTTTCGGCGGGCGTTAACCGCCGCGGCAAGCTGGCGCTAATTTCCCCAACCGGATGATTGTGCGTCGTAGGCAGTTGGCCGCTCATCTTCGGTCCTCTCTCAAGTTGTGAGGGAAATTCTGAAATTTCTTTTACTTCATCTTGGCGTTTCTGCGCACCCATGGTGGTGCGCAGTCACAGTCCTGAGTTCACTTCACGAAACGGCGGAAGGCGGACCCTTGCGCGCTCCCCCACGGCCGCACCCACCCCCTGCAAGCATAAAGTACCGGGTGGTAGTTGACAAGTCCAATTGAAAATGATTTTCAATTTCAGCCATGAAAACCCCTCTTGGCCCGGCTCCGGCGGAAGCCCACGAATGTCGTTGTTGCTGCGGCAATTTACTGGCGCGCCTCTGCGCCGAAGGCGTGGAGCTCAAGTGCCGTCGTTGCAAACGCATGGTGCTAATCCCCTGGCAAACGGTTACAACCTGGCGTGGCGTCACTATCCAATGGCGAGAGCCAGCAAAGGAAAGCCGGACCAAAAGGAGCGTAACGAAGCTCTACGACTAGCTAAGGAGAGAACAATGCAACACGAAGAGATCATAGCCATCATCGCTAGCGCTACTGCAACCTCGCGTCTTGAAGTCGCAGTGTGTACTGACTCCCGAGGCGCGCGCAAGACCGAACTCCGCCGCTTATCTTGGGGGGCAGGAGTCGGGTGGTATAGCCAGCAAACACTCTGTCTTGATTCGCATGAGACCAGGGAGTTGCTGTGGGCGTTACGCGGAAACCGGCAAAGATGGTGCGACCAAACTGCGCTAGAACACGGAAAAGTTATTCCCTTCCCGGTTCCGCCGCAGCGCCAGGAAACTCACCGTGAACACCCGCAAGTCCAGAAAAAGCGAACGGGCAGCCTGTCCTCTGAGCTGCCCGTGACAGAAAAGAAACGGACTAAGCGCGGCGAAGAAAAGGCGGCTACTTTACTCGCCTGATGTTGACTTCCCGCTCAACGCCTTTGGTTTTGACCATGCCGAGATACATCTCTAGCTCTTCAATGTCACGCTGCTCGGCTTCGATGTGGGCTTCAAGCATCGTACGCAACGCCACATCGCCTTCGGTAAGGGCATGGGCGTCAAGGTATGCCTGCATGGTGTCTTTCTCCAACGTCAGATCTTGGTGCAACATCTCTTCGAGCTCAGTCGATTGGTGCACCGTGCCGACCTCGACAGTAGGGACCCCACCGAGCGCCACCACTTTCTGGGCGAATTTCTCCGCATGCTCGAGCGAGCTCTTGCTGTGCGAGGAGAAGAAATCAGCAAACCCTTTCCGCCACAAACCACTGACTAATAAAGCGTGTTGCTTATATTGTAGAACCGCGGTGTGTTCGAGAGCGATCGCTTTGTTGAGCGCCGTCACTACTTTTTTTGCGTCCATCTGCAGCTCCTTTCGCCATCACGTGTATCGGCATTCAACACAGGATACGCGCGGACATATCCTGACGTCAAGCTAAGTAGTTAATTTTATTGAAAAATGAAATTGAAACTCATTCTCAACACAAAGAGCGTCCCCACACGCCCCTAGCTGCGTGAGCAGCTCTTTGGGCGGACATTACGAGCGTTTGTAGCGGCCAGCGGTCTTGCACCCAGAGCCCGGCAGGCATGATTCCTGCCGGGCTTTTTTTTGCCAGAAACTGATCCAAAAGGAGGAGGTTGTCATGGAACAGCATTATTCCACGGTGTTTTCAAATTCGCAGGGTATAACCGCCCGCGTGTGTCCGCGCGGCATCATTGCGCTGTCAATCGGACACTCCTCACTGACACTGCGAGCAACTGATTTTCTGCGGCTAGCGCAGGTCGTCCGGAACGCGGGACTGCACTTATGCAGGAGACGAGAGGAGCGTCCAGGCGAACAACAACACTTATGCACTTTTTGTGAAGAAAATGCA
>DATLYA010000254.1:0-15512 GCA_035575235.1 Candidatus Methylomirabilota bacterium
CGCTTCAAAGGCTTTCTCATAGGCTTCGAGCTTGAGCGCCAGCGCATCACGGCGCGTCTCAGTGTAGACGCGTTCGGCATCAACCAGTTGTAAGATATTGGCCGCGCCTTCACGAAAGGACGCGCGAGCGGCATTGCGGACTACTTCCGCCGGTTGCAGCAATTGTTGGTCAACAAGCTGAGCACGGCTCGCGAGTTCTTGTGCTGAGCGGATAAGCGCAGTCGTAGCCGCTGTCTGCTGTTTTACCAAAGCGTCTAGTTCCAGCGCCGCGGCCTGGACCTCGGCAGTGGCTCGCTCAATATTGCCCGCGTTGCGATCGAAGACCGGTAACGGCACCATAACTCCTGTTACTAAAGTATCTTGTCCGTTGGTGCGTTTATAGCCTGCTGTGAAAAAAGGGTCTGGCAGACGGCGGGCCTTTTCCAGATCAAGCGTATGACGCGCTCGTTCTACACGGGCGCGCGCCGCGACTACTTCTGAGCGGTGTTCGACGGCTTGACGGGCCAGCTCAAGCGGGTCGCCGCCAGGCGGTGCAAGCGGCGGCGGCATGACTAAACGTGCACTCTCTAAAGGACGAGGCAACTCCAACAAGGCGGTGAGCGCCGTCAGCGACTGATGCAGATCCAGCCGGGCGCGAGCAATTTGCGTATCCAGGCGCGCGACTTCCGTCCGAAACTTCATGAGGTCGGCCTCCGGAGCGTACCCTTCCTGCACTCGGCGCGTCATGATGGTGACTAACGCTTGTAGTTCATCACGATGAGTGGCCAGCAGCTCTGTCAAGGTACGAGCCTGCAATGCGGCCAGATACAATCGCATCACGTTAAGCGTGAGGTCACGTTCGGTTTGTCGAACGCCTGCGCGCGCTGCCGTCACCTCCGCCGCCGCCGCCGCCGTGCGCGCCGCCCGTTTGCCGCCAATTTCAATTTGCTGGCTCAGCAAAGCAAAGACATCCACGGTCTGATCGATTGGCGCGCGCCGGTTGCCGCTGGGGTCGAGATTTTCTTCCCGTAGATCGATAGACGGGTTCGGCAACCGGCTGGCTTGATGCAGCGCGCCCTCAGCCGCTCGTGTACGCGCTTGCGCTGCCTGTCGTTGTGGAGAAACAGCCTGCGCCCGCTCAATGGCTTCTGCAAGCGAGAACGGGGAAAGATCACTGACTGTTACTTCTTGCGCGGCGAGCGGCGCAACCCTCATGATCAGCATCGACGCGAGCACGACGCCAATCCTTCCAGAAGAAGCTATGGCGGAACACTGCATGTGGGTACGTTATACGAGAGGAAAAATTTATCCACCACGGTTGCTGCGCGTTGCAAGGCTGCGAACGGAGTCTCTTCTTCCTCCACGGGCATTGCTTGAGCGGTATAGTCTTTGTGCTCCTTTCGGTTCTAGAATAGTTTCCTTATGCCAGCGCGTGAAGCCGTCTTTCATATCCATCAGGTCTCTAAAGTCTACCGCATGGGCGAGGTGGAAGTGCACGCTTTGCGTGGCGTAGATCTTGATCTCTACGCGGGCGAATTTGTCGTGCTGCTCGGCCCCTCGGGTAGCGGGAAATCCACGCTGTTGAACATCCTCGGCGGATTAGACGTACCGACCAGCGGGGAGGTGTATTATCTCGATCATAACTTGACTGCCGCGTCCGATGAGGAATTAACTCGCTTCCGACGTGAGCACGTGGGCTTTGTCTTTCAGTTTTATAATCTCATTGCCAGTTTGACTGCTTTGGAGAATGTGGCGCTGGTAACCGAGATTGCACGGTATCCTTTGGAGCCAGCCGAAGCGTTGAGGTTGGTCGGGCTCGGTGACCGTCTCGCTCATTTTCCCGCGCAACTGTCCGGAGGCGAGCAACAGCGGGTCGCCATTGCGCGCGCGATTGCTAAACGTCCCGATGTGTTGCTGTGCGACGAGCCGACCGGGGCCTTGGATTTCGCCACCGGCAAGCTCGTGCTTGAAGCGCTGGAGCGGGTGAATCGTGAGTTGGGAACGATTGTCGCGGTGATTACTCATAATGCCGCGATTGCCGCGATGGCGGACCGGGTAGTTCGTCTTCGCAGCGGTGAAATTGTTGAAGAGCAGCGTAACGCTGTCAAAGCTGCGCCAGCGGAGTTGTCATGGTAAGCGCTCTCACCCTTATGTTGCTGCGGGATCTGCGCCGTTTACGTGGGCAGACCATTGCCGTTGCGTTGGTGACAGCGTGCGGCGTCGCCTTATTCATCACCATGCGCGGCGCGTATCAGTCTCTCGTTCTCTCGCAAGCCGCGTATTATGACTCCTACCGGTTTGCCGACGTGTTCGCGCATCTCAAGCGCGCGCCGGACGCCATAACTGAGCAGATCCGCCAGATTCCCGGCGTTGCCGCCGTTCGCACACGGATTGTCATGGATGTCACTCTTGATGTGCCTGGACTGCACGAGCCAGCCACTGGACGGCTTGTTTCAATCCCTGAGCATACAGCGCCGATGCTGAACGACGTCTTCCTCCGCCAGGGGCGGTATATCGAAGCGGGACGGACGGATGAGGTGTTGGTGAGCGAGGCGTTTGCCGCAGCGAATGCGCTGCAACTTGGAGACCGGATTGGCGCGATCTTGAACGGCCGCTGGAAACAACTTCGCCTTGTTGGCGTCGCGCTCTCGCCAGAGTACATTTACGAAATAGGCGGCAGCGGCATTTTCCCCGACAACAAGCGTTTTGGCGTATTGTGGATGAACGAAAAAGTGCTGGGACCCGCCTTTGATATGGATGGCGCGTTCAATGACGTGGTCTTGTCATTGGCGCCTGGCGCGACCACGGCGGAAGTGCTCACTCGTCTCGATTTGCTGCTCACACGGTATGGCGGTCTTGGCGCATATGGGCGGGAGGATCAGCTCTCGCATCGTTTTCTGTCTGATGAGATTGCCCAGAATCGCATCAGTTCAACCTATGTGCCGGCTATTTTCTTAACAGTCGCCGCGTTCCTGGTGCATCTCGTTCTGTCACGACTGGTGAGTCTCCAGCGAACGGAGATCGCGCTGCTTAAGGCGTTTGGCTATCACAGCCTGACCGTGGGGCTGCACTATCTCAAGCTCGGGTGGCTCATGGTGATCGGCGGCGTAGCGCTGGGAGCGGTGGGCGGCGTTTATCTCGGCAGTAAGATGATTGCCTTATATCGTGAGTTCTATCGTTTTCCACACCTGATCTACCATGTAGACCCAGCGCTTATTGGCGTAGCGGCGCTCATCAGCGTGGGCGCTGCCGCCTTGGGTGCGGCCGCTGCTGTCCGGAAGGCTGTGGGCTTGCCGCCCGCTGAAGCGATGCGACCTGAACCGCCGGCGCGTTTCCGGGCAAGCTGGGTGGAACGTTCAGGACTGCACCTGCTCTTGCCAGCCTCTGCGCGTATGATTGTCCGCAATCTGACCCGGCGGCCAGGGAAAGCGGCGTTGTCTACCCTTGGTCTTGCCCTCGCGGTGGCGATTCTTGTGGTGGGCGGATATTTTTTGGATGCGATGCGCTACTTGATCCGCGTGCAGTTTCGCGCTGTCCAATGCGAGGATGCTACGGTGTGGTTTCATGAGCCTCGGTCTTCCCGCGTGCGCTATGAGATCGCCCGACTCCCTGGCGTGCTGCTCACCGAGCCGTTTCGCTCCGTGCCCGTGCGTTTGCGCTTCCATCATCGCTCCCGGCGGCTTGAACTCACTGGCCTCACTCCTGGCGGCGAGTTGCGTCGCCTGCTTGATGCGCGCTTACAACCAGTCGCGCTCACGCCTGCAGGGATGGTGTTGACGACGCAACTTGCGGAAGGGCTTCACGTCGCGCCGGGGGATTGGTTGACCGTGGAAGTATTGGAAGGCGAACGGCCCGTGCGCTCCGTTCTGGTGACGGGGTTAGTAGACGAACTTATTGGCGTCGCGGCGTATATGGACATTCAGGCCTTGCATCGCCTTTTGCGCGAGGGTGAGAGTATTTCCGGCGCCTATCTGGCGGTGGATGCGCAGCACACGGACCAGTTGTATGCGGTGTTGAAACAGACCCCGGCCGTGAGTAGCGTGGTGATTCGTGAAGCGATGCTCAGGAGTTTTGAAGAGATTTTGGCGCGGAGTCTGCTGGTCTCTACCATGATCAATCTGGTCTTTGCCTGCATTATTGCAGCCGGCGTAGTGTACAACAGCGCGCGCGTGACTCTTTCCGAGCGGAGTCATGAGCTAGCCTCCTTGCGCGTGTTGGGATTTACCACGCAGGAGATCACCGTCATATTGCTTGGGGAGCAGACAATTGTCACTGCGGTAGCGATTCCCCTGGGTTGGACGCTCGGGTTTGGCATATGCGCCGCCCTGAGCCGCGCGCTGACCATGGAACTGTACCGCATCCCGCTTGTCGTGAGCAGCAGAACGTATCTCTTCTCCTGTGTAGTGATCATTTTTGCCGCCCTGGCGTCAGGCTTATTTGTGGCGCGGCGTCTCCGTCATCTCGATTTACTCGCCGTCTTGAAAGCGCGCGAATGAGGACAGCGTGACCGTGCGGAGAAAGATCATTATCGGCGCGGTCATGCTCGCTGTGGGCTTTGTAGTCATAGCGGCATTGTGGCCTGAGGCGATCCTTGTGGAAACCGCTCGAGTGGAACGGGGCGCGTTACAGGTGACAATCGACGAGGAAGGCGAGACGCGCGTGCGGGATCGCTTTGTGGTGTCGGCGCCAGTCACTGGACGGTTGACGCGCATCGAGTTGCGCGAGGGCGACCCTGTGGAAGTGAATCAGGTGCTGGCGGTGATTGCCCCATCGCCGCTGAATGCGCGCGAGCGGCAAGAACAGCTCGCGCGCGTGGCGGCGGCGGAAGCATTACAGCGCGAAGCGCAAGAACAGGTGCGACGCGCGCAGGCTGAGTTGGAGCAGGCGCGGCGTGATCGAACACGAGCGGAACAATTAGTGAAAGAAGGGTACGCGACGCAGCAAACAGTGGAACGCGCTCGGGTCGCAGAAACGACCAGAGCCAATGAGCTGCAAGCCGCGCGTTTCCGGGCGCAGTCCGCGGCCTCGGAAGTCAACCTTGCGCGGGCGGGATTAGTGGCGCTGAATATGCACGAAAAAGAGGAACATCTCGTTCCAGTGCGATCGCCTGCGACAGGTCGGGTCCTCCATCTGACTGAGAAAAGCGAACGCGTGGTGGCGGCTGGGGCCCCGTTGTTTACTGTTGGTGATCCGACCCGGCTTGAAGTAGTGGTTGATGTATTATCAGCAGACGCCGTGAAGATCGCCGAGGGGATGCCGGTATGGTTGGACCACTGGGGCGGCGCATACCCGCTGCGAGCGCGCGTGCGGACGGTGGAGCCGGCGGCGTTCACCAAAGTCTCAGCGCTCGGCGTGGAAGAACAGCGGGTGAATATTATCGCTGACTTCATTGATGCGCCCGAAGCGCTGGGGGACGGGTATCGCGTGAATGCACACATTGTCATTCTCGACCGAGAGAATATCTTGAAAGCCCCGGTGAGCGCGTTGTTCCGACAATCGCAAGGGTGGAGCATGTTTGTCGTCATGCACGGTCGCGCGCAGGCGCGCAAGGTAGAGGTAGGAAGCCGTAACGCTTTGGAAGTGGAAATCCTCCGCGGAGTGACTGAAGGTGAAGAAGTGATCCGTCATCCATCGAATCAAATTACCGATGGCGCACGGGTGACGGTGAGACGTGAATGAAGTATGCGCGCCTTATGAGCCACGAACCCGAGACAGGCACATTACGGCTCATCGCTCTTTTCAAGTTTTGCAAAGCGGCGACACTCTTGCTCGTGCTCGCCGCCGGTTGGCGTTTCATTCATCACAATCCGACACAGACTGTGCTCCACTGGGCGTTGCGCCTCCATGTGGATCCAGACAATCATTATGTCCATGCGCTCTTGGCTAAATTGCTGAATGTCAATGAACGACAGTTAGCGTTGTTTTCGGCAGGGACGGTCTTGTACGCGACAGTCTTTATGGTGGAAGGCCTCGGACTGTGGCTTGCGCGCGCGTGGGCGGAGTATTTGACGATCATGACAACAGGCGGGTTACTGCCCATCGAATTGTACGAGATAAGCAAGCAGGCAACGCTTACGAGATGTGTCGTTTTGGTGATTAACGTAGGGATCGTTCTGTATCTCGCACGGCATTTATGGCGTCGCCAGCGCTGCGAGCCAGATACAGATCATAGCTTGATCTGAACAGAACGCCGCCTCGCCAGATGAGAATTCAGGGCGGACATTTACGAACGAAACTTGCCCGCCAGCGTAAGCCGCCACATCGTCAGATAGACCAAAAGAAGCGCCGCCAGACACAGGGCAAGATCGTCGATTTGGGCTGCCCGCTCAGCGTAGCCAAAGCTCTCCCACCGTTCCCAGATCAGCAACCCTACACCCATGGAAAGCCAGGAACAGGCGACGCCATATTCTTTGCGCAGGACCCGCCGCCAATCGATCGGATATTGGGCGCAGGAGCGGCGCAACCCTATCAGGCGCGGGAAAAAACGGTTTACGGTGTGGCGGTATCCAATATATTCTTGACCAAATTGACTCGACAAAAGATCTTCCTCAGCCTGCACGATGCTCCAATAGACGAAGAAGAAGGCGGGGAAGACAATAAGATACCACCAGGAATTGTTGGCGATAAGTCCAAGACCGAGGATAATCAACAAGTTGCCAAGGTACAGGGGATTGCGAGTGTGAGCATAAACACCGTGGCGGATCAAACGCCGGGCAAAGACCTGTCTTCTCCGTCCTTCTCCTTCTCGTGTCCGTCCGCCTCGCCGGATGTTCTCAGCCTGTCCGACAGCAAGCGCCCGGCAGCCCTGGCCAAGCAAGACGACGCAGAATCCCAGCAAGTCCATCCAGTCGTCCATCTGTTCACTATTAAGCGCGAATCCTGGTTTAGTTGTAAAAAGCAACACTACGAATACTGCCGGGAAGAGCAGGTTCCGAGCAAAAAACAAAAAGTGGCCAAGCCGAACCGAGAAGCGTTGTCTGCGCTGCGGCTGCTGCGCCGGACCAGGTGTTGGCGATGAAGCGGGCTCCGGCGAAGGAAGCGCAAGGGGAGACGCAGGAGTATGTGAGATCATATCGGTAAAGCGCCTTCTGATGTAGTATGTACTGCGGGGTGATATACTAGATAAAGTTTTAGTCGGAAAGCACCCTGCTCACATTCTCAGGTGCGCCGTGGAACCCAGTTTTTATTCTTGAGAACATAGTCAAAGATTTTCTCATAATAAGAAAAGAGCCGGGTGCGAAAGAAGGAGCCCCTATGAATGGCCCGATTGTCCTGCCAAACGAGATAGGCCCCGGCAAGGAGCGGGAGGTTGAAACACTCTTCGCCGACCCGTGGCGCAAACTCGTGCTGATCCGCCTGCGCGCGCAGGCGTTGCTGGCTGATCATTCGGCGAAGTTTCCTATTACTATCCAGGCAGTGCTAGGAAAAGGCACGCTCAATGTCGCCGGACGGAGTTATGCGCTCTCGCCAGGAGTCATCGTGCCGGTCGATGCGCATATCGTGCACAACGTCCAGGCGGAGCCCGAACTGGCGCTTCTCGTGTCGTTCTTTCGCCAACCAGATGTACAGTCTGGCGGCGACACGACTGCGCGCTTTGATTGAGCAGCTGCAATGAGCACCTTTCCACCAACTCCTCACTACTGGCTCTTGTGGGATGGGGGGTGAGGGTTTTGACGGCGTGTCGTCGCTTGGGTCAAGCGACAGGATGGGAAAGATATGATTCGCGCGGTTCCGTATCAAGAAGCGCCGCGACCGCCGATGACTGAGGAGTTGGCTGCTCGCTGTGCGAGAGCTGTTTATATTATCACGCCATGCGGACGCATTCTTTCTGCCGGGCGCGCCAGCCTCTGCGTGCTTGCGGTCATTGGCTACCGACGGTTTGCTCGGCTGTTCTCGCTCCCGCCGCTGATCTGGAGTGTAGAGCTTGGGTACTGGCTTGTTGCCCGCAATCGGAAGTTCTTCGGGCGGTTTTTCTTTCCCAAGGAATCACGCTCTTCCTAACTGCCGTAACGCTTCGTACAGCACGATCGCCGCAGCGTTAGACAGATTAAGGCTGCGGACGTGTTTGCCTTCCATGGGGATGGTATAGAGCGCATCGGCCAGTAGCGCGCGAATATGTTCCGGCAGGCCGCGTGTTTCGCCGCCGAAGATGAGTAGATCATCTTCGCGATACTGCACGTGCGTGTACGAACGAGTGGCGCGCGCCGAGAATGCCAGCAATCTTCCCGACGGCCGTCGCTGCAGGAAATCATTCCAATCAGGATAATACTGCACATCAACATAAGGCCAGTAATCGAGCCCGGCGCGTTTGAGATAGCGGTCTTCTAAAGAGAAGCCTAGCGGACCGACGAGATGAAAGGTGGTGTTCGTGGCCGCGCACAGGCGCGCCGTCGTGCCAGTGTTCGGTGGAATTTCTGGTTCAACAAAGACGATATGCATCGGAGAGCTCTCGGTGGTCAGTTATAGTTCCTGGTGACGCAGGAGAGGAGCAGAATGAGCCCCTGCGCAACCCATACCTTGGTGTGCCAGGCATATAGCGTTCCCTTGTTTTTTTGACGCTGCCTACTGACTACTGGAAACTTACTTGAATAGGATACGCTGCGTCGCCAAGTGGTAAAAAAAAGCCTCCGCCCTCCCCTGCTTCCTGGATGTAGGTCGCTAATTGATAATAGGCCGGGCGCAGGAAGCGCGCGCGATGTTCCCCGCCTTTGACGCGACAGTAGAGCACGTTATCCTGACCGACTGACAACGTGGTTGGATCAAGCGGTTCTTCACTTTCATCATTCAGCCGTAAGAGAAACCCATGAAGAGGATCGCCTGTTACTTGTGTAACCACGTATGGGACGTCCTCGATGACGACGGCGACCTTGTCCCAGCCAATCGCGATTTCGTACGCGCCTTCGGGCGTTTTCCGTAGATGCTGACTGAAGAGCAGATTAATGCGGCGGTTTTCGATGCGCTCATCGTTTGCGTACCACCAGCCGTCTTTGCCAAAACTAATTTTGCGCGTGGGATCGATCGCCCAAAAACCTGCTTTTGCCATAGCTTCAATTATTGCGAGGAGGGCTTTCAAGAATCAATGTCACCGGCCCATCGTTGACGAGATGTACGGCCATCTTCGCCTGGAAACGGCCGGTGGCGACCGCAATGTTTTTGGTTTTTAATTTGTTGACGAAATATTCGTAGAGCGGCAAGGCTTTGTCTGGACCGGCGGCGCCTGAAAATGAAGGTCGCCGTCCCTTCCGGCAATCCCCATAGAGCGTGAACTGCGACACGACGAGGATCGAACCATGGACATCCTGCACAGACCGGTCAAATTTCCCGGCTTCGTCGGGAAAAATCCGCAGGCCGACAATTTTGTCGATTAAATAATCGGCATTCGCGGCAGTGTCATCCGCCGCGACGCCAAGCAGCACCACAAGCCCATGACCGATCTTTCCAGTGTCCTCGCCATTCACCTGGACGCTGGCTTCACTGACTCGTTGAATCACTGCACGCATGTCAATGTCCCGTTCGTTCTTTCGTTGTTAACGTACCGGTGGCGTAACGACAAGGACTTGCTAGTAGCGGACCTGTCCCTGGAGTATGATTTCTTTATGTATCCTGTCTTATTTCGCTTTGGACCAATCACGATTTACAGCTATGGCGTGATGATGGCGCTCGGGTTTATCGCCGCCGGCTGGGCGCTCGGGCTGGAGTTGCAACGCCGCGGTAAAGACCCCACTCTGGCCTCCACGTTCGTGCTGTGGGCGGCGGTGGGTGGCCTGATCGGCGCCCGTTTGCTCTTTTTGTTCGAAGAATGGCAAGCGTTTTTGCATAATCCCTGGCCCTTGTTGTTCACCGGCGCCGGGTTTGTCTGGTATGGCGGCCTGATCGGCGGCGTGGTTGGCGTCTCTCTGTGTATTTGGCGCTACGGTTTGTCATGGAGCGAGATGATGGACGCGGTTGCGCCCGCCATCGCATTAGGGCACGGGATTGGCCGTATCGGCTGCCATCTAGCCGGCGATGGCGATTGGGGGCCTCCAACTGATCTTCCCTGGGGAGTAGCGTATCCCAATGCAATCGTCGGGTGGGACTATCCTCCCGGCGTGCGCGTTCACCCGACGCCACTCTATGAAACTCTCGCCTATTTACTGGTCTTCGCGTTTCTCTGGCTGCGCCGCAGCAAAACGCCACAACCTGGGACTCAGTTCGGCTGGTACCTGGTGCTGGCCAGCACGGCGCGCTTTTTCCTTGAATTTGTGCGGGTGAATCCGCCTCTGGTCTTTGGCCTATCCGAGGCGCAGCTCATCAGTATCTTCCTGGTTGCTATTGGCGCATTGTTGCTGACGGGAAGACGGGAAACGCAAGACGCCACAGTCAGTGCAGCTACGCCCTTGGTGCGGGAGAAGCAGCGGTGAGAAGAGTGCTCATTCTCGCGGTGATGGTCGTCGGGTTCGGTCTGCTGCTGATGCTCGTGCGAGCGCCAACTTCTTCGCCCCGCGTCGCCCCTGATTTCATCCTTCCAGATATGAGCGGACAAGTCGTGCGGCTCTCTCAGCTCAAAGGGAAAGTCGTCATGCTCAATATCTGGGCGACCTGGTGCCCTCCCTGCCGTAAGGAAATGCCGACTATGGAGGCGCTGTACAAAAAATTGCAAGGCGCCGATTTCGTCATGCTTGCGGCGAGTCAAGACGTGGATGGGAAGACGACAGTGTTGCCGTACGTGCAGGAGAACGGCTTCTCCTTTCCTGTCCTCCTCGATGTGACCGGTGAAGTGGGGAAAAAGTATGGCATCACCGGCTACCCAGAGACCTTTATCATCGACCGACAAGGAAAGATCGTGCACCACCACATTGGCTACAACGATTGGACGAATCCCGCTGTAGAAACCGCTTTACGCAAGCTCGCCGATCAAGGCGTCTGGGAAGGGTGGAGCGATAGGAAGGCGCCAGGAGAACAAGTGCAGCTCAAAGAACGATGAATGCTGGAGAGAAAAAACTCACCTTCTTTCTTTAGAATTCATCATTCATGCTTCATCATTTCACTCATACATAATCGTCCGCGCGGTTACGGCTCCGCGGGCACATGCTGCAGCCCGGTTGCGTTTTATACGCGGGCCACAGGGTGCGGCCTACGTACAGCGCGGCGGCGATGATCAAGGTAAGAACGATAAGCGTTTGACTATCCATGCTGAGTCTCCCAAAGTCCACTCCGATTCAGTGCTGAACCCTATGCGCCTGTCAATCTGCCGCCAAGTTGATAGACCAACAGGGCGCTGAGGTACGCTAAACTTGTCATATACGTGAAGGTGAACGCCGCATACCCCCACGATCCTGTTTCGCGTTTGATCGTCGCTAATGTGGCGCCGCATTGGCAACACAACGCAAAAAACACCATGATGGAAACGGCGACGACTGGCGTGTACACCGGGCGGCCATCCGGCCAGCATTCTGCCCGCATCGCCTCACGGAGTTGCATACTTTCTTCATCCTGTTCGTTCCCAAGGTTGTAGATTGTCCCCAGCGCGGAGATAATGACCTCCCGGGCAGGGAAGCTTGCCAGCGTCGCCATGCCGATTTTCCAGTCCCATCCCAACGGGCGCACGATGGGCTCAATAGCGCGGCCAGCTTGTCCGAGATAACTCTCCCGCAGACGGGCGCCGGCTTCTTCGATCTTGAGCGCTTCGACTTCTTCCGGGGAGGCGGCGGCAAGGCGGGCGCGATATTCCTCAGCGATGCGCGCATGGTTCGGATAATACGACAACGCCCACACTAAAATGGTAGTCGCGAGAATAATGGTCCCGGCGCGTTTCAGAAACGCCCAGCTCCGATCATACATGCGGAACAGCACGACACGCCAGGCTGGAACCTGGAACGGCGGCAGTTCAAGTAAGAACGGCACGGGTTCACCCTTCAGCACTGTACGCTTTAACAGAAAAGCGACCAGCGGGGCGAGGAGCAGGCCGACCATATACATGGCAAGGAGAATGATTCCTTGCAGGCCGAAGACTCCCCACACCGTTTGTGAGGGAACAAAGGCGGAGATAAACAAGACATAGACCGGCAGCCGTGCGCTGCAGCTCATCAACGGCGCGATGAGAATCGTGGCGATCCGGTCGCGGCGGTTGTCGATGCTGCGGGTTGACATGATGCCCGGCACGGCGCAAGCGAAAGACGAAAGGAGAGGAATAAAGCTGCGGCCTGATAGACCGAAACTCGCCATGACGCGATCCATCAAAAACGCCGCACGAGCCATGTAGCCTGAGTCTTCAAGGAGGGCGATCAAACCAAAGAGCAGGGCGATCTGCGGGACAAACACCACTACCGCGCCGACTCCACCCACCAGACCGTCAACCACTAAACTTTGTAACGGCCCTTCAGGCAACAGGCCGCCGAGCCAGGCGCCAAGAGACTTGAACAACGCGTCAATGCCGTCCATGACGGGAACCGCCCAGGAAAATATCGCCTGGAAGGTGATCGCCATGGTCACAAGAAAGACGCCAAGGCCCCACACTTTGTGAGTCACGATGTGGTCAATGCGATCGTTCCAGGTCTGGCTGGCGACGAGCGGCTGATGAACGACGGCGTTGGCTACTTCAGTGATCCAGCGATAGCGCGCCTCCACTTCCAGTTGTTGCGGCGCCGCGCCGGCTTTGGTCAGGCGCGTTCTCGCCGCAGCGGCTTGCTGACGAACGTGCTCGCCATACTGACGGACAAGCTCGTGTTCGATCGTTCCACCAGCGTCAATAAGAAAGCGCTCAATGAGAAATCGAGGCAGCGTAGCGTGACCGTTGCTCCGTAGCAACGCCTGACAAAGCTGATCAACTTCCTTGACAAACCCCTCAGGGAAACGGATCGGCTTTACTGGAATCCGCGCCGTACGGACGGTGTTGCCTAACGCTTGACGGAGCGCCGCAACCCCAAGACGTTTTGTCGCCTGCACTGGAACCACTGGAACGCCAAGACGCTTTTCCAGTTCAGGTACATTAACAGTCATTCCCTGCTTGCGCGCCAGATCCACCATGGTGAGCGCTACCACTACCGGCAACCCAAGATCCAACACTTGTGTCAGCAGATAGAGGTTGCGATCAAGATGAGTAGCGTCCAGCACGCACAGGACCGCGTCTGGAGCCGCGATGCCGTCGCCAAATCCGAGCAGCACCCTCACGGCAATCATCTCATCCGGGGCGCGCGGAGCTAACGAATATGTGCCCGGTAAATCAATGGCCAGAAAGCGATAACCGTCAATCGTAAATTCTCCCAATGCGCTCTCTACTGTCACGCCAGGGTAATTGCCCGTATGCTGCGACAGCCCAGTTAAGGCATTGAAAAGAGTCGTCTTTCCTGTGTTGGGGTTGCCGATTACTGCAACTGTATATCGGCGTTGCGCGGAAAGCGGTGAGGATGTGGCGCGTTCGGAAGGAGAGACAGAAGCGGAAGACGCCACGGTTGCCATAACAAGCGCCAGAAGCTTAAGGAGCCAGAGTCACACGGCGCGCTTCATTTTTTCGCAGGGCGACATTAAAGCCGCGGATACGGATTTGCATGGGATCGCCGAGCGGGGCGAAGCGAACGACCTGAACAGACTGGCCTGGGGTAAATCCCATCTCAGCTAGCCGTTGAGAAAGCCCATCAGTACCCTGGATGGTATGGATACAGCCAGTTTCTGATGGTAAGAGATCAGCTAAAGTCTTCATGCAGAGAATAATGATAATGATTTTCAATTTCACTGTCAATAAAACGCAAGAAAAAGCTTACGTGGATGCAGAAAGAGAGCGGACGCTGTTCTAGCCGCTAGCGGGCACCGTGTAAGGATCAAGAAATAAACGAGCTCATGTGCAGAATTTGTGCTTATCTCGTCATCTCCTGCTGTACCGAGTGCTCCTCCACCTTTTCCCTCCCCGTCTGCAGGCAGCGGCAGAAAGTTATAAGTTGGAATGTTGCTCATTGCGAGAAGCGCGAATAACGAAGCAATCTTCAAAACAACAAGGACTGCTTCGCTGCGCTCGCCATGACACTCCGGTTTAACTTCACGCCATTGCCGTCTGCAAGAGAGAGGGCAACGCCGCACTGCACAAGATTTCATATATGAGCCAATAACGTCTCCGGTCTGGATAGTCCCACGGCAGACAACCCGCGATCTTATCTTGACCTACTAGAGAGTGAGGAGAAATCTAAGGTTTTGTTTCGCCCATGTGGGGACCCATATTTTCCCTCTTCTCTTAGCTGTGGTATGGTAGGGCGCACTCGTGATCCCACGAAAAATCTCGCAGCAGAAAGTGAGTGAAAAGGGGCGGCATTATGCGAAGAAGTCGACAAAAGAGCCTCGTCGTAGGAGTGTTTAGTGGTGTCATCATAGTTGGGGGCGTGCTTTTCGGAGGGCATGGACTGGAGCGGGTTTCCGCCGTGAGTCGTGACACATACGAAGGGCTAGAAGCATTTACGAACGTTCTGGCTATTGTTCAGAAAAATTACGTCGAGGAAGTCGGCCCGCAGAAGCTTATCGATGGGGCGATTAACGGGATGCTGAACTCCTTGGATCCGCATAGCGCGTATCTGACTCCCGACCTGTACAAGGAGTTACAAGTTGATACTGAAGGCAGCTTCGGCGGCCTGGGGATCGAAATTACCGTCCGCGATGGCGTCTTGACGGTAGTCTCGCCTATTGAGGACACACCGGCCTACCGGGCAGGAGTTAAATCTGGCGATCAAATCATTAAGATTGAAGGCGAATTGACAAAAGACATGAGCCTCGTCGAGGCCGTGAAAAAAATGCGCGGCCCCAAAGGCAGCAAGATTGTCATTTCAGTGCGCCGCGAAGGCGTCAATAAGCTGATTGATTTTCCTCTTGTACGTGAGGTGATTCGGGTCCAGAGCGTCAAGTCTAAGACCTTGGAAAAAGGGTACGGGTACGTCCGGCTGGTGCAGTTCCAAGATCGGACAGGAGCTGATCTTGAGGCAGCATTGACAAAGTTGATCCAGGAGAATGGGAAGCTCGAAGGTCTCGTGCTCGATTTGCGGAATAATCCTGGTGGACTGCTCAGTCAGGCAGTGAAAGTATCCGACACATTCCTTGACTCTGGACTGGTAGTCTATACCGAGGGGCGCCTGGACAATCAAAAACAAAAATACTTTGCCCATCCTGGCGGGTACACGGATGTTCCTCTCGTTGTGCTGGTGAATGGCGGCAGCGCCAGCGCTTCTGAGATTGTGGCTGGAGCGCTGCAAGACCATGGGCGTGCGGTGATTTTAGGAACGCAGACCTTTGGCAAGGGCTCTGTGCAGACGATCTTGCCGCTGGAAAATGGCGCCGCTCTACGCCTGACCACGGCCTTATACTATACCCCCAATGGCCGCTCGATTCAGGTGACCGGGGTAACGCCTGATGTGACGGTTGATAATTATCCCTCCCTCCAGCTGGCGTCGCGTGAGCAGCGAGAAGTGCGGGAAGAAAATCTGCGTGGTCATTTTGACAACAAGAAAGCGCCGACCACGACGCCGATCAAAAAGGAGTTGCCGGCGAACGAGGCGGCGAAAGGCAACGGCGGCATC
>DATLYA010000255.1:0-3579 GCA_035575235.1 Candidatus Methylomirabilota bacterium
GGCGGTTCGGCGATCGTCGGCGTGAGCAGCAGGTCGTAGCCGCTCGCCCACCATTGTCCCACACGGCGCGCCCACACCTGCAGCCACTGTATCTCCCCGAGGTACTGCGCAGCCGACAACCGGAACCCGCGCTGCGCAAAAGACCAGGTCCACAACTCGACATCTTCCTGAGTAATGGTCTTTCCAACAAGCTTGCTAATATCCTCCAGGGTCTGCACGGTATGACAGGCGACGACGTTGCTGAAGTGGTCAATGTACTCGCTCTCATCGAGGGCGGCTGGATGCGATTCTTCGACGATATGGCCGAGCGACTGTAACAAACGAGCGGCGTCTTCCACAGCAGCGACACAGTCAGGATGAAGCGCCACCCTGCCTTTCGGAGTGCGTTTCATGAAGCCGATACGCAGCTTCCCTGGATTGGCGCCGACTTCCTGCACGAATGGGCGGCGCTGTGGCGGAGCCGAATAGGGATCGCCAGGCATATTGCCCGCAATGGCGTCGAGCACGCCTGCTGTGTCGCGCACCGAACGCGTCACCACACCTTCGATGGCGAGTCCATTCCAGACATCGCCGAAGTCTGGGCCGGGGGACACGCGGCCGCGCGAGGGCTTCAGGCCGACAAGTCCGCACTCACTGGCAGGCATACGAATAGAGCCGCCGCCGTCATTGGCGTGTGCGACCGCCACCATGCGTGACGCAACCGCCGCCGCTGACCCGCCGCTGGAGCCGCCAGGCGAGCGGGTGATATCCCAGGGATTGCGGGTCGGGCCATACGCCTCCGGCTCGGTCGTGGCGTTTAACCCCAATTCCGGAGTATTGGTCTTGCCAAGCGTGATGAATCCCGCGGCTCTGAATTTCGCGGCAAGATACGTATCAGTAGGAGCCGTGTTCTTCAGGTTTTTCAACAAGCGCATGCCGTTTGTTAACGGCTCGCCCGCCGCCGCGCAAAGCAAATCCTTCAACAAGAAAGGCACGCCGCGGAAAGGACCATCAGGAAGAGGGCCATCCTTGGCTTGCGCGCGGGCTCTCTCGAACAAAGGCAGCACGACCGCGTTAAGTTGAGGGTTGAGACGCTCGATAGCCGCAATGGAAGCATCAACAAGTTCGAGGGGAGAAACTTCTTTCTTCCGCACAAGCTCCGCCTGAGCGGTGGCGTCGAGTTGACTGAGAGCAGCGGTCATGAGGATCCTCCTTCCAGCACTGCAGAAAGTGATTACTAGCTCTTACCGATCTAACCAAGACGAGGAAACTCCCAGGCTTACTCCTGAAATACCGTAATCTCTAATTCTCCATAGGCCTCATTCCGCAGAGGGAGAACGCGCTGATATTCAGGGTCGTTGTACCAGGCCTGCACGGCCGCCATATCAGGGAAGCGAATCACGATCCCCACCTGCCATTGCCGAGAGCCGTGCAGCGTCGCGAGCCCGCTGCCGCGAGCGATTGGTTGCCCGCCATGTTTGCCGATGACCGTGCGCGCCACCTGTTGATATTGCTGCAATGTCTCTGCTTTGTCTGGCAGCGGATTGCCTTGTACGAGCACGAGAACACTCATACGTTCCTCCTTCATAGATGCTGGGGCCGTTGTAGCGGGCAGCCTCGGCATTGTCCAGGCTTCCTACCCTTTGACAAGCGCAGGATGAGCAGGTACGTAGGCCCAAGCCGTTTATATGCGGGTTTCTTCTCGGCCCGTCCAGAATGCAAAAGGGGTGCAGCTATGAATGAGACATTCACCGCGCTTGTCGCTGAAGATGCGGGCGGCAAGGTGCAAGCGTCGTGCAAACAATTGCAGAAATCTGACTTGCCGGAAGGCGATGTCACAATTCGTGTGGCGTACTCAACCATCAACTATAAAGATGGCTTGGCGATCACCGGCAAGGCGAAAATCGCCCGTCGGTTTCCCATGGTGTGCGGCATCGACCTCGCCGGGACGGTGGAGGAATCGCAAACGGCTGCCTGTAAGCCTGGCGATCAGGTGCTGATCAACGGCTGGGGCTTAAGTGAGTCTCATTGGGGCGGCTATAGCCAGCTTGCGCGGGTCAAATCTGAATGGCTCGTGCCCGTCCCACCCCGGTTTTCACTCAAACAAGCCATGGCGATTGGCACTGCAGGCTATACGGCTATGCTTTGTGTTATGGGACTGGAACATGCAGGGGTGCAACCAAGTGAACATGAAATCATCGTGACTGGCGCGGCTGGCGGAGTCGGTAGCGTCGCCATCGCTCTGCTGGCGAAGCTGGGATACAAAGTCGCAGCCTCGACTGGCCGTCCTGAGCTGAGAGACTATTTGACTTCACTTGGGGCCGCAACGATTGTTGAGCGTGCGGCGCTCGCGACGCCGTCGGGTCGGCCCTTGGACTCTGAACGCTGGGCCGGTGGCGTGGACTCTGTGGGGGGTGAAACGCTTGCTGCCGTCTTACGACAAACTCGCTACGGTGGGGCAGTCGCGGCGTGTGGTCTTGCTGGAGGGGCGAACCTGCCGACGACGGTGATGCCGTTCATTCTCCGTGGAGTGAGCCTCCTTGGCATTGATTCGGTGATGTGCCCTAGAGAGAAACGCTTAGAGGCGTGGCGGCGGCTGGCGCAAGATCTGCCGCTTGACAAACTTGACGCCATGACTACCGTCGAGCCGATGGCAAAACTGCCAGAGTTAGCGCCGGCGATTCTTGCGGGGAAAGTGCGTGGGCGTGTCGTCATTGATGTGAACGCGTGAAAATCAGAGGGGGTAGGGGCTAGGGATGAGTACTTCGTCCATGGAAGTTTGAATGGTTATCGCTCTAAGCCGAAGGGCTCAGCATGCCACGCCTGAGAGGCGACAGCTCCAGTGTACGAATGTCCTGTGGTCTGATTTAGTCCCTAGTGTAGAAGGAGAAGATATATGGAAATCAAAGGTCTTGGAGTACTTGTCACAGGTGGCGGCTCTGGCTTAGGTGAAGCGACAGCGCGGATGTTTGCCGCCAAAGACGCGCAGGTGGCGATTCTTGACTTAGCGAAGTCGAACGGCGCCGCTCTTGCCAAGGAGTTAGGCGGAAAGGCGTTCTTCGCCGAAACCGACGTAACCAATAGCAGCCAGGTACAGGCTGCGATCGATCAAGCGGTAGCGTCTTTCGGAGCCATTCATGTGGTGGTGAACTGTGCGGGTATTGGCACGGCGGGGAAAACGCTCGGCAAGGATAACGTCCCGCTTGACTTAGACGTGTTCCGACGCGTGATTGAGATCAATTTAATCGGCACGTTTAATGTGATTCGTCTGGCTGCCGTGAAGATGGTGGCGAACGAACCGAACAGTGAAGGCGAACGAGGAGTGTTTATCAACACCGCGTCTGTTGCGGCCTATGAAGGCCAGATTGGCCAGCCTGCCTACTCAGCCTCCAAAGGAGGCGTGGTCAGCATGACCTTGCCCATCGCGCGTGAGTTTGCCCGTGAGGGGATTCGTTGTGTGACGATTGCTCCAGGTTTGTTCGAAACGCCGATGCTTATGGGGCTGCCGGAGGCAGCGCGTCAATCTTTGGGGGCGAGTGTACCCTTTCCGGCGCGACTGGGCCGTCCGGCTGAATACGCCTCGCTCGCGTGCTACATCGT
>DATLYA010000256.1:0-14405 GCA_035575235.1 Candidatus Methylomirabilota bacterium
TCCCTCGACGCCGTCGCTGGTCGCCAGATGCGAGCCAAGCTTCTCATAGAGGCGGACGTGAGAGCCTTCCGCCAGGAAATGCAGGTCTTGTTCCCCCAGTATCGTGGTCATGCCGGAACCTCCAGTAATTGCAGCACGCCGCGCAATGGGATGTGGATCCACTCTGGACGATGGTTGAGCTCATAGTGTAATTCGTAAAAGGCCTTTTCCAACAGAAAGGCGTCGAGGAGCACTTGTTGCTCCGCGCGGGCGCGCGGTAAAAACGGCGCTCCTTGCGCCACGGCGAAATAGGTTTTCGTGAAGACCGCCGACACCCAGCGGTGCCAAAACCGCGCCCAGGGCTCCAATGTTGATAAGCCATTGAGACGCGTGGACAACGTTTCCTCGCGCCCTTGGTTTTGTAAACCTACGTAGACCGCGTAGTGAAACGATCGCACCATCCCCGCCACGTCACGCAACGGAGAACGTTTGATGCGCCGCTCGCTTAACGGCCGGGCTGGTTCGCCCTCAAAGTCAATAATGACAAAGTCCTTTCCGGTATACAGCACCTGTCCGAGGTGGTAATCGCCGTGATAGCGCGCGCGCACAGCGGCGATTTTATGATGCAACACTAATTGAAAACGCCGCATCACTTCGCCCTCTACGTCCAATACTTGCCGCGCCAATCCTATTACCGCCTCAGGCAGAGCCTTCACGCGGCGACGCAGCAATTGCAAGGTCTGCGCCGCCAAGCTGCGCATCGATTGATAGATGGAGCGCTGATAGAGCATAGAAAACGGTTCGGGCGCAAAGCGCGGATCTTGCACGCCGGCGGTCAAGGCGAGATGCAGCTCAGCCGTGCACTGCCCCAGCCGCTCCGCTGAAGCGAGATAAGGACCAATGAGTGTGCTAGCAAGCGGAGGCACAGGCTCATCAATGAGGCTCAGGAGCGGCTTTGAGGAGATATCAAGGGCGACGTCGCTGGGTTGCGCCAGCGCTTCTTCAAAATAGCGGCTCAGCACATCAAGTGTATAGGACCACGCATCGCCCTGGTTCGGCACGAACCCATGCAAGACCCCTACTGTCAACGGCTCTCCTTTACTGCGCCGGTACTCCAGCGCGCCGGCTACAGGAGCGCAATGAGTGAAGGAGGTTTTTTCAGTTAAAAACCGCCCAACCTCCCAATCAGGGTTGACGCCTTCATCGATGCGGCGAAACAGCTTGAAGATTAACTTGTCGCCATACACAATTGACGTATTGCTTTGCTCTGCTTTCGCCAGCGTCGGCGCCCCTAGCTCATCTCCGGCATACAAATTACGCAAGACCCGCGTGGGGGAGCCCACGAGCTCGCCAAATGCCTCCTTGAAGCGGCGGCGGCGCGCGATGGCATCCACCAACGCCGCGCAAAAACGTTCCTCCCACACAGCTTCGTATACAACGCCGGCCTCATGCGCTTGCTCAAGACGAGCGACCACGGCCTGAGGACAATTATTCTGAATATGCGTCGCGCGTTCCCCAGTGGCGACAGCCAGCGGCAACACGTAGGTCTCTGGATCACCTTCCGTATACTCCACCGTCGCCAGCATCAGATGCGCAATGGCGTCCTCGTAGGGGAAGCGGAATACCCCGGGGATGGAGACCGTGCGAATCTGCCGGGCCTTGCCGCCAAACCAACGCCGGCTTCTGAGATATGCGGGAAGAATCGCTTCCAGAGCGGTTTTCCCCGTGTCATGGACACTACGCTCCCAGGGCTCAGTGACGGTAATCGTCCGGATAGTTGGAGGACTGAGACTGAGCTCCGCAGCCTGCGGCGTCTCCAGAGTAAACCAGTACAGCGCGTGCGGCCCTAGGGTGAGCAGGTAAGGCTGCTCGCCAATTGAGGGAAACGCGACGCGGCCGAACATTTCGATGGGCTGCATGCCGCGAAACGCTGCGAGATCTAATTCCACATATTGCGCAAAGCGCGCCAGATTAGCGACAACCAGAATGATTTCGTCTTGATAGCGCCGCAAAAAGGCTAGAATCTTGGTGTTCTCAGGCTGCAGAAACTCCAACGTTCCACGCCCAAACGCCTTGTGGCGTTTGCGCAAAGCAATCAAGCGTTTCATCCACCACAGGAGCGAGTGAATATTATTGCGCTGCGCTTCGACGTTGACGGCCTCGTAGTGATATTCGGGGTCGATAATCACCGGCAGATAGAGTCTCTGAGGGTTGGCGCGGGAGAAGCCGGCGTTGCGGTCCGCGCTCCACTGCATGGGCGTGCGCACGCCGTTGCGGTCGCCAAGATAGACGTTGTCGCCCATGCCAATCTCATCGCCGTAATAAATCACCGGCGAGCCCGGCAAGGAAAACAATAGTCCATTCATCAATTCGATACGGCGGCGATAATTGCCCAGTAACGGCGCCAGACGGCGGCGAATGCCCAAATTAATCCGCATCTGCGGGTCCCGCGCATATACGCGGTACATATAATCCCGCTCTTCATCCGTGACCATTTCCAGCGTCAGTTCGTCATGGTTGCGCAGAAAGATGCCCCACTGACAGTTTTCCGGAATGACGGGCGTCTGTTGCAGAATATCGACAATGGGAAAGCGGTCCTCGGTGTGAATCGCCATGAACAGCCGGGGCATGAGCGGGAAATGAAAGTTCATGTGACACTCGTCGCCCGTCCCGAAATACGCAGCGGCATCCTCGGGCCATTGATTGGCTTCCGCCAGAAACATACGGTTCGGAAACTTGCGGTCGACGTGTCGCCGCAGTTCTTTTAAGAAGGCGTGCGTTTCGGCAAGATTTTCACAATTGGTGCCGTCGCGTTCGTAGAGATACGGCACGGCGTCAAGCCGCAACCCGTCCACACCCAGCCCAAACCAGAAATCCACCACCTGCGTGATCGCCCTGCGCACGGCGGGATTGTCATAATTGAGATCCGGTTGGTGTGAGTAAAATCGATGCCAGTAATAAGCGTGCGCTACCGGATCCCAGGACCAGTTGGATGACTCAAAATCTTGAAAGATGATGCGCGCCTCGTGATATTTTTCCGGCGTATCGCTCCAGACGTAGAAATCGCGCCAGGTGCTGCCAGGTTTGGCCCGCCGCGCCCGTTGGAACCACGGATGTTGATCTGACGTATGGTTTAACGCCAATTCGGTAATCACACGGATGCCGCGCTGATGCGCTTCATGCAGAAACGTTTCAAAGTCGTTGAGCGTGCCATACGTCGGGTGCACGTCGGTGTAACTCGACATATCGTAGCCGTCATCCTTCAACGGCGAAGGGCAAAAAGGCAGCAGCCATAATGCGGTGACGCCAAGATCTTGCAAGTAGTCCAGTTTACTGGTGAGGCCGGGGAAGTCCCCCACGCCATCATCCTCACTATCCGCGAAAGCCCGGACGTGCACTTCGTAAATGATTGCGTCCTTGTACCAAAGAGGGTCGTTATCCAGTGGCGGACGAATGCTTCTCTTGACGGCCATCAACAACTCCTTAAGCAAGGCTTGTACCGAGGTCTGCGTTACTGACAAGGCGAAAGCGGTCTCAAGAGGCAATGCTAGACGTTGCGGGGTCGTCAGTGCAAGCTTCTGACGCCCAAAGCCTGCCCTTAACGGAGTGAAGAGCCACCACTCTCCGCAACGGAGTCGAAGGCTGTCTCACCACCACAACAACCAACTCACTAACCTCCACGGGAATGACTTCATAGCTTTGGCCTCTGCCCAACGTTTCTGTGAGCTATTCACACTTCCCACCCCGGCAAAATGTAGAGGTTTTGTCCACACAGGCGTTGTCTAAGAAACTACACCGAGCTCATCTTGACATTTCACTCAAGCTATACAACGAGCCCTTCGTTCCCGCGCAACATAAACGCGTCATTCGTTGCGGTCTCCATTTGATCAAGAAAGGGTGAAAGGATGACCCGTCCATAGAGACCGTCCTGCTGGAAAACGACCGTATCTGAATTCAAATTGAGCGCAATCAAAAAACGACGATCCCCTGAGGTTCGCGTGGAGGCCACCAGACGGTCATCCGCGACTATAGGGGCGCAGGCGCCACTGTGCAGGGCTGGTTCACGCGCTCGTAACGCGATTAAGCGGCGGTAGAGCGTCAAGAGCGAACACGGATCCCACCGTTGGGCTTCCACATTGACCTGAGCATAATTCTCAGCCACGGGAAGCCATGGCGTCCCGGTGGTGAACCTGGCGTGGGCTTGCGCGTTCCACTGCATCGGTGTGCGTGCGGGATCACGCCCCAATCCTCGCCCTGGCACGTTTCTCTCCCACGGAGCTTGCGCCAATGCCGGAGGAGTCGGGACGTCTAGCATGCCGATCTCATCGCCATAATATGACGTCGGCGTCCCGCGTAAGGTTAATAATAACATCGCGGCCACACGCGCCTGGGCAACGCCAATGCGTGTCGCCACCCGCGATACATCATGGTTCCCTAAGACCCAGTTAGGCCACTGCTCCGCAGATAGCAATCCCTCGTACGTGTCGATGAGTTGGCGGATGAGCAGCGGTCGCCACGCTCTTTTGAGCAATTGAAAATTAAAGGGGCAATGAACTCCCATTTCATAATAGAACATGAGTCGGGGGAGCGGAAGGTAGACTTCGCCGATCAGCACACGGTCGTCATACTTGTCTACAACGCACCGCAGCAACCGAATCACGTCCTGCAGTTCCGCTTGATCGCGCGAGAAGGTATGCAGGAGGCAGTAATAGGGAGCCTGGTCAGGGGTATACGCTGGATTTGGCGGCTCATCGCGAAACGCGGCATCTTTAATGAGACGCGCCGGGGCGTCGATGCGAAACCCATCAACGCCCCGGTTCAACCAGAACCGCAGCACATCCATCATAGCGCGCCGTACTTCAGGATGACGCCAGTTGAGATCCGGCTGTTCTTTCAAAAAGGAATGCAGATAATACTGGTCCGTGCGCTCATCCCACTGCCAGGCGCTGCCGCCAAATACACTCCCCCAGTTATTAGGAGGACCGCCGTCTGAAGCGGGGTCGCGCCAGATATACCACTCACGGTAAGGGTTGTTGCGCGCCGAACGCGCCTGCACAAACCATGGATGCTGGTCTGAGATGTGGTTGGGAATATAATCCATCAAGATGCGCACATTCAGGCGATGGGCAGCCTCTAACAAGGCGTCAAATTCATTCAGCGTCCCGAAGAGCAGATCAATATCGGTGTAGTCTGAGACATCATAACCAAAATCGACCATGGGGGATGGATAAATCGGAGAAAGCCACAGTCCTGCTACGCCAAGCCAACGGTAATAGTCCAGCTGATGCAAAATCCCCTGCAAATCGCCAACGCCATCGCCATTACTGTCCATGCACGAGCGGGGATAGATCTGATACAGCACCCCTATTTGCCACCAGCGCGGCGCGTTGAGCACATTCGTGTCTACATCCATGTTGTTACCTGTAACTGATTGAGAACAAAACACAAGGCACAGGAAGAGTAGCGCTCACTCTCAAGTTTCAGCGTTCATATCCATGGGGAGTCATCGCGGTCCTGCCCATACCAGCGGGCGAGCAGACCGGGCAAAATAGAGAAAGAGGTAAATTCTTTTCGGAAGAATCACGGAATCCTTTATAGACTTACCCCATCCTCCTCTGGCATTCTTATTGCTGACCAAACTGAGCCGGAGGATAAGTGGAGAGAGGAGGGAGGCGCAACACGCGGTGACATACATAAAGGAGGCCTTATGGCGCAAGCTACGGTGTATCGGCGGCTATCGTTTGCTCTGCTCTTGGTCCTGTTGTTCTGGGGCGCTGTACCTGCAATGGACGCGCCTCCTGCCACCACCCAGCTCCAAGAGTCGAATCACGATGAATTTCTCAGCTACGCCTTACGGCCTGGCGAATCGCTCAGTGATGTGGCGCGGATCTTCCGTGCGCCGCTTGACGAACTTATGCAGTTGAATCACATCACTGACCCCTTGCGACTCCAGGTGGGACAAGTATTGAAAATCCCCAACGTGTTTGCCCGGCAAATAACCCAGCTGCAAGCGGAACACGCCCAACTAGTAGAAGCAGAAGCGCGGGCACGACGCGAAACAGGAAACCTCCAGCAGAGGGTGGCGGCGCTCATGGAGGAACAACAACGTCTTGAACGGGAAAAAACGGCGCTTGCTGGCCAACTGGCGGCCACTGTCCGCTGGAGGCGCGGGGCCCTGGTCCTTATGGGATTGCTCGTCGTTGCCCTCTACTGGGGGCTCAGTCAGCGGAAGGGGCGGGCGGCCTTGATTAAACAAGTTGACATGCTCACAAAACAAAACGAGGCGCTGACCGCCGCGAAAGAAAAATACCGTCAAGCCGCGGCGCAAGTAGAACTGCGTTACCAAAAATTGTATCGCGCTGGCGACAATACGCCGCCCAAGTCTGTGCAGGACGGCGTCGCGCTCATCGAACGGGCTTTTAACGAGGGCAGCGCACGCCTCGAGCAGCTCCTCACGACGATGCAAGGCGGGCAACATGCAACGGACACCGCGGCGCGCGCTGAGGAACGGCCGTCGCTCGTCCATTTCTTCCGCGGGGTCTTTATCCGTCACTGGCCGAAGTATCATGAAGCGTGACGAAAGCGCGTAGGGGCGCACGGCCATGCGCCCCTGCAGAGATCCGCCACTTATTACCTACCGGACTTGATCTCCATGTGCAGTAGGAGACAAATCCCTCTGAGGAGCGCGCGGAGTTTGTGCTGCGCGTCTTAACGCTTCATCAGGGGCGGTTCCCCCGCCCCGCGAAACTGGCCGATGCGCCGTTTTGTGTCTTGCTCAAAGGGTTGATTCGTTTGCGCAGCGGAGCGTGGAGCTCTTGCTCGTGGGGCTTTTGCCGCTCCGCCTGTTCCTCGAGGCGCTTTGTTCTTCTGCGCGCGCTTCGTGCTGGTCTTTACCATACGCATGCTCTCTGTTTATAACGGTGCGGCGACAATCTGACCGCGCACTTCGCCATTGGGATGATCCGGAGTATGAATGTTCATATACAGTCGCGCGGTTTGCAGTGCGTCCAGTTGCGCAGCCGTCAGAACTGTCGAGGGACATGTCCAGGACGCGGATGGACCAGGGGTGAGCGGAATAATAATGTCGCCATTTTGTCCAGCCGGAGCTAAATGAATATGCGCGGCGGTTGCATCGCTCAAATCGGTCGTGGTCACCGTGCAGCTCAGCGAGTTATTCGCGTTCAGAGTGATCGTCGCCTCGCCGGTCGCCGACGTCTGTACGCGCGGGTTCTCCTGCGACCCATTGAGATGCGCCACGAACTGCGTGACCGCTGGTCCGCCCGAAGCGCTGCTGATCACAAAGCTCTGCAGCCCTGTCACGTATGAAGCGCGCAGATCCGATGTCGTAGAACCCGTACTGGAGTTCAGTTGCACGCCATTGAGCACTACCTCTTGCCCCCCAGGCGCAATGGAACAGGTCGCGCCGGAGAGGTTTACACTGTTCACAAATTGAGTGTTGCCCGGACGTACGATGACGACCGAGTGATCGATTACTCGACGATCCTGATTGTTGGTTATATCGTCAATAAAATCACTACTGCGAACATCCACGCCGATGGTATGAGGACCGGCGGAAAGCAGCGCGTAGTTCACGAGCAGACCAAAGCCCGTATTGTCCGGAGCGCCTATGCCCGCTTCATCGACATCGCGCCGCCGGGAACAACAAGGAATTTCCAACTCCTTCTGGGTCACTCCATCAATGCGAAGATAGATTGTCAGATCTTCCTCTTCATCTTGGGTAAACGCCCAACCGGATACGAGACTCACGCCGCTGATGGCGTGTTCCGCGGGTGGATTCTCCAGGTTCGCAATGACATCCGCCGCATACGCGGACGCCACGCTGAGTAGGAAAGCTCCTATAGCCGTGCTAATTTGCCATATTCTTGTCATTGCCTGCTCCTCCTTTGGATTGCTGCAAAATCAAACCAAGCTGAAGAGGCAGCAATCCTTATGCCGAGCCGCTACGGAACAGGGTGAGACACTCAAACGTACTAGAAGAAACCGGAACTTTTTCGCTTCACGCACTTGGCGATGGGCAGCTAGAGGAATTTTTCGCATGACAGACGTGACTGCAGGACTACACTTTTGATGAGCACGCCGACTCTAAGCCGCTGAGATCATGCTTGCGAAATCGGTCTATATCTTGCACGATCCAAGGAAAAAACAAGCTAGCGCCGGGGTAGTGGCGCTACAGGATGCGGCATATGAAGCTCAGCGTGAAGTTAACCCAGGTCATCCATTCTCTCGCCGTCGCGAGTCTCGTCACAGGCGGCTTGCCAGCCGCGTGGGCGCGGCAGCCGCTTTCTCAAGCCGGCGCCCCTCCCATGAGCATTGTGGCGACGCCTTTTCCTGATAATCATCTCCATGGCGCGCTTGTGAGCGCGGCCGTGCGGAAAATTGATCCAAACACAGGACTTGTTGATCTGGACACCGGCCAAGAGAAATTTTACGCCGTTGTGCCACCCGAGGACGTGCATAAACTCCATGAGGGAGATGTCATTATCGTGTATGTAGAAAACTCGGGACAACCAACGTTAAAAGCATAAGGAAAAAAAGGGGCGACTTCAGGAAGTCGCCCCTCTCAAGCAGACGTCTGACCTATCGAGAAAATTTTCGAAGCTTCGCAGATCACGTTCTCTCAGGCGAGAGAGCGCCTGACGATCGTCGGTATAGCGCGAAGCGCGTTCTCGCCAGATATACTTGTGGGGGTTGTCTTGCAGCGCTTCGTACGGGGCAGCGCGACAAAAAACATCTTTACAGACCACGTCACCAATCGAACTACGTCTTCCGTCCATGGCTCTGGCGGTCCTGCTCTTCAAGAAAGAACGGGCGCGTTTCATAGTGCACCGTCGCGCATCCCGAACCAAACAACGTCAACATAACGCACTGACACAGCAGCAAAGTGGTATGGTGAAGGGCGCGAGAACGCCCGCGCCGGACTGTGACCATAGCTCCACCTCCTCTCAAAGACTTTTCCATCCGTCACAGTATGTTATCTCTGGCTCATTTCGTATGTGGGCGCGGACGAAAGTTTGCTGTCGTCCACTTCGACAACTAATTCATTTTTGCCCAGTTCGACGCGCAGCGCCTCCCAGGGAATCGCCATGGACTTTTCGTTCCTGCCGAGCATATCGCTTGAGGTCAGCACCACGTACGCCACGCGTCCGGTTTGCGGGTCAATCATCACCTCGCGGATAGTGCCGAGTTGCTCGCCTTGGGCGTTTTTCACCGTCGCGCCGACAATCGCAGAGTTTGAGATAAGCGGCGGGTGTGGCTGGGAGGACTTGTTCTCAGACAACGGCATGGACGGCTCGGTTGTTTGTGCGGATTGGTGCGATGGCGCTTCAGCGACTGAAGGCGCCGCAGAAGCTGACGTCTGGCCTGGCGGTTCCGTCGGCGGCGAAGCTTCCGTGTCCGCCGGCGAGGAGGATGTGGAGGTTGCTTCACTTGCATCAGGTTGCGCACACGCTACGAGTGGAAGAAGTAGACTACCGCTCAACCACAGCGCGATGAGTGAGGTTTTGACATCCATGAGAGGTTCCTTTCTTGACAATTTGGTCGCCTACGGCTCAGCATTAGCAAGCGCCATGCCAGCCTCACAGCAAGCGGCCTGTGGCATATCGCTTGCTGTTTTTTTCCCTGTCATGAGGAAAGTGTTGGTGCGAGGGAGTTTCTGGCTACTCTGGCTGTGGCTCAGTAGTAACACTGTGCTGGCGGACGTGACCCCTGGATCCTTCTGGAAAGGGGTCACCGGCTATCTCGATCCCCGCGGCTGGCCGTTCATTCCTATTCCCGAAGTCGGGACCGATCCCAATGGCGAAACCACGATTGGCATCCTGCCGGTCTTTCTCTTTCTTGATGAGAAGAAACAAATCAACCGTATTTTCAATTTTGATGTTACCTATAATCCCACACTCGGGGTTGGAACGTCCGCACAAATTTTGTCCTATCCGTCGGCTGACACGCAGTGGTCAGCGACGGCAGGTATTCGTGAGCACATCGACCGGTATGTCGATCTGGCCTACGCTACCGGCCTGAATCGCGATCGGTGGTGGTCGTTCGAAGGCCGCCTGTTATTTGAGCGCGACCCCACGGACCGTTTTTTCGGCTTCGGCAATCACTCAGATTCGGATAATGAGACAAACTATACGATCGAACAAGAGTATGTGTTCGCGCGATTCGGGTTGAATTTCCGACGCGACCTCCAGTTGGCGCTGGACTTGCGGCCGCGCTTCGTGCGCATTGAACGCGGCGCTTTCGATACCCTCCCCTTTACTGGGACGCAGTTTCCTACCCTCAAAGGCTTACGACGCGGCAGCAATGAGTTGTTGAGCCGTATATTTCTCACGTACGATACGCGCAACTCACGCAATGTGCCAACCCAGGGCTCTTTGATATCGCTCTGGGGCGGCATCACTGATCGGGCGTTCCTCAGTTCCGTTTCCTATTCGGCGTTCGGTTTGGATGCGCGTCACTACCAGCCGTTGCACCCTCGTGTCATTCTCGTAGGTCATGTGGCCTTCCAGTACATGCCCGTCGGCCGCGACGCCCCATTTTGGGCGCTGAGCCGTCTGGGTGGCGACAGAACTGAGGTAGGCTACCGGCAACCGCTGCGCGGGTTTGGGGAGGCGCGGTTTGTCGATCGGAATTTGTTCGCTGCCGCTATGGAACTCCGAACACGCGTGTACGAACGCGATATCTTCGGCACGCACGGCGTCTTGGAACTTGCGCCGTTTGTTGACCTGGGCCGGGTGTTCCACTCCATGAACACGAATCCGCTGAGTGGACTGCATCCGGTCGGCGGCCTTGGCTTTCGCGGCATCGCTACCCCGTTTGTGGTTGGCTATGTAGATATTGGGTATGGCAGTGAAGGCGTCGCGGTTTTTTCTGGCGTGAATTATCCCTTTTAATCCGGCATAAAGGTTGCTCTCAGAGACATATCAGGGGTAGGCGGGCGCGCCCAGGCGCCTTACGAAGACGCAATGTTGATCTGGCCTTGGCGGCGCAATTGATTGAGGTGAAAACCCCGACAGCCCTGCAAGACAAATCACACATGACTGCGCTCCCCGGAGCGCCCATGAGACACTTGCATGAAAAATCTGCGGCTTCCCTCTCGCTCACAGATATACACGTTTTCACTGGTCGCCCGCGCTCACGCCCTTGCCGCGCCGACCACAGCGGCCTCCAGGTCTCACGGCGGCAAAGAGTTCAGCAACCGTTGGACGCAGCTCTGGAGCACTATGGTTCTTTCTGCTCCCGTGGTTAGCGCCTTGGGGCTTCTCTGGATGAGCCTGGCTGGCTGCGGACGTGAACCGGCTTCTCTGAACGCCCCAAGTCCGCCGCCTCCGCCGAGCGGCAATACAGGATGGCTGATGGGCACGGCCGCCATAGTCGTCGTCGCGCTGGTCGCGCTTCCCTTTTTGTATACTTTGTGGACAGGTCAAGGAAAGAACGAGCCGGTAATGCACTCCAGGCACCGGCGGCGTATGACCATTGGGATCGCCAGCGCGGTGATGGCCACCGTCATCGTCTTAATGATGTGGATTCTCGTCAGGGCGTAGGTCTCCTCAGGCGGCTGAATCGGAGCACGAAACATCGGGACGGCAGGGGCGAAGCATTTGCCGACCACGTATTTACAGACTGGGCAGTGGTGATCGCCAATGCTTGGCCTCTCCTCTCGGTCTACCCGGGTCTGGCTGAGGCGTTATCGCCTTTCTGAGACGGATGTTCAACGGTCGGGCTTTGCCCTTGTGTTTGCCCGTCAGCCCGAGCAGTCAACGCAGCGCGGCCGTCGCCATGTCGCATCTCATGCAGCCCAACCGGAATAAGTTGTCGCGCAGGCGCCTCCGAGGTAATCAAACGCGCGCCCCGCTGCAGAGTCAAATACGACCATGCCCATTGAATCATCACTAACACGCGATCCTCAAAGCCAATCAAGTAGTAGATATGAACGAACAGCCACAGAAGCCAGGCGATGAAGCCAGAAAGTTTGACGCCTCCGAGATGAGCAATGGCGCGTGAGCGTCCGATGGTCGCCATATTGCCGCGGTCATAATAGTGAAATGGGGTCAAGGGCCGCCCCTGGCAGGCGCGCCAAATATTCTCAGCCGCCGCGCGGCCTTGCTGAATCGCCACCGGCGCCGTCCCAGGATAGGGGCGTTGCGTCTTCGGATTAGTGAGCGAAGATAAGTCGCCAATGACAAAGACTTCCGGATGCCCTTTGAGTGTCAAATCCGGCTCCACCAGGACGCGGCCGGCGCGATCAAGCGGCGCGCCTAAGGTGCGCGCGAGCGGGGAAGCGCTCACGCCCGCCGCCCATAGCGGCGTGCACGTAGGAATCCGCTGCCCGCCCGCGACCACGACGCAGGGCTCAATCGCCGTAACGGCGGCGTTGGTGCGCACTTCTACGCCGAGATAGGTCAGATCCTGGGCAGCCCGGACTGACAGCTCTTCCGGAAATGTCGGCAGAATGCGCGGGCTCGCTTCCAGCAAAATCACCCGCGCTTGCGTAGGGTCAATCACGCGGAAATCTCGCGCCATGGTATAGCGGGCAATTTCGATCAACGCCCCGGCTAGTTCAACGCCAGTCGGACCGCCGCCTACAATGACAAAGGTGAGCAGGGCCTCGCGCACGACGGGATCAGGTTCACGCTCCGCCATCTCAAAGGCCAGCAGCACGCGGCGGCGGATTTCTAAAGCGTCCTCCACGCTTTTCAATCCCGGAGCAAACTCCTCCCACTCATCGTGGCCGAAGTACGAGTGCCGGGCCCCGGCGGCAATAATGAGATAATCATACAGAATCCGCTCCCCATCGCTGCACACGACTTCCCGCGCGGCCAGATTGACTGCCGACGCCTCGGCGAGCAGCACTCGCGTATTACGTTGCTTACGGAGAATCGAGCGGATCGGCGCCGCAATGTCAGCCGGAGACAACGCGGCAGTAGCGACCTGGTATAAAAAGGGCTGGAACAGATGATAGTTTTTGCGATCGATCAGCGTGACGCGCACTGGCCGGTTTTTGAGCTGCTTGGCGGCGTATAATCCGCCAAAGCCGCCGCCGATAATCAAGACATGGGGAACTGCTCCAGTGTTCGGTGCTTCACTCATGCGCTACACGTCTCGGCGAACTAATGCCGACGCTTTCACCTTAGGTTAGGAAAGGGCCGTGCACAAGCGGCGCTTTCACCCGAGAGAACGCTGGAGAGCAGAATATCATTGCGAGTCTTTCGACAAGGGCGGAGCCGGCTCCGCCCTTCATCGAAGCGGCTCCTTGAAGAACTTGCCAATTCCACGCGGTGGAGGACAAGCAGTTACGCAGAGGGCTAGGAAGAGGCAGAGTGACCAGACGCCTGGGTTTGCCCATCGGCAGGCTTCTGGGATTGCCCAGATGGCGATCTCTGACCGCCAGGAGGTTGCGCTTCGGCGCCTTGAATCTCAATGCGCCGACTGCGGGACTGTTCTTGCTGCGGCAGCGGCATGGTAATCCGCAGGACCCCCGTCCTGGATGTTGCTTTGGCGTTTTCCGGCGATACGCCTTCCGGTAAAGGAATACTACGGTAAAAACTGCCGTAGCTGCGTTCGCTACGGTGAAAGCCCTGCTGCGTATCTTCGTGTTCGTGACGCCGTTCACCCTGAATGATCAGCGCATTATCCGTGCATTCGACCTTGAGGTCTTCTTTCTTTAGGCCTGGCAGGTCAGCGCACACGATCAATTGATTATCGTGTTCGCACACTTCGATCTGCGGCGACCACATGCGCTGACCGGGCTCCAGACCGCCTTCACCCTGCGAGCCAAGCAGCCCACGGCCAAAACCAAAGTCTTCAAACACACGCCCCATGAAACGGTCCATCTCATCCGCAAACCGTCGCATCATAGCAAACGGATTCTCACGCCCAAACGCGAACGACGGCAGCGACGGCATAAAACTACCACGGCGCCTCATGCCGCGCTGGGACGACTGCTGTCCGCCCCCTTGTCTCATAGCCTGCATCGACTGTTGCCCGCTTTGCGTTCCGGCGTTTCTGGCTGGTCCTTCATAGTTCTGTTCTCCTTGTATTACTTGCGCGGCTGCTGAATTTCTCCTCGCCAGGCTCCGGTTTCCTGGCCATGGGATTCAATAAACTCCTTGAACCGCTTGAGGTCGCCCCGCACCCGCGCGGACACCACGCCGATCATATCGCCTACGTTTTCCACCACGCCTTCTGGATCATAATCGACCTGCAACATTACACGAGTCTGGGTATCGTTCAAACGATGGAACGTCACTACGCCAGCATTGGTTGCGCCTGTCGTGTTTTTCCACGCAATACGCTGATCTGGCACCTGCTCGGTAATCTCAGCGTCCCATTCTTTTTCCTTCCCGCCGATGTTGGCGCGCCAATGCAGCCGTTTATCGTCGAGCTGACGGACTTCTTGCACGCCCTCC
>DATLYA010000257.1:0-27943 GCA_035575235.1 Candidatus Methylomirabilota bacterium
AAAGCCTTTTCCCACCCTATCCAAGTGTAATACAGGGAGCGATTCGCTCGCATCATCTAGTGGTGAAAGATGTCGATTTACGGGATCGCAAACAGATCGAAGCTACTGTTGGAACGGCGAACGATTACAGAACGCTATGCATGCGCGGTCCTTTTCTCGCCAAGAAAGAAGGTGACAAGGTTATCCGCTATCTTCCCGTTCCCGCTCATGCCGTGCCAGGTAAGGAGGGCTATATCGCTCCGACACCTAGAAACCAGCCTGACACAGTGAAAACCAGTGCGCCAACGCCGATGCTCTTGTGGTCTAACGAGGAGCCGCAAAAGAAGGAGTTTGGTCAGTGGCTGCGCGAGGATCGGCTGTGTGAACTGTTAAAACTAGGAGCGAAATCGGCAGTTGTGGGAGAGTCGGAGGCAAATCTATTCGCACGTGAGTCCCGCTTGGGCATTGCCCGCGATGATACACGTCGTACGACCGAAGAGGGCGCGCTGTATGAGGTGGAGTTCATCCGCCTGCACGACCATGTCGGGCTGTTCATTGAGGTGGAAGGTTACGATGGCTGGCCACAGTCCGGTATCATGCGCATCGGTGGTGAAGGTCGCGGCGCACGCTTTGAGGAGGTTAAGGCTGAACCTTGGCCGGCGCCCTCTGGTTCCTTGCCTGGGCGGTTTCTCATCTACTTCGCCACTCCAACCTATTTTGCCCAGGGTTGGCACCCGGACAGTTGGCAACGGTTCTTCGAGGGAGAGGTCACGTTGCAAACGGCAGCCGTAAACCGTTTCCAAAGTTTGGGTGGGTTCGACTGGGCAAAGAACGATCATAAACCTGCCCGCCGCTACGTGCCGGCAGGCTCGGTGTATTTTTTCACATCCGACGGGCACGCTCGACTCAAACCCGGCCTGACCCAGAATGCGATAACCGATGCTGGAGCCGAGATCGGCTTCGGCCAGATTCTCATAGGAGAGTGGTAAGTATGTTTGAAGCGACGAGCATGTTGTTCATCTATGTTGAAACCCCGTTGCACGCCGGTACGGGCAGGGGCTTGGGAGCAGTCGACCTGCCCATTCAGCGTGAACGCACAACAGGGTACCCGATCGTGCAAGCGAGTAGCATTAAAGGTCGGTTGCGAGCGGAGGCGAAAGGGAAAATTTCTGACCCGGAGCATCAGGCTATCTTCGGTCCGGAAACAAGCAATGCTTCCGATCACGCGGGTGCTCTCTCAGCTGGTGATGCGCGTCTCCTGCTCTTTCCCGTGCGCTCCCTGGCCGGAGTGTTCGCCTGGGTGACAAGCGTCGATGCCCTCGCACGGTTCCAGAGAGAAGCGGCCATGGTTGGCCTCGCACTCAACTGGGGTGTCGTGCCCGCGCCGGGTAGGGAGGAAGCGTATGTCAGTGGTAACAAGCTGAAAGCTGGGGAGAGTGTTGTGCTAGAAGAGTTCAGTTTCACTCCCAGACAGGAGAAAACGGTTGAGGCCATAGGCAAATGGCTGGCGGACAACGCACTTCCTGGAACTGACGAATATAAATATTGGCGTGATGCTGTGCCCCAGAAACTCTGTATTCTGCCCGAAGACGCCTTTCGCGATTTTGTCTTGTACGGCACCGAGGTGCAAACCCATGTCCGGCTCGATCCCGAAAAGAAAACCGTCCAATCAGGTGCTCTCTGGACCTCCGAAAGCTTGCCGGTGGATACTCTCCTCTATGCGCCCCTCATGGCGACCAAATCCCGGAATGAGGTGAAGCTCAGCGCAACAGACATTCTCAAAAAGATAGATCTGAATCTCTCTCGCACCCAACTCGGCGGAGACGAAACCACCGGCCAGGGCATGGTCGCTTTGCGCTTTGCGGGAGGTGACAAATGAGCCAGCAACGATCGTTGGAGCAGAGACGGGCAGCACAGGCGTGGGAATGTGTGAAGGAAGTGAAAAGTCAAAGCTACAAGAAGGACTACCTATCACTGGCCCGAAGCGCCCCAGCCGACATCCAGGCCAACGGTTTGGGTCAGACGTTGGCGTTCTGGCGTGCGAAGAAGAAAGACGAAGAGAAAGAGGCCCTCTATCAACATGTAGCGGCATGGGTCAAAACGCAGGTGCGCTTCACTCAGCCGTCAGATTTATTGGAGTGGATCATGAAGCAGGCGAGGACGGACGAATACCGTCGCGCCACAACCGAAGCAATTGCATTCCTATCCTGGGTCAAGCGCTTTGCCGAGGCCGAGCTAGAGGTGAAAGATGGAGTATCCAATCCCTAAGAAAAGCGCTGAGGCGTGGCGGAAGCACGGAAGTAACTCTCCTCAGAATCCCGGTCTCATCTTTGACCGCTTTGCCCCAGATTGGAGCCAGGAATCCACACTGAAAAGAAACGGTCTGGAAGCCGCACGTGATGCAGCCACAAAAATTGACAGGTCGTTACTGACTTCCTGGAACGCTCGCTGGGAACAGACCGTCCGTCACGCCAAGGCCGAACCCTTTACGCTCAAGACTGACTGGC
The DNA here is from genome assembly GCA_035575235.1 of Candidatus Methylomirabilota bacterium. Classification (GTDB taxonomy): domain Bacteria; phylum Desulfobacterota; class Binatia; order Bin18; family Bin18; genus SYOC01. Next base: position 2,487 of record DATLYA010000257.1, read on the forward strand.
GCTTCATCGCAGGTTTGGGCCGTAAAGGTCCGCTCGAAGTCGGCTTCACCTTTCACCGCTACGGCTTCCCTATGCTGCCAGGGAGCAGCGTCAAGGGTATCGCGCGGGCATACGCATGGCTTGTGGAAGAACATCGGGAGACAGACGTTGATTTTCTTAACATCTTCGGTCGTGCACCGCAAAAAGGAGAAGAGGAAAGCATAGCTCAGAGTGGCCATGCCGTCTTCTTCGACGCCATTCCCCGCCAGGTTCCTAAACTGGAACTGGACATTATGAACCCGCACTACCCCAAGTATTACCAAGGAGGCGAGTGGCCGACCGACTGGCAGAGTCCGGTGCCGGTCTATTTTCTTACGGTTGCGTCGGGAACTGAGTTCCGGTTCGCCGTCGGCTGGCGCGGGTTGCTCGATGACGGGACCCGTCGCTTACGTGATCTGGCAAAGAAATGGCTCATTGGGGGACTGACCGAACTGGGCGCAGGTGCAAAGACTAGTGCAGGGTATGGGTATTTTCGCAAGTGACAGAGGTTTGCAAGGTGGTATCATGAATAAACCAAAACTGGTGCTCACACCAGTCGGTGCTTTGATCGTCAATCGCCTTACTCAAGATGAGAAACCACTTTGGGACTCAGTTCAGAAAGAAGATCTGCTGGCTATTCGTGAGGGACAAGCGAAGGGGCAGGAAGCCCTGGAGCAGAAGGTTGTGACTCGTCTGAAAACTCTTAACCTTAACTCCGAAGAAGGATTACAACAGGCTTCTCCAGAAATTAAAAGTTTGGCCAAGATAGGAATTGGTCCAGAAGATCAGATTGTCCTCTATGCCAGTGAAACGCCGGACGGTATTCTGAGTGCGCGTATCGTCCATGATTTTGCTGAGCAGGTGTGGGAGTGTACTTCAACCTTGGAGGTGATTACCGGCTTGCAGGTGAAGGATGCTGGACGCTTCCGTAGTGTGGGGGTTCTCCGCTACGTCCAGAGCATTGTTAAGCTGATAGATAATCCGAACAACCGCTATGGGCGCGAGATTATTCTGAATGCTACTGCCGGCTATAAAAGCCTCGTGCCCTACACCACTTTGGTGGGACTGCTGTTCCAGGTCCAGGTTCAGTACATCTTTGAAACTTCTTCTGAGTTGCTCAGTCTTCCCCCGCTCCCGCTTGATTTTGATCAACAGTTTTTCAAGCAAGTTGAACCTTTATCGGCAAGTTGCTCTACAAGAAACGAGAAGAACTGTATGAGCGATGAAGCGCGCCTCTTCGATACAAACATCCTTGTCCATGCCTACACTATCTCGGATGAGCGGAAACACGCCATCGCTCTTGCTCTGGTTGAACGAGTGTGGGCAGGCGAGGAAGCGGCCACGACCTTGCAAAACCTCTGTGAGCTCTTTTTCGTAGTTACACGAAAGGTGGCCAAACCAATAGCTCCAGCCGCGGCAGAATCCGTCCTCAGAGGAATCCTCCTTGGTTCGCAGTGGACGGTCTTTGATCGGACTCCGGGAACAGTCTTCAAAGCCATAGAGTTTGTGAGACTTTCTCGTACTCACTTTTGGGACGCTCTCATAGCCGCTTGCAGGCTGGAGCACGGCGTTCACACCATCGTTGCCGAAAACGAACGAGACTTCAAAAAGATTCCTGGTCTTACCATCATCAACCCGTTTAAGAGGGTGCGACCGGTATGATCGTCCTCAACTTCTCCCACCCGCTGACCTCTGAGCATCTGCAGCAGGTAGAGACTCTGACTGGTCGCAAGGTCGAGCGGGTGATCGCGATCCACAGCCAGATCGATCCGCAACAACCCCTTGCCCCTCAGGTGACCACGCTGGTGGAGCAGGCCGGACTGTCACCGCACGAGTGGCAAACACTGCCGTTACTGATCAATCCACCGTCGCTGAACTTTATTGCTGTCGTCTTGTTAGCAGAACTCCATGGCCGCTGTGGCTACTTCCCCGCTCACCTGCGCCTGCGGCCAGTCCAAGGAAGTGTCCCCCCTCAGTACGAGGTGGCAGAAGTGCTGGACCTGCAGCTGCTACGCGACACCGCTCGGCGGAGACGCGGCTAAGCAGGGGAACACATAGCCGTGGGACGTCCCGCGCAAATCTCTGGAGGGCCTGTGAGGGTGGCCCTGGTCACGGCTCTTGCAAAGGTGCGAGGAAAGTTGCCATGAAAGGAAAGCATTTCCGACCCGACCGCAACGACGCTCAGTGAGGTGAGCCTCTGCAGCGACCGGGCAGCGGAGGGGCGCCATGTCCCGCAATGATCAGGTCACCCGTCAGTGGTTCTTGCTGCAAAAACTGGAAACCGCGCGCAGCGCGACGTTACAGGAGCTTGCTGCGTCATTGCCTGACGACTATGCCCGCCACCCGCGGACGATTCGGCGAGATTTGCAAGCCCTCGAGCTGCGCTTTCCGCTGATCACCGAACGGGTTAACGGGCACACCCGCTGGCGCCTGATGGATGGCTATCGGCGTATCCCGCCGCTGGCCTTTTCGGCCACTGAGCTGATGGCCTTGGTATTCAGCCGGGACTTACTGCGGCCTCTCGACGGCACGCATATCAAAGCGTCGCTCGATTCCGCACTCAACAAAGCCGCGGCCGTATTGCCACCCGAGGGCGAAGCTTACGTCCGGCAGTTGCAGGGCTATTTTTCGGTCGGCTTGGGACCCCACAGGGTCTACCAGCAACATCAACAGACGATCACCCAACTGACCCGTGCCATTGCCCAGACCCGCACCGTACAGATGCGCTATTACTCGGCCTCGCGCGACACGACCAGTCGGCGAGAAGTGGACCCCTACCGCCTGTGGTATGCGGCTGGCGCTTTGTATTTGATCGGCTACTGCCACCGACGGCGCGAGGTGCGCATGTTTGCTGTGGATCGCATTCGGTCCTTAGCGATCACCAACCATCCCTGTCAGCTGCCGTTGGCCTTCGATCTCGATGCCTATGTCCGCGATGCGCTGGTCGTCATGCGGGGACAGCCCATTGACGTAGAGTTACTCTTCGACCGCGCGACCGCGGCCTGGGTGAAAGGGCATATCTGGCACGAGAGCCAGCAGGTAACCGAGTGCAAAGATGGTCGGCTCCGGATGTGTTTGCGCGTTGCCGACACCGGAGAATTGGTGGGCTGGATTTTGCACTTCAGGAGTGGGGTTCGTGTTCTTCAGCCCGCGGCGTTGCGCGACAAGGTCTGGGAGGAAGCGCGCAAAATTTTGCAGCAGGTGTGACCTCGGATGTCACGCTCATGTGCTAACGGTGGGGTGTGTATGGAAACAGCGTGGCGGTCTCAGGTCAAGATCGACGGGGCGGAGCTTTGCGTCTGAGGCGGGGGGAGGGCATGGGGCAGCAGAGGCGAGGACGCGGCAAGCGAGAGACCCCAGCAGGACGGGGCAGGTCCGTGCCGCTGTGGCTCCGGCGCCTCGATCTGGTGAAAGCCGAGATGAAGACGGTGCGGTTTCCGCGCACGGCAGCGGAGGGATTTCGCCAGTGTGCCGAGTTATCAGAAACGGCTCGCCGCTGGTTTGTGGACGCCATCCGGCAGGAGCATCCGGGCGCGAGTGAAGAGGACATTGAGCAGGAACGGCGGCTGTTGCTGGCGCGCTTCTCTGCCGCGCAAGCGCGCTGGCTCAAGAAATGGCAGAAAGAGCGTGACCGTTATTTGAGAGGGTAGGCTGCAGACGGCTTGGATAAGGAGCAAACCATGGACAGGAAAAAGAAGGCGGCAAAGCGCTTGGCGACGAGACCGCCACGATTGGAAGGCGCAGTGAGAAGACCTTCCCGGCGCCTCCTGGCCCGACTGAAGGCATGGGACCCACGGTACAAAGGCCAGGTGGCGGCCATCGAGATGGAATCGGAAGAGATCTTTCTTGGGAAAGACGTAGTGGAAGCGACGCTCAAGGGGTGGGAAAAATATCCTGATCGAACTTTCTACTTCGTGCGCATTGGCTACCCGGCGGTGCACAGTCGCCGTGGAGGGCTACGCAAACGATGAAAATTCAACTTGTTGGGCGCATTGTTGATGCCGAACCACGGATCCTGAGCCGTATTGCTGGGAAACGAATAAACCTTGATGGGCGGGGACGCGACTATATGATTCTCGACAGTGGGTTCACTGGTAGTGTCGCCATCCCGGAAGAATGGGCGAATCGTTTGGAGCTGCGTTATGCGGGCATCCAGACTTTTGAACTCGCCAATGGACAAATTGTTGAATTTCCCACCTATCTCGGGGACGTGCGACTTGGTCAAGCAGCGGGACTTTTTGAAATCATCGTCACTGGAGAGGCGCTATTAGGAATGGAATTTCTCGAACGGTTGAAAGCGCGGGCCGCCATAGACTGTAAAACGAGAAAAGTTTTAATCACTGGGGAATTACCAGCGCACCTTCCTCAGCCATGATGCGGCCAAAGTAGTTCAGAAAAAAGACGTGGAAGTTTCCATGGTGGCGCTATTCTCCGCGACGTGAGTTTGTTGTCATCATCGCAACAATTCGCCTCTCTCCTCAAACTTCTCGCTTCCTTGACGGGGGAGAGTGAGAGAGGGGGTGAAGCTTGACATCGTAAAGACCAGGGGAGAGAGTATGTGGAAAAAGGACACGGTGCCTCCTGGCGCGCTGCGCCGCCGCGCGGCGGGTGGACAAATGGAAGAAAGAGCGGGATTGGTATTTCGGCCGGAAGCTGCAGCGTGCCAGAGCCTATCTTTACGTCTGGCGCTGCACCATCAGGGCAATGCGCTCAGCCGTCTCCTCAATCCGCGCCAATGCCTCAGCGATCCGCCGTATCTCATAGAGCATACCGTAGAGGATGACCCCTGCGAGCATCGCTGCGATGATCAATACCAACGTGTTGAGCCAAGTCATCTGTACCAGGTCCATTTTTGCTCTTCCTTTTTTGCGAGCTTCCGTTTCCTCACGCAGTTTTTCATTATACTTTTTATATCTCCAGCGACCAGTCCCGTGGAAGAAATGATGAAACGACAAAAGCAGCTTCCCCTCTGGCGCCGACAGCTGGACCTGGTGAAAACCGAGTTAAAAGGGACGCGATTTCCACGGACTGCAGAAGAAGGCTTGCAGCAGTGTGCGATGCTGTCAGCCATAGGGCTGCGTTTCCTTCGAGCCGCGATCAAGAGGGAACATCCAGGAGCGAGTGAAGAGCAAATTGAGATCGAGAGGCGTCGCTTGCTTGCGCAATGGTCTGCTGCTGATGCGCGCTGGGTGGCTGGGTGGAGGAAGGACCGTGCCCGGTATTTTAGGCGATGATCTCTCAGTAGTCTTGCAACAGGTAGTTGGTTGCTTCCGGCGAGCACGGGTGCTCTATGTCCTAATTGGTGCCTGGGCATTGGCAGTATGGGGCAGACCACGCGCCACAGTGGATGTGGATTTTCTCGTACTGGTCAATGAGGAAGACCTGAATCGGTTGGGCTCTGTCATGACTCGGGCAGGAATGGATCTCGATGAAACATGGCTGGACTGGAACCCGATATTGAGAGGGTATCAGCTGCGATTTCATTACCACAGCTTCACGATCGATCTCTTACGTCCTCGCGATCCACATGACCAGCAGATCTTTCAGCAGCGACGGAAGAAACGTATGGACGGGCAGTATTATTGGGTTGTGGCCCCAGAGGATTTCATCCTGCAGAAACTCAAGGTGGGGCGGCCCAAAGATTTTGAAGATGCACTCTCTATATTAGAACAGTTGCGGGATAAACTCGACCTCACGTATCTTGAGCAGTGGGCGAGAAAACTTGGGGTGAGGGAAGAACTTGACTATATCATGGCTTCATAAGGAGGAGAGGGAATGGAGCGCCAGGAAATCATGGCGAAGGCATCTACGTGCGTGTGATTCGGCCCGAGTCGTTGCGGGAGAAGATGCAGGAAGAAGTCCGAAAAAATTCTCAGCAGGAGTGACCTCAGATGTCACGCTCGTGTGTGACAGCTTGTGTCTATGTCAGTAATGGCCAGGCTCGAAGGGAGACTGTTAGGGTGGAGCCATGCTTATGGTGAAAACGATCCTATTGCGTCGTGGGCGGGCTTCCTCTCCAACCTTCCTTTCCTTTAATAGGGGAAGATAAAGGTGGGAGGTGAGGCTCTGCAGCAGAGAGGAGTGAGCCGAAACGATAGAGAAGCGCCTGGAAAAGGAACCGTTACACTTGCTGGCTCATCTTGGAAGTGCCGCATAGTCATAGGTGACTCAGTGAGGGAAAAAATGCACCTGTTGTTTTAAATAGATGGTTTCTTTCATTTTTTGCACAGGACGAAACAGGCCGATGGCTACAAACATTCACGTCGCCAACGATCTACCTCAGCAAGCAGATATACCGAGCGATGTGGTCTCTCAGCATATGCTCAGTATATTCCAGTCCTATGCAGGAGCACGGGTTAAGCCGTACGTCCATCAAGCGGAAGTCTGGGAGAAAATTGCAGCCGGGCAGAATACCTTTGTTGTCGCTGGGACCGCATCGGGGAAAACCCTCGCGGCAGCTGTGCCACTATTTTACAAACTCTTTCGGGTACAAGAACCGCAACGCATCCGTCATGCTCTCTGGATATATCCGACTATTGCCCTCCTTGAGGATCAACGTCGTGTTTTCTCGGATCTGAGCAACGCACTGGGTTTAGACTCTGGGGCGATCGTCGGAGAGTTGTATGGGGGGATGCCGCGAAGCCGACTTATCTCCGCTCTCAATAAACCAGTCATCTTAGCCACACCCGACGAGATTTACTGGTTCTTCCGCAAAAACGTGAAGTACAACAGCCTGCTGATTTATGGACTCGCTTTGGTGGATGAATTCATCTTGGACGAGGCCCATCTCTTCAATGGTCTGATGCTGCGAAATTTTGAGCAGCTCTGGCACCGAATAAAAACACTGGCTGGACACCTGGGTAAAACACCCAGGTTGCATGTGCTGACGGCCACACCAGTAGAGGGATTAGAACGACTACATGCTACTCAGCCTATTACGGGAAAGTCGAAATGCGCCGACGTCAAGGTGGAAGTGAGAGCGAGTGGGCGATTTGACCGCGCCCAACAGTTTATGAATGCCGTCGGTGAAGCTCTACAAGGGGGACAGCGGAAGATCCTGCTTGTATGCAACTCAGCGCGAATGGCGCATCAACTCTTTGAGCAGTGTAAAGTAGAGGATACTTCAACAATCCCAGTCGAGCATCGCCTCAGGTTTGGCAAAATCGCATTGGGCCACTTGACTCAGTGGTTGGAGAAAGTGGGGGTTGAGCAAGAGTTGCTGGCTGAACTACAGAAGCGACTGCTGCGAGATGACGATGTCGTGCTCGCGGATGTTCCCAACAATACGCTCATCTCTTTGCCACTGGAGGAAGTTCTTTTACACGCGCAGGAAATCCTGGAACGACAATGCTGGCAAGTCAAACGGGCACTCTGGCACCGCACTCAACATCCAGCTGAGACATGGGAATCTCTCTTGCACAATCGCCCCCTTCCTTGTCGCATCATGGCTGCAGTGCGCACGCAGCTAAAACAGACGACAACCCTTGAGAAACAACAAACGGTTATTGATGAATGGTTAGCGGATGCGGTTGAGAGACTAAGCAGCATTACGGCTGACCCTATTCCCTGCCAGGCAAAGGTCTTCTCCGAACTGACGAACACCTTTACTTCAGTAGGATTGGACAACGAACTTGCGACCGTACTGACCAGAAAACTGCTGTTCGTGATGAAAGCCGATCCACGTCAACTGCCCACGCGACACCTGAGTCACCGTCCTGTCTACATCCGTTGGTTACATAGCCTCATTGACAAAGACAGGGCAGACCGAGTTCGTGAGCTGGTCACAAGAGGCTTGGCATCTGGCGAATTACAAGTGGAGTGCCGGCATATCGGTTTGTGGAGGGGGATGGATGTGCCGGTCATCGTCTACTCGGGCAGCATGGCGAAACAGACGCGCGAAGGATTGATCGACGTCTTTGCTGGTCTTGAGCGTGCGGTGCTTATCTCCACCTCGGCCGTGGAGGTTGGTGTGGATTTTCATGCTGATGCGCTCATTACCGAGGAATGCGAAGGCAACGCTTTCTTACAACGATTTGGTCGAGTCGGACGGCACGATGAGGGGAGTCGAGTCTTCGCCCTCGTGAGTGGGGATACATATGCAGCGCTCAGCGGGTTCAGCGGCGCTCATATGAGCCGAGAAGATTTTTCTGCCAAAATCACGGCGGTCTTTCCCCACAGAAACTACGCGGAAGGCTCGCCGCTGTTAGACGCCAACCATTATCTGATTAACACACAACTCGGGCGGATTGGTGAACGGTTAAACACAACGCCTGACCTCCTGGCGGCAAAACCCCTTGCTGAACAGTTACGTTCTACTGACATGCAGTTTGCTTTCGGCCTGCGCAGCACGATGCCACAAATCACCCTCCGCGAGGGTATAACCAAAGATCCTTTCTATCTGCTGCGCTATGTTGATGACCAAGACCTACGTCCTGCAGATTCTCCCTTTGAAGTCGCCCGTGCGAAAGTGTGGTTCACCAGTTTGATTTTTCAGCGAGCAAGATTCGACGTTATTGTAGACTTGGAAGAGACGCTACGGGCCAGCAAACATGTTTTTGTATGGGCAGGCCACAACTTCCATGTTTGGTCGCAGTCAAGCGCAGGCATCTTGTACCTCAAACAAATGAACTCACACTTTGCCCAGACAGGTGGATGGGATAAGTGGCATCCAGGTAACTTCTTACTCCTCTATGGCGATGTGTATCTGTCTCGCTGTGAGCTTGAGGTACAGTCATATGAGCCAGTGCGCGATAGTGAACAAAATCCCTTGTTCATTCCAAACCAAGTCTACCTTGTCCTTTGGGGATGGGTAGACCGTGGTGAAACAGAAGAGTTGTTGCACCAGGCTGGAGTCGCCGACTGGGAAGAGATGTACTACGATTGGGACAGGCTAAAACCGGGCAGAAATGGAAAAGCGATGGTCATCGTAGAAAAGACCACAGGTGCTTGCTTCGGTGCCTATCGGGAGTTGCTCGATTATGTTCATCGACAAGCTGAAAAGTAACCTGGGGAAGTCTGCCCACGGCGGTCAGACGCTGTATGACCATCTGATCGGGTGTGCAAAGGTTGCGCACCGGATTCTGACTGACCCCCGATTCGTGCCCGGAGATTACCCGAGGCAAAAGCGCGACCAGTTGTTGTTTTCCACCTTCACGCATGACGTTGGCAAACTGGATCCACACTTCCAGATAATGCTCCACGCAGCGAGAACTGGCCAACCGTTACCGTCAAAGCGTGTGAAGCACGAGGCTAGTACGCTGGACTTTGACCGACTCGTGCAGCAGGCGGAGGAAGAAATTCGTGCCCACTTGCACAATGAGCTAGGGCACAGATTCACGGAAAAGATCGATATTGACGATGCTCTCACGTTTGCGTTGAGCCATCATGGACTGTTTTATCTGTCGTATGAGACCCGGGATGGGCAGGTGCTCCGGCGGGTTCGACGCGAGTGGACAGTCTTTAACTATGGCGAGCAACGGCGCATTACGTTGACAGATTTACTGTTCGATTATCACCCGCTGGGCGGGCTGGTCATGATTGCCGACCTGTTGGCTTCGTTTTGTTACGAACAAGGCGTTACCAATCCAGATGATATCTTCCGGCGTGTAGGATCACTACGCGAACTGATTGACATGGTAATCCATGAGGGTACAGCAGACGCTGTTGAGGAGAGCATCAAACAATACGATCCGCGAACCTATGGACTACGGGATCTGCTAATGTTGTTGGGCGGTGGGGTACTGTAAGAACTCTGGAGAGACGCTATGACTGCTATACCAAACCAAGAGAAAGAGCGGGCTCGAGAAACGCTACGGGGAGTCGTAGAAGCTTTGCACCAAGGCTTAGGGGATAATTTGGTTGCTGTCGTCCTGTTCGGTTCACGAGCACGAGGTGAGGCGACCGAAGCGAGCGACTGGGACCTGTTTGTCCTTGCGCATGATCTCCCACCTAGCCCATTACAACGGCACACCCAGTTAACAACCGTTCTGCCAGTTCAATGGCGTGGACAAGCAGCCATACTGGCTCGCACCCTGACCGAGTTTGAGTCTCATTTGAGTAGCCTCATGCTCGACATCGCTCTTGATGGTGTCGTGCTCTACGATCCGGAAGGCTACGCGGCCCACCGATTGGCGGCGCTGAAGAGATTGATTACAAACCGTGGTCTGCATCGTGAGCAGATAGGCCGCGACTTTATCTGGAAGTGGGACCAATTCCCTGGCTCGAACTGGTCGCTAGAGTGGAAGGAGGTCCTATGACGGAGAAAAAACAGGTCGCCTACCGGCTCAAGCTTGTGAGAGGATTTCTCGATGAGTCGCGCCAGGATGTGGCATTGCGGCGTTGGCGGTCGGCGGTAGATAACGCCCAGCTCAGTGTAGAAAACGCCGCCAAGGCTGTACTCGCGCTCCTCGGACCAGTTGGACGCACTCACAACCCAGCAACGTTGCTACGGCAAGCGCTCGACCGGGGCGCCTTCACTAATGAAAAATCTGAACAAGTGCGGCAGCTTGCCGAACAAGCTGAACTACTCGGCCCAGCTATGCACATGCAGACTGACTATGGCGACGAACCAGAAGGACGTTCCCCCTGGGAGTTGTTCGGTGAAAATGATGCCAGCCGAGCTCTGGCTATCGCTGAACGAGCGGCGCAATTGGCTGAGGAGATCACAAAAGGAGCGCCATTATGAGCCAGGAGGTCCTCGACATCATCCAGCAGCAAGCAGCCGAAGCCTTAATGAGGTTAGATGCTCAGGACATAGTCTCTGCACCACACGTCGCTGAAAGCGTTTTGCGTCAGGCAGCATACTGGGAAAGATCATTCGCAAACGATGAAAAGCTGTTGTTCGTGCGCTTCTTCTCCCCTGTGGTACAACGCGAAGAGGTGTTCCTGGGTAATATTCTGCTCAACGCCTTCCTGAGCAAAGCTTTTGCGCGGGCTGTTGCAGATAGCCAATTAGGAAGAATAGAACTCGTAGCCAATGACCTACAAAATTACTACTTCCTCCTGCGCACCGTCGCTGATCTCACAGAATTGACAAAAGCATTCCAAGCCGAAGTCGAACATAGTCTACCCGATTTATTCTTTGGCGAGCAGAATGAAGAGAAGGGCATCTACGGTTCTCTAGAGACAATGCTGGATTTTGACAAGGCCAATGTTGAACCGTTCCCTGTATTCATCATGCCACAGATATACGCTGAGCGACTGGAAAAGGCCGTGCGGGCATCGCTACTCCGCAAAATCGAGAAAACCTCCCTAGATCGTAATCCTACATCCATCATGGCAAACCTTGCCTTCTTCTACAGCCGCGATGGTGCGGAGATGCAAAGTCCATACTTGTTTCTGGCGAGGCTGGCATTGCGATACGGCATTGTCGAGGTGGATGACATACGGCAAGCACTGGCTTTGGGAAGAGACGTAGAGCTGAAGGATGAGGCTGTCGTCAAGACGGTTACGGAAAATTCCCTCAAACAGAAAGAAGACCGTACCTTCTCATCTACTTCTTTGCGGGGTTTGCTGCACAAAGCCGTTGCACAATTAGGCAAAAAGATAGATGAAGACCCTGAGCAATGGCGAATGCCCTATATTCGCGGGAAGTTTCTCCTTTACGATGAGAGAACTTTGATGGGAAACCTCCTTGATGGAGTATCGTTTGGCTACATAACGGAAAGTCCCCGAAAAAGAGTGGTAGATACTGGTTGTCGCATCTGTGGGATCAGGCCGATGGCTGCGGAAGATAAGAGCATCTTGATGGGCCAAAATACCCACAGGTTCCACAACCAGTCAGGGAAGCAAAAAAATTCTGATGCTCCCAAGGCGTGCCTGCGCTGCGCAGCCAGCACGTATTTAATGGTCAAACTGCTCGGCTCTGAAGCCATTGGTCAGCCACAGGTCCCGAAAGCCTATAACCTCATCTTTCACTATGGAAAACATGATGACGCTGAAGCTGACACTCTTGCGCGAAAACTAGACCTGATTTGGGAGCGCGTTCGGACACATCAGCAAAAAGAGCGAGACATTGTATCAATTCGCAAAGCCGTCAGGGACTTAGAGGAACGATCAACTAAGCAGAAGAGCAAACAAAAGAAGCAGGAACTCAGATCGCAATTTCAAGCGCAACAAGCGGAGCTGGAAAAGGCAGAGTCAGAACTGAAAGATGCTACGGATGATCTGCGCAGTGTATGTCCGTGGCTGGCCGCTCCCTCGTCAACTTACGAAATTCCGTCGTTGGATCTTCTGACAAACATCCAATCTCAAGGCAAGATTGAACGGCATGTGCTGGGTTTAGGTATGGGGGGTTATCGCATGATTCTCTTTGTGCTGCCGCAGATCCGAGCACCACGCGACAAGGAGCATGACTTTGCCCAAAGCCGGTTCTCCCACAGCCGCGTGACGGTTACAGCCTTGCTCTCGTTTCTCCGAGAGTTGTGCGGTTGCGATGGCCCTTTCTATTACCAATCGCTCCCTACGCTCACGCCTGATGCCTTCCAGCGCGCTACGTTCTACGTGCGCGACAAACCGATAAGTGTGACGCAAGCGCAAAATGAGTACGAAGCCATCACACAATTGGCTTGGAAACTCATCTGGCAACGAGGCAGCGACGGTTTTGTGCGCAAGGTAGTGCTGGCTGAGAAACTGCTAGAAGACCCATTGGGAACTTTTGCTTCTGTGATGCGCGACAGTGCAATTCTTGGTCAAAGTGAAGGGAATTACAAGCGACTGCCAAGTGGATGGCGGGCCGATTGGCAGGCCCAAGATTTGACTGAGTACGCAAAGTTCATTCATAGACTCTCAAAACTGCAGGAGGGAGCAGAAAGTGGCTCTCAAGGTTGACCGTGAAAAGCTTGGTGAATTCTGTCCACAGTTGTTCCGTACCCTAGATGGTTTGGGACTGTTGCCGCTTCAGCTATGGGCGAAGCCAAACGAATTCGAGAAATACCCTCGTCTGCTGTTCGGCAGTATTCAACGCTATAACGATGTAGAGGCAGGTTTCAAGGAATGGGAAAGCCGCGTGTTACGTGACGCACCTTATCGCAAAGAGGAAAACTATCCCGCTTTGGAAACGTTGCGGCAATGGATGGGGCAGCATGCCGCTCTATTCGCCAACAAGGTGAACATGCAACATCTACGAACGAGCCTCTACGCACGAGTGTTTAACTATCTTTACCCGCGTCGTGTGCTGATCAATGCATACTGCGCCAAGCACAAAGGCAAGGCTGATGCTGTCGAGTCGGAATTTGTTAAGAAAGAACTACCTGCTTCAGTTGAGATAGAAGTACAAAAGTTGAAAGAAACCTACAACAACGAATGGACAACTATCCTCACCGACGCAAAAGCGAGCTTCATCGCTAATGCGGCGTATTACAAAAAAGTGCTGCGTGGTGAGGAACAAGCTGCTCCCCCTGAAGATGCGCAGCAAGCTGTGCAAACAGTAGAATCTGAGGAGGTGATGGCATGAATAACGTGGAGAAGTTCAGCGGAACCCTGGCTAACGTTCAGATTCTCACACCACGGGAAAAAGAAAAAGGCAAGAAAATCGCCCAAGCCATTTACACAAAGCAGGTTGTGACCATTGTAGGAGTAAAGACAACAACAGGTCGCTTCCTGCCTGTCTCGCACGCCGGTTACTCAAACGAGACGTATGTGGACAAGGTGGACCTTCTCAATAAAACCAGAGCCGAGTTCATCGGACGGAAACTAAAAGGGATCGAACGACGGGCGCACATGGCGCTATTCCGTGAGATGGTGGAGCATCATCAACAAGAACAGAAGAAAGACGAGTTGAAAGATAAACCGGAGGAAGAACAAAAGACTATACTGACAAACTTCAAACCTGACTGGCGTTCCTTCTTTTCCGAGAAGTTCGGTAAAGACTGTACCATTCCAGAGGGACTCTGCATCGCCTGCTGGAACTGTTCTCTGTTTGGCGGCTTAGAAGCTGGCAAAGGCGCGACATTTTCGCGTATCCGTTATTTTGACACGTTCTCCGTCGAAGATGCCGCTGAATGTATCCAGACTGATGATTCTCCCGAGCAAATGGCAATTGGCAATACGGTTGGAGAAGACTTGAGCGTGGAACGTGGCGAGGCTTCGTTCCATCGATACGAATATGTCAAGCCGGGAACACGCTTCCCGTTCATCACCATTATTGAAAGTCCAACATTGCTGGATGTTGCTGGTTACTTGGCCGCCGTGAAGCTGGCCGATCAGCACGGCTATGGGAAGTACTCGGCCAATCATGGAAAGTTTGAAACCCACTTCCTTGCTGTCTCTACGGGCTATCCGCTGTTTTCCGTGCTGAACATGCTAGCTTGGTTAGAGGGAGGTGACTTGAGCAATCCCCAGGAAAAGCTGAAGTTCGAGACCCTCACCAATGAACCTATCTCACTGTTCGGCGATGAGATCTCGGACGTGCAGAAAAAGTTGGGCGAGGAGCTGAAGAATTACCTCACTGCCCTGGATACTGCACAGCAAGATGGCGGCGCAAAAACACGGGAACGGAGAAGCAAGTAGCGGAGAGCAACGATGCTATATGCACGAGCTTTATTGCTGCGTAACTGTGGACGCTTCACTCACGTCCAATCTGATTTCGGGTCGCAGTATTATACGCACACCTTCGTTACTAGTGAGGCTCTGTATGCCAGTCTGACGCGTGAAGTTACGTGGAGACATGCGAGTAAATTTGTTGACTTGGAAGAAGACGCTAAAAAGTCTGCAAGTGCCGACTATTTCTTCTGCGATTACGATGTAAAAGCCAAGCCTATTTGGTTCACACCGGGCGTTTTCGTGGATAGGCAGTTCCACCTGCTTCCCAAACAGCGCGGCGTGGTGGACAGAAACGACTTCAACGTGGTAGACGAAGCCTATCCAAGCACGGGCGGAGGTAGCCGACCGCATTACGTGCCGACGTATGGACGTATCGAAAGCGTCCTTCCTGACCACAAGATGTTGACCTTTGGGTTGTCACCTAACCCCCAGGAACTACAGGACTTCATCATTGGACAGACGTTCCTAATGGGTAAGAAACGGACGATGTTTCAGTTGATAGATGTTTCGAACGTAGTCGAGCTGTTCAAGGGGGAGGATACCGCCCCAATTGATGAGTGCCAGCCTGTCCAAGTCAAGCTAGATGAGGTGCGGAATTTTCGTGAGTACGAAATCCTTGCAGGCACAGCGCGGTATTTGCTCGTGCGTGGGCAAACCTCGGAAACTCCGCTGGTTGCATCATTTTCTTCTTCAACCGACGAACTTCCGGGACTTCGCCGCGTTCTACCCGCGTTCTGGGTAGAGCAGGTGCGAGCACGCCTTTCTGCCTAATGGGCGATATCTCTTATGAGGAACCCCGGCTCGGTCGACCCGCACGCCTTCGCCCTTGCCACAGACTTGGCCTGCAGGGTGGCGGAAGAGATTGATCCACCTCTGTTTCACGTCGCCCGCCTGGACTCTCGTGTCCGAGGCGCTGCAGGGGAGGCGCCTCTCCACGGGTTTTTAGATCGTTGATTATCCGAATAATCAGCAGTACAATTGCTGATCGTGAAAATTGCCCGCTATCTCAATTTGCCCCAACTGCTCGAAAAAAAATCCTTTTTCTTGTTTGGTCCCCGGGCCACCGGGAAAACGTTTCTCATCCGTGAGCAACTTGCTGATCGAGCGTTCGTAATCGACCTCCTGCGGTCTGATCTCTATTTGCGTCTATCCGGTTCTCCCGCAGATCTGGAAGCGCTCATTGCCGCCCATGGTTCCTGTCCTGTCGTGGTCATCGACGAGGTGCAAAAGGTGCCGCCTCTCTTGGACGAAGTGCATCGCCTGATCGAAAATCGGGGGGTGAAGTTTTTGCTAACCGGTAGCAGCGCCAGGAAATTACGGCGTGGTCAGGCCAACCTGCTGGCCGGCCGGGCGTGGCAGGCCAACCTCTTCCCCCTCACCTGGATCGAACTCAAGGAGCAGCCGTTTGCGCTCGACCGCTACCTGCGCTATGGCGGCTTGCCGACGGTCTATCTGAGCCAGGATCCGCAAGAGGAACTGCATGCCTATGTGAACACATATCTGTACGAAGAAATTCAGGCGGAGGGCCTGGTCAGACGCCTGCCACAGTTTGCCCGTTTCCTCCAGGTTGCAGCCCTCAGTAGCGGTCAGATGCTGAACTTCGCCAGCATCGGCAACGATGCGCAGGTGTCACCCTCGACCGTGCGGGAATACTATTACCTGCTCGAGGACACTCTGCTTGGGTTTATGCTCCCGCCGTGGACCAAGTCACGCAAACGTAAGGCCATCGCGACAGCAAAATTTTACCTGTTCGATACCGGTGTGACCCACACGCTGGCAGGCACGGACGCGCTCGACCGCAACTCCGACCTCTATGGGCGCAGCTTCGAACACTGGCTGGCTATGGAGCTGCGGGCAGCGTTGAGCTACCACCGTGTCCACAAGGAGCTTTCGTACTGGCGCTCAACCCATCATCACGAAGTAGACTTCATCATTGGGGACGAAGTGGCGGTCGAAGTCAAAGCAAGTCAACGAGTCAGCGATCGAGACGGGCATGGTCTCCGAGCGTTGAAGGAGGAAGGAACAATCAAACGATTCTATCTTGTGTCGCAAGATCCTGTTGAGATGGTCAAAGAGGGCATCCAGCGAGTACACTGGCAGACGTTTCTCTCGCGTCTCTGGCAGGGAGAGCTCTAGAGACGCTCGCAAAAGGCGTCGGACTGTTAGAGGATCGTAAGGGAGATACAGCTTAGCTCAAGCAAGGAGGCCGTGACCAATAATCCATGAAAAGGTATGGCAATGAAAACCTATCGCGGCGTCATCAAAGGCAACCACCGCTCTGGCTCCGCCGTCTTGACATGGTGAAAGCCGAGCTGAAAACCGTACGGTTTCCCAAAACAGCAGCAGAGGGCTTCCGGCAATGCGTGATGTTGTCAGAAACCGCGCGCCGTTGG
This sequence comes from Candidatus Methylomirabilota bacterium, assembly GCA_035575235.1. Taxonomy (GTDB): domain Bacteria; phylum Desulfobacterota; class Binatia; order Bin18; family Bin18; genus SYOC01. Next base: position 19,439 of record DATLYA010000257.1, read on the forward strand.
TTTCTCGACTCCATCCGGCAAGAGCATCCGGGGTGGAGTGAAGAGCAAATTGAGCAAGAGCGGCGGCTGTTGCTGACGCGCTTCTCTGCTGCCGAAACACAATGGATCGCAAAATGGAAGAAGGAATGTGACCGTTATTTTAGAGGGTAAGCCGCCAAAAGTTTTATGATAAGAGAAACCAACAATACATAGAGGAATAAAGATGGCGGATGCCGAAGAAAAAGATGTGCAGGCCTGGCTTGACGCGTCTCGCTACGATTTGACAACGGCAAAAGCATTACTCAAGTCACGCCGGTACGTCTACGTACTGTTTATGTGTCAGCAAAGCCTTGAGAAGCTCCTCAAGGCTTCGGTCACAGCACGGACGAAAGAGTTTCCACCAAGGATACATAATCTGGCGCGACTCGCAGAGTTGACCAACCTTGAATTCTCCCAGGAAGAGAAGGTGTTGTTGGAACGCCTCTCTTTGTATTATCTCCAGAGCCGATACCCTCCAGATATTCAAACTCTTGCCAAGACTGTCAAAGCATCAACGGCAACGGCTCACTTGGAGCAAACAGAGGTCTTATGGAAACGGTTGAGACGGCAACTACGACGAGAGAAGTCATCAGACGAGCGGTAGAATACCTTCAACGAAAAGTTCGGATACAACAAGTAATTGTCTTCGGGTCTCATGTGACGGGAGAGGCAGATAAGTGGAGTGATATCGACCTGGCCGTCGTTTCTCCAGATTTTACCCAGATGGACCAAAAACAGATTATGGATCTGCTTGTTGAAGTTGCACTGGCAGTGGATACTTCTCTAGAGATTCGGCCGTACACGCCTCAAGACTTGCAGGAAGCACGCCCCACGAACTTTCTCGGACATATCCTTACTCAAGGGAAAGTCGTCTACAAAGATGGGAAGTTTTTCGGGCAGAGTGAATAAAGCGCAACTCGAGCAAAAGCGACGGCTGATCCTCGCACGCTTCTCCGCCGCCGAAACACAATGGATCGCAAAATGGAAGAAGGAATGTGACCGTTATTTTAGAGGGTAACATTGCGATAGTGCTTGAACGTATTGTCGGGTGCTTCCGGCGTGAACGCACTCCCCATGTGTTGATCGGAGCATGGGCGCTAGCGGTGTGGGGCAGACCACGCGCGACGAACGATCTCGACTTCCTTGTGTTGGTGAATGAAGACAACGTCGATCGCCTGCGTAGTCGGCTCATCCAAGCAGGGCTGGAACTCGACGAAACCTGGCAAGAATGGAACCCCATGTTGAGAGGCTTCCAGCTTCGCTTTCAATTTCAAGAGAGCACTGTCGATATCATGCGTCCCCGTGACCCACATGACCAGCACGTCTTCCAGCGCAGGCGGAAAAAACGCATGGATGGGCGTTACTATTGGGTCGTGTCTGCAGAGGACTTTATCTTGCAAAAACTGAAGGTGGGACGCCCGCGGGACTTTGAGGACGCTGTGTCAGTCATCGCACGGGATCGCCAGAGGCTTGATCAGGCGTACCTTGAGCGCTGGGCGCGGAAGCTAGGGGTGAGGGAAGAGCTCAGCTATATCATGGGCTCGTAAAAAGAGACTGGCAGAACTACATCCTGTACCTCTTCTGCTTCGATGCCAATCCTCTCCCCCTTGATGGGGGAGAGTTAGAGAAGGGGTGAAGCTTGATATCATCAAGATCAGAGTGGAGAGTATGCAGAAAAAAGATGCCTCGCTCTCTCGCACTTCTCTGCCGCCGAAGCGTGATGGGTCGCGAAAGGGAAGGCAGATGGGATCTGCCAATGTTGTTGGGTGGGGGATTAGTATAAGAAGCCCGGAGGAGCGACATGGCTGCTATGCCGAATCAAAAAAAAGAGCAAAATCAAGAAATGCTACGGATAATCGTGGAGGCTTTGCGCCAAGGCTTAGGGGATAATTTGATTGCCGTCATCCTGTTCGGTTCGCGAGCACGAGGTGAGGCAATCGAAGCTAGCGATTGGGACTTGTTTGTCCTTGCCCATGATTTGCCACCTGGCCCGTTACAACGACACTTCCAATTAAAAATGCTCCTGCCAGTCGGGTGGCGAGGACAGGTATCACTGCTCAGCAGTACGACTGCTGAATTCGAATCCCACCTGAGCAGCTTGATGCTCGACATCGCTCTAGACGGCATCGTGCTCTACGGCCCGGAAGGCTACGCAGCCCAACGGCTAGCTGCGCTGAAACGGTTGATCGCCAACCGAGGACTTTATCGTGAGCGGGTAGGCCGAGACCTTATCTGGAAGTGGGAGCGCTTCCCCGGCTCGAACTGGTCATTGGAGTGGAAGGAGGTCCTATGACGGAGACGACTCAAGCTTGTGAGAGGATTCCTCGGTGAGGCACGCCAGGATGTAACTCTGCAACGCTGGCGTTCTGCAGTGGATAATGAGCAGCTCAGTAGAGATCGGGCAAGGAGCACAGCCATGAGAATGTAGGGCGGGCTGCGCCCGCCGCCACCAGCCCTCGTTCCTCTCATTTGCCTGATGCTGATTTTGTTCATGAACCAATTTCTTCTTCCGCATCAACTTTCCTTTGATGGGGAAGACCTGGAGGGGATGAAACTTGACGCCTTCAAGACCAGCATGAAAAATATGTAGAAAAAACGTCTTGCCTCCTTAACGACCACCGCGCCCCATGCCGCCATGGAAAAAACCAGCATGAAAAATATGTAGAAAAAACGTCTTGCCTCCTGGTGCATTTCCCTGTTGCTGATGGACACTCAAGGGCAAAATGGAAGGGAGAGCAGGGGCGGAAGTTTAGAAGCAAAGGGCCGGATAAGTCCAGGATAGAAGAAATATGGCAAAAGGAGGCCGTCTAATGTTGCGGTATACTGGCCATCCAATCGCAGATATTGGCGTTGCCACGATCGCGGCTTTCTGCGAAAAGCCTGATCCAGTTTCCCTCACTGAGGAAGATTTACTGCGGGTCGCGCAATTTCTCGAACGTGAATACTTCTCGGGAAAATTGCTTTCTTATCTGACCTGCGTGTTTCCCAATTCTGCCTATGTGCAACCTGGGGCGCAGCCTGGCGCTAAGGTGAAAATGAAGCCGGAAAATATCGATCGCTTTAAGCGCCAGGTGCTCTACGCCTTTCAAGAACCTCCTAGTCCAGAAGCAAGCGGGTTACAGTGTATTTTCTCTGGAGCGCCTGCCAACCGCGTGGTGTACCGGCAGCATGTTCCTATGATTACTGGTGAGAATGTATTGAACTTTTTTCCTTCAGGAACTGGTGGTCTGCCAGTCTCAGGTCCTTATTTGTTGGCGATTCAAGCGTTTCCACTCGGAGCGCGCCGCTGTTATGGACGAGCGCTCGCCGTCCATTGTCCGGATGACTACGGACTGACGTATGCCTTTGCTCGCCGATTTCTTGCGGAGAATCGACAATTGCTTTTGCTAGCGGAGAAAACAAGAGAAAAATATCTCGATGCCAAAGCGCCGAAAACGCTGATTGTTCGTACGCTGCTTGACATCGAAAACGAGCGACGTGAATGGCGAGAGGAGGAACCAGCGCCATCAGTAACTGTGTACCACTTAACGAACTCTGGTCAGGGGCCGGACATCAATCTCTTTTCTCTTCCCGCAGAGGTCGTCAAGTTTGTTCGCGCCGCCTCAAGAGCAGGGACTCAACGGCTCTGGCGCGGTATCGAAGCCTCCGCATGGGAAAAGACAAAAACTGGAGAATGGGGAGCCGGGGTCAGTCGAAACTATCTGTACGAAGATCTTTTTGATTTGCCAGGCAATGCCGCAGCTTTTGTCCGCACGTATTTTCTCCGTCGGGCGTATCGGTACGCCCGGCAAGATGATCCACGACGAGCCTACCGTCTCGGTCAGGAGCTTGAGTTGGTGTCCTGGGAGTTAACACGTCTATTCCTGAAGGAGGTCATTGGCATGGAAAGAACCCGGATTGAGGCGATTCGCGCCCTCGGAGATCGGATTGCTGAGTATGTTGCTTCAGACAACGACCGACGATTTTTTCAGGGGCTATACAGGGCAGATCGATATGTTGTCTTGCGTGGCTTGCTGATCAAAGCCTCGAACGCTCGCCTCAAAAAAGGACAGTCTCCCCTTGTCACTTTCGAGGAGTTTTTGCGGGTTTTTGAAGAGGGCGAAGAACTGGCCCGAGTCGATTGGGCGCTGGCGCGAGATCTCGTACTGATCCGAGTGATTGAAGAACTGCACAAGAAAGAATGGTTTGGAAAACAACCAGATGTCTTGGAAGAACTAGACAATGAAGAAGACAAGGGAGCGGCGGCATAACGCGCCGTCATTATTCACTTAGAGCCTATCCGGATAATCCCGTAAGGAGGCGTCCCTACAGCAAAATCCCCTCGCCAGCCGCTCCGCGTCTGTCGGCCCCCTTTGCTAAAGGGGGCCGCGAAGGCGGAGCCGAGCGGGGGAGTTGGACAGCGCTGCGGAGCAACGAGAGTAAGAGTTATTCGGATAGGTACTTAGGCAATTTCGAAAGGAAGGGAGAGTATGGCTTTTGTTACTGGTCTTTTACTGATCGATGCGCCAGCATCTGCCCTCAATAATGCAGGCGCGGAGGAAGGAGCACGGACAGACAACACCGTTGCAGTGAAACGCATCCGAACCCGGGCGGGCGATTATCCGTACGTGTCGGCGCAAGCAGTGCGTTACTGGATACGGACGTTACTAGAGCGGTCAGCACCAGAGTGGCAAGCGGCCCCGGTCTTTCGCGAGGCAAAGATTGCGTACACTGATGCGAACCCCATCCTGTACTGGGATGATGATCTGTTCGGATACATGCGAGCGCCCTCAAAACGGGCTGGGGCACGTAGTGAAGAACAAGAGACTCAGCAAACACCGCTGACTGGCGAGATCACGCGCATCTCGCCTCTCCGTACAGGCACCTTAGTCTCTCTTGCTCCAGTAAGAATTGTGGATGATTTCGGTACGATGGCGCGACAGAATGGCGACCCCGTCCCACATGAACACCAATTTTACCGAACCACGTTACAAGGCCTTTTCTCTCTGAACCTCTCTACTGCAGGCACCTTCTTCAATGGCGGGCGAGTAGGCTACCGTAACCTCGATGAGCACAGGGTGAAATTGGCGGAAGAGAGGCAACTTACACCCGTCATGCTTCACGGACAGCCAGCTTTTCGACTGCCCCAGCCTGAGCGCGCTCGGCGAGTAGCGACACTCATCCGCGCTTTTGGCGATTTAGAAGGCGGCGCCAAACTCAGCATTCATTATACGGATGTCACGCCAAGCTTAATTGTGGCTGCGGTCATTCGCGGCGGAAACCATCCTTTCTCCCGCATCGTGCGGGCGAATAGTCAGGGGGGACCAGAGATCGTGCTCGATGCATTAAAAGAAGTCTTACGGGTGTACAAAGACCAGATCCTTTCTGACGTCTTTATCGGCTGGCCTAAAGGGTATCTGGACGAGCAGCGGCAAGCTGTGGAAGCGCTCACAGAGGAGGATCGGTCGAAGGTGAATCTGCGGTTGGGGCATCCTCGTGAGATAATAGCAGCACTGGCAACCGAGCTGGAAAACACGAGCAACGGGAGTTGGTATGACTAGCCTGCGAGTGCTGCGGGTCGAGCTGGAAGCGCCAGTTTGCTCGTTTCGCTATCCGCATTTTCTGGTAGGACGGCAGCTCACGTTCGATATGCCTCCTCCGGCTACGATCTTTGGTCATGTGGCGAGCGCCTTAGGTGAGTGGCCCGATCCTGCCAGTTTCCGTTTTGCATATTGGTGCTCAGTGTTAGGAAAAGGCGAGGATTTAGAGAATCAACACATCGTGACGCCAGGGAGTGGCCGATTTGCCGTCAATGGAAGGACATATGCAAAGGCGCTTGACGCTACTGTTCAACCGGTCCGGCGTGAATTTCTTTTAGGCGTGCGACTCATCCTTTATATTGATCGTCTTGATTTTGCTGACGCATTTCTCCAGCCTCACTTTCCCGTGGTCTTGGGACGATCTCAAGACCTCGCTTGTTACGCGAGCATTGAGGAAGTCGTCTTGGAACAGTCGGACCGCGGCTATTTCGAGGAGACGATCTTACCAGCGGAGTTCCGGAAACGTACTGCGCGTGGCGTCACCGTGCTGATGCCGCGATATGTTGGTCCGCCTCCCTTACGCGAAGCAACCTTTGCCTCTTTTATTGTGCTGCGAGATTGGGTGTATTGCGGGTCACCAGAGGAAGGGGAGCGTTTCGGTACTCGACAGTTGTTGCATCTCCAGAACGAGCCGCTGACGCTCTGGGTTGATCCACAGTCTCCAGAGAAACACGGCGTCTATCGGGCCATGTGGTTTCACAGCTTTGTGGATAGGCAGTAGCATGAGTGAAAACCGCTATAGAGAGGTATTGACCAACATATGGGCTAAGAGCCCACGAGCGGGAGCGAAGCAAGGAGAAAGTTTGCTCGGACACACCTCTGTGGTTGTAGCTCGGCTTAGTAACCTGTATACACTTTTCCCTCGTTTGGCCGAGCGCATCGGGGAACCACGGCTGTGGCATCGTGCATTCTGGGCGTGTGTTCTCCATGATTTAGGAAAAAGCGCCGCCGGTTTTCAAGCTCAACTACGACCAGAAGGAAAGTCTTGGGGCCAGCGCCATGAAGTGCTTTCTCTTGCGTTCCTGGAATGGGCGTTCCCTGAAGACTCTTGGAATGATAGGGCCTGGGTTGCCGCTGGTATCGCCTCCCACCATCGCGATTTCCGCATCATCATAACCTCGTATCCAGATCCTGATGACCCCGAAGACGATCCTGTTGCTTCTTTAGTTAAGGAAATAAGCAATCCCATCATAGAAGCTTTGGCGGCATGGATGAGGGTCGATCCTCTCTTTTGGGCTCAACGCAGCGGTATGCAAGGAATTGAAGTCACACCGTCCCCACCAGAGCATCCAGTTGAAGATTTCCATCACCATGCAGTTGCACGGATTCATCGAGCATTGAAATCTTACAGGCAATTAGTACGAAGACTCGATGAACAACCCGCTTCTTCGCCAGAAAATCTTAGTGCACTTGCTCTGCGCGGTCTCGTGCTTCTGGCTGACCACACTGCCTCTGCTCATGTCACGCCAACACCTTCGCCACTAAAGGAGGTGCAAGAAACTGTAGAACGTCTTGACCTCGGTTCGCTTGAGAATTTGTATACACATCAACGCGAAGCTGCAAACTGTACAGGGCATGCGCTGTTGGTCGCCCCGACAGGCAGTGGAAAGACCGAAGCTGCGCTCCTTTGGACTGCCCGCCAGCAAGAAGACGATGGCTCTAAAGGACGAATCTTTTACTTGCTGCCGTATCAGGCCAGTCTCAACGCCATGCATGCGCGTTTGTCTCGTTATTTTCCAGAGGCAGTCGCTCTACAGCATTCTCGGGCTCTGCAAGCACTTTATCGGAGCTTGTTAGAAAAGGGCTATACTCCAGAGAAAGCAGAGGACGTAGCTCGCCGTGAGCGGTCGCTAGCACGTTTGCATTATCACCCTATACGAGTATTAACGCCCTACCAGCTGCTTCGTGGCGCTTTTAAGCTCAGAGGGTACGAAGCGCTTTACACTGACGCTGCAGAGGGACTCTTCATCTTCGACGAAGTGCATGCATATGAACCTAAACGTTTGGGAATGATCCTTGGGATGGTGGAGTATCTGCAACGCTACCTCGGAGGAAAGTTCTTAGTAATGTCAGCAACCTTTCCTCAAGTGTTGCGCGATGCTTTAGGCGAGGTGTTGGGCAATACAGTTGTGCTGAGTGCTGGCGACGCTCTGTATAAAAGTTTCGCTCGTCACACACTCCACTTAGTAGAAGGTCGCATCAACGATTCCACTATCCTGGAGCGCATCGCACAACATGCCCGTTCTGGAGAGTCGGTTCTGGTGGTCTGTAATACGGTCAGAACTGCCGCAGAAGTTTACGATGCTTTGCGGGAACGCCTAGGGAATACCAACACTCTCGTAGAAATGCTCCACGGTCGCTTCAACGCGCGAGATCGTTTTCGCAAAGAACAACGGCTCCTCAACCGTATGGGGACGAGGCAAAGGGATCGAACAGTTTCACCCACTGTCCTGATTGCTACCCAAGTTGTGGAAGTAAGCCTGGACATCGACTTCGATACGCTCTTTAGTGAACCCGCTCCTCTGGAAGCGCTCGTGCAGCGTTTTGGTCGGGTCAATCGCGGTCGCCGTTATGCCACGCGAGATGTTCATGTTCTCACTGCACCCTTTGATGGTCAGGGAATATATGCAGAGAACTACGTAACTGGGGCGCTACGGATACTAGAGGCGCATGCTGGTCAGGTCATCGAAGAGTCTCAGGTCGGTTCATGGCTTGACACAATTTATGTTGGGGCTATAGGCGAAGCATGGAGCGCGGAGGTAAAACAGTCTCGCGAAGAGTTCACCGCTGCGTGCCTAGCCCAACTCCGGGCCTTCCAATCAAGCCAAGAGCTGACGGAATTATTCGACAAAATGTTCGATGGGACAGAGGTTCTGCCTCATAGTCTACAAGATGAATATAAAAGCTG